>UQHH01000001.1 GCA_900540865.1 uncultured Oscillospiraceae bacterium
TCGGCGGAAAGAGGATTGCAAAAGAGGGAAACCACCGAAATGGTTTCCCTCTTTTGATAAAACATATAAAATTCAATGAAGAAATTCAAGATGCAGAATGCTTCAATAAAAAAGAGAGAACAGCCGCAACTGTTCTCTCCCCTTTGGTTCATGAAACATAAAAAGGTTTATGAAAGATTCCCAAAATGCTCCATAGAATGAATAAGAAACGGGACGTTTCAAAAACAAAATCGGTTTAAAAAAGGCAGCCTTGCGGCTGCCTTTTGATTTAATAACCGTGCGCTTCCTTGAGCATCATATCCTTGACCTTCATCAGGCGGATTTGCGTGCTGCGCTCGTTCTCGTCGAGCTTCATGGTAATATATTTAATATTCGCCTGTGTCTGCGGAATCATTACGTGCTCCAGGGCGTTTACCCTACGGCGCGTTTTTTCAATTTCGCTTGCCATCAGCTCGCACGATTTTTCCACCTCAGCGAGGCGGAGCATATCGGGCAGCAAATCGGAAAGCGATTTGACCGCGTCGTCTAAATCGCTCGACGTAAACGCAAAGCCGTAGGAATAAATATCATTTTCGTCAGGCGTGCGCGTTTTATAATCGAGCACGGGAATATCGACGCTCATGACGTTTCTCGTGCTGAGCTCCAGGGAAACCTCCTGCTTCGGCGCAAGTAAAGCGGCGTTTAGCACCTCGTCCGACATAGAGGCGCGCGCCAGGACAAAGTTTTTGTTGGCTTCCTCTATGCCGCGCTCTACCTTTTCGCGCAGTTCCTTGTTCTCACGGACCAAATCGAGAAACTGCCGCATCAGCTCGTCGCGCTTATCCTTTAAAAGCTTGTGGCCGCGCATGGCGGTGACGAGCTTTTTTTTCAGGCGCGTAAGCTCCATTCTGGTTGGATTGACTGTGGTTGACGCCAAGGCCGTTCACCTCGCTTTTTAGTCTTTGCCGTAATATTTGTCAAGGTATTCGTCCTTGATACGTTTGAGCTCGCTCCTGGGCAGAATGGAAAGCAGCTTCCAGCCGATTTTGAGCGTTTCTTCAATATCGCGGTTCGTTTCGTAGCCCTGGGAGACATACTGCTTTTCAAACTCGTCCGCAAATTTCGCGTAGAGCTTGTCGATGTCCGTAAGCGCCGCTTCGCCAAGGATGGTCATAAGCTCCTTTGCGTCCTTGCCTCTGGCATATGCCGCGAACAGCTGGTTCATCGTATTGGCATGGTCGGCGCGCGTTTTGCCCTCGCCGATGCCCTTATCCTTCAATCGGCTCAAGGACGGCAGTACGTCGATGGGCGGCGCGATGTTTTTGCGGTACAAATCACGGCTCAGGATAATCTGCCCTTCCGTGATGTAGCCGGTAAGGTCGGGAATCGGATGCGTTTTGTCATCCTCGGGCATGGTTAAAATCGGAATCAGCGTAATGCTGCCGTTTTTGCCCTTCTGCCTTCCCGCGCGTTCGTAGAGGGAGGCCAAGTCCGTATACATATAGCCGGGGTATCCCCTTCGTCCGGGAACCTCCTTGCGCGCGGCGGAAACCTCACGCAAAGCGTCGGCATAGTTTGTAATATCCGTCATGATGACGAGCACGTGCATACCCGCGTCAAACGCGAGGTACTCGGCGGCGGTCAGCGCCATACGCGGCGTGGAAATACGTTCGATGGCGGGGTCGTTTGCAAGGTTAACAAACATAACCGTGCGGTCGATTGCGCCCGTCTCCTTAAAGCTTTCAATAAAGAAGTTCGATTCCTCGAACGTGATACCCATCGCGGCGAATACGACGGCGAACGGCTCGTTCGTGCCGCGTACCTTCGCCTGGCGCGCAATCTGCGCGGCAAGGTTTGCGTGCGGCAGGCCGGAGGCCGAGAAAATCGGCAGCTTCTGCCCTCTTACCAGCGTATTGAGGCCGTCGATAGCGGAAACGCCCGTCTGGATGAATTCCTGGGGATAGTTGCGTGCCGCCGGATTCATCGGCAGTCCGTTGATGTCGAGGCGTTTTTCGGGAAGGATGTCGGGGCCGCCGTCAATCGGCTTGCCCATTCCGTCGAATACGCGGCTGAGCATGTCGCGGCTGACGCCAAGCTCCATGCTTCTGCCGAGAAAACGCACCTTACTGTCGGAAAGGTTGATGCCCGCGGAGTTTTCAAATAGCTGGACGAGCGCGTCCGAGCCGTTGATTTCAAGCACCTTACAGCGGCGCTTTTCTCCGCTTGCAAGCTCAATTTCACCCAGGTCGTTGAAGTTTACGTCCTCAACGTCCTTAACGAGCATAAGCGGGCCGGCGACTTCTTCAATTGTACGGTATTCCTTTGGCATCAGAGGTCGCCTCCTTCGTCGATTGCTTTTCCTATTTCAAGATTGAGCTGGTCGAGCAGCTCTCTGAATTCTTTTTCTGTCTGTTCGCTTGGGATATATTTAAACCGCCCGAGCCGTTCCCTTACCGGGAGCTTTACCAGGCTGTCGACCGTCGCGCCCTTATCGAGCGCCGCGGCCGCTTTTTCGTAATATGCGAGCACTAAGAGCATCATCATGTGCTGCTTGCCGAGCGGCGTGTAGGTGTCTACCTCGTGGAACGCGTCCTGGTGGAGGAAGTCCTCACGGATGGAGCGCGCGGCCTCGAGCTTTAAGCGGTCGGGCGCGGAAAGCGCGTCCATACCGACGAGCTTGACGATTTCGTCGAGCTCCGCCTCCTCCTGGAGCAGGCGCATCAGGCTGTGGCGGCATTCCATCCAGTCGGGCGCGACTGTATCGTTGAACCACTGCGCCATGGTATCGAGATACAGGGAGTAGCTCTTGAGCCAGTTGATTGCCGGGAAATGGCGCTTATAGGCAAGGTCGGAATCGAGCCCCCAGAACACCTTGACGATACGCAGGGTCGCCTGCGAAACCGGCTCGGAAATATCGCCGCCCGGAGGCGACACGGCGCCGATAACGGAAAGCGCGCCCTGTTCGTCCTTAGAGCCGAGCGTAATGACGCGGCCTGCCCTTTCATAGAACTGGGCAAGGCGGCTGCCGAGGTACGCGGGATAGCCCTCCTCGCCGGGCATTTCCTCAAGACGGCCGGACATCTCGCGCAGGGCTTCCGCCCAGCGGGAGGTAGAATCGGCCATCAGCGCGACGGAAAAGCCCATGTCGCGGAAATATTCCGCAATGGTAATGCCTGTATAAATGGACGCCTCACGCGCCGCAACGGGCATATCCGACGTGTTCGCAATGAGCACGGTGCGTTCCATCAGGGAATAGCCTGTTTTCGGGTCGATAAGCTCCGGGAATTCGTTTAACACGTCGGTCATTTCGTTGCCGCGTTCTCCGCAGCCGATATAGACGACGATGTCCGCCTCGGACCATTTTGCAAGCTGGTGCTGTACGACGGTCTTTCCGCTTCCGAACGGGCCGGGGACAGCGGCTACGCCGCCCTTCGCTATCGGGAACAGCGTATCGATAACACGCTGGCCAGTGACCAGCGGCATTTCGGGCGATAGCTTAGTTTTATAGGGGCGGCCCACACGGACCGGCCACTTCTGCATGAGCGTAATTTCCACGTCCGCGCCCTGCGGCGTGGTGACGACCGCAACAGGCTCGTCAACGGTATATTCGCCCTCTTTGATTGATTTGAGTACGCCGGAAACCTTTGGCGGCACCAAAATCTTTTGGGTGACTACTTTTGTTTCCTCAACGGTTCCAATCGCGTCTCCCGCGGAAAGCTTGTCGCCTATTTTAGCTGTCGGGACAAACTTCCATTTCCTGCCGCGCTTGAGCGACGGAACCTCTACGCCCCTGTGCAGGCTGTTGCCGCTGAGCTTCATGATGTCGTCGAGCGGGCGCTGGATACCGTCGTAAATACTGCCGATAAGCCCGGGGCCAAGCTCAACGCTAAGCGGCGCCCCGGTCGATTCGACGGGTTCTCCGGGGCCTAAGCCGGAGGTTTCCTCATATACCTGTATGGAAGCCCGGTCGCCGTGCATCTCGATAATCTCGCCGATGAGGCGCTGCTTGCTTACGCGCACAACGTCGAACATGTTCGCGTCGCGCATCCCCTCGGCGATAACGAGCGGCCCGGCTACCTTTTTGATGATTCCTGTGCTCATTGTAGCATTCATTCCCTTCGATGGGTTTTCTTCTATTTCTTAAAAATCAATCGTTGAATATAATATCTGACCCGACGGCCTTTTCGACAAATTGCTTGACGGCCGCTATCCCCATGCCGTTGTTACCCGTGATGCCCGGAATCGGGATGATGGCCGGTACCTGCTGTTCGCGGTAGCGCATAAGCTCCTTGTCGTAATCCTTCAGCAGCGCTTCGGTGATATAAAGCACGGCGTACTCGCCGCTGCAGAGCGTCTTTAACTGCTCGGACGCGTCCTGCCCGTGTTCGATCGGATAAATATCGAGCCCGAGTGCTGCAAAGCCATAAATACTGTCGCGGTCACCGATTACTGCAATCCTATACATACATATCCCTCAGTCTTTCCTTGATTGCTTCCAAATCGAGCGCGTTTAATTTTGCTGAAAGAATCAGGCGCACGGCCTTAATTTCATTGTCCCGCGCGATGATATACGCCGCGAGCGGCCCGATGGAAAACGGCTCCCATTTTTGCGGCTTGATTTTATCGGTCAGCAAATCGTCGCACCATTTTTCAAAGGCGGTCGGGGATATTTTCAGCGCGTCGACCGCGCCCGCGTAATCGGTAAACTGTAAATAACCGTAAATATCGTCAAGCGACTTTGCCGCCGCAGACGCGAGCAGGTTCACGTTAATCGTCGAGCAGGAGGCAAGGCTCTTTTTGATAAATTCCGCGGTCTTTCCTGTTTTGACGCAGCGCACCGCCGTTTTGATGTCGGCGGAGGCGACCGTCAGTTCGCTGTAAAGCCTGATAACCTCATTCTCAGATTCCTGCCCGAGCTTGTGCACCGTTTCAAGCGAAGCCTTGTCGAGTATGACGTCGCAAAGCTGTCCGTCGCCAGTTTGCAGAAGCGCCGTGAGCGCTTCGCCCGCCGGTTCACGCAGGTATTCGGGAAGGCCTGCGTAATCCCGTTTTGTTACGGCTTCATAAACCGACTGAGCCGGAACCGTACCGTTTTCTATAAACATGCCCGCGGGGTTTGCGTTACGCGTAACAGCCTTGATTGAGACCTTTAAATTGTGAAAATCGTTTGGGATAAGGAACACGTTAAAAACGCTCATATCGTCCACAAGCTCGCGCATGAGCGACCATGTCTTATCCTGCTCAGCCTTTAAAAGGGCGGGCGCGGAAAGCGATTTTCCTTCCTCTCCCCAGCCGTGGTCATAAAGCAGGCGCAGGCATTCGTCATAGTCCCTTGCGGACAAAAGGGCGTTTAAGTCGCTCTTGCTTAGGAGCTTCATTTCCTTTGCCCTGATACGCGCGACCGCGTAGGTGTATTCTTCCGACATAAGGCGGGTAAGCCCCCTTTCTTAAGGAAACAGCAATGTGCGCACTTCGTCCTGGAGCTGCTCGTGCATATCGGAAAACAACGCTTCAAACGAGCAGTTTTCCTCGATGCCGCCGTACAGCAGGAGGAAGCCGCCGTCGATGCGGGCCGGCTGCTGCGCGAGCTTCAGCTTGTTTTTGGAAGCAAGCTTCAGCTTTGCCTCGAAGAGCTTAGGCAGGCGTTTCCTGTCCCTTTCGTTAAAGGCGATTTCGCCCTCCTCTTCAAGCGCGTGCTTCTCAATCATTTGAAGGATGCGCTCAAAATACTTGTCCTCGGGCAAATTGAGCAGGGTGGTTTTAGCGTCGAGCAAAACCCTGGAGATTATGTCCTGCTTTGCCTTGAGCGCGGCCTTTCTTTTATAAAGCTCCGAGGCCGACTGTCCCCTCGCGAGGATATCGCCGCACTTCTGCTTGGTATCCTCATCAATGCGCTTTACGGCTTCCTCCCCCTTTTTCTGCGCCTGCCGCGCGATTTCAGAGGCCTTATCCTGCGCTTCCTTGATGATTGAAGCGGAAACCTCGTCGGCTTCCCTTTTGATTTCGTCTAAAATTTTATCCAATCCATTCATATGGCAATGCTCCCGTCCTGGTTATTTTTCATGCGGGATTAAACGGGCAGTTCCGGGAGACTGAAGATAGCAAGCATGGAAATGAGCAGCGCGAGAATGGCGTAGGTCTCAACCATGGCGGGCAGCAGGATAGCCTTACCGAACTGGTCGGGCTTTTTCGAAACGGTGCCGATACTCGCAACCGAGCATTTGCCCTGGTGGATGGCGGAGAACAGACCCGCGAACGCAATCGGCAGGCACGCCGCAAAGTAAAGCAGTCCCTTGGTAACCGAGATGTTCGGGTCGCCGCCGAGGATGCCGGTATTTGCTAAAACAAGGAACGCAACCAGCAGACCGTAAATGCCCTGTGTCGCGGGCAGGAGCTGTAAAACAAGCACCTTGCCGTATTTGGAGGGGTCTTCCGTCAGAACGCCCGCAGCCGCGACTCCGGCCTTACCTACGCCGATAGCCGAGCCTGTGCCGGCCAAAAAGGTGGCAAGCGCCGCCCCGATTAATGCAAAAACGATTCCAAAGTTATCCATGGTTAATTTTCCTCCTTGATTTTGTAGTGCTTGGTGTTTATCTGGAAGGGGGTGAATTTCACTCCGCCGCCCTCATAGAACTTACCGAAGAACTCAACGAACGACAGGCGGTTCGTATGAACGTACGCGCCCAGAGCGTTGATGCCGATGTTGAGCGTATGGCCGATGATGAACACGATGATGAACGGAATCACGCCGATGCCGCCGCCGAACATGGAAGCGATTTGATTGAACACCTGCGCGATTACGCCGGTCGCAAGGCCTAAAGCCAGCAGCCTTGAATAGGAAAGGATGTCGCTTAAATAGCTTGTCACGCCGTAAAGGCCGTACGCGCCCTTGAGCAGCCGTTTGACCGGCTTGGAACCGCGCCCCTCAAAGAGCAGGATTATGACCGCGCCGACTGCTGCGCACACGCCGCCAATCGTCAGGAAAACAGGCGGCAGGACAAAGCCTGTCAGGGACTTTAACATATCCATAGAAAGCAGCGCCAAAATACCGCCGCCGACAAGCAGGTACCAGCTCAGCACGTCGTATACGGCGTCGAGCGGCTTACCGTTTTTAATATTCATATAGCCCTTGATGCCAAGGCCGATAAACAAGTGGATAATGCCGAGCAAAAAGGCGACCATCAAAAGCGTCATGGAATTGGTGCCCTCTACGGGGTTGAACCATACCGGCGGGATTGTAACGTCGGCGCCGAAAAACGTTTTGCCGATGACCGTTACCGCGTCGCCGAAGTAGCTGCCGAACAAAATCCCCCAAAACATGGTGGAGATACCGCAGCCCATAAACATCTGGACGCTTTTTTTAAGCCCTTGTTCCATATTTTTGAACTTCTTTAATACAAACGCACAGCCGAGCGCCAGCACAAGGCCGTAGCCCGCGTCTGAGAACATCATGCCGAAAAAGATATAATAGAAAATCGACATCAGCGAGGTGGGGTCTACCTCCCCCTTTCCGGGGAGGCTGTACGTTTCGAGCACGCTCTCGACCGGGCGCGCAAATTTATTGTTCTTTAAAACGACGGGCGGCTGTTCCTGTTCTGAGGGCGCTTCCAGCTCGACCGCGGCGCCGTATTTCTGTTCCAGCTCCGACGCCAGCGCCTGTCCCCGCTTTTTCACAATATAGCCGGTGAGGATAAACACATGCTTTGAGTTTTCTAGCTTTTCAATTACGCCGTACTTTTCGGCGCGCATGACGTAATAATCCTCCATAAAACGGAACGCGTTCTTCATGCCGCGGTAGCTTTGAATCATTAGCTCCGCCTTATCGATTGCGTGCTCCGCGTCCTTGATTCTTCCTTCCAGCTCCGCGATACGCTCAGAGGGTGTGAATTTAGAAGCGACCGGCGGCTTTGCGTAGCCGATGGACCGCAGGGCCGCGCCCACCGCCTCCTCGTCCTGCTTCCTGCACAGCAGGAAAATACAGGTCTGATAGTCTGTAGCGCTCACGATTTCAAGCGAAAGCGCGTCCGTCTCCGGCAGCTCCCGTGCCAGGTGCTCCATGACGGCCTCGTATGCCCAAAATTCCGGAAGTACGCCGATGAAGGCGGCGGTTGTCTTTGTGCCCGGAAAGCGCATCGAAAGATTAAAGCTTTTCCATGGCTCGAGCGACTCGATTTGGGAGTCAAGGCGGATTATCTCCGCTTCGTTGTCCGCAACCTCCTTACGCAGGGAGTTGACCTCAAAAGCGACGCGCATGATTTCCTGGGCGTCGTCCACAAAAGCGTAGTAGTCCTCCACGGAAAGCGGGCTTCTTCCCTCGAACATGGAAAGCGGAGATTTTTTCTCCGGAAAATACTCCTGTAAAACCGCGTAGGCTTGTCCCGCTGAGGCGGAGCTTTTCATAAAAACCGCCTGCTTCTGCGCCGTCTCTTCCTTAGAAAAGACGCTGTGTTCAAGCGTTAGGTTTTCGATTTCCACCGCTCCCTTGCGTTGGAGCGCCTCTAAAATTGCCTTCCGGTGCTTTTTTAACGCGTAGATATTGATTCGCTGCATTTCCAATACAGCCATTTACAGCACCTCCGTTTTTAAACGCCTGAAACAGGCGGTATAGACTGTAAGCGTTCAGATAATCCGCCCGGTAATTTTTTCGATTGCCGCGGACTGCTTTTTCATTGCCGCCGCTTCAAGCGCCGCCGTTTCCTTCTGCGCCTGCTCCCGCGCGTCCTTGAGCATCTGCTCCGCCTGCTCTTTTGCCTGCTTGATGCGCTGCTGTGCGCGGGCAAGCGCTTCCTGCTCCATTTTCAGGACGGCCTGTTCAGCGTCTTTATTTGCCCCGTCGAGAATCTGCTGCGCCCTTTGGCGCGCTTCCAGCTCGGCCTGCTGGGCTCTTTGCTCCGCTTCCTTGACCTGGTTGACCGTTTCAAGTGCCATTTAAATCACCACCGGAAAAAATGTATATTGCTATTTTATACCAAATTGTAGCCGCTCGTCAATGCTTTTCACACGATTAAACGCTCATTTTTATTCTTTTTTCATAAAAATTGAAAGGAAACGCTGTTTGATGTGTTTTAAAATTCTTAAATTTTAGTCAGTGCTTTCTGTTGATTTGAAACAGGCACATGACGCATACGCCCGTCATGCTGCCGATTACAAAGCCGATTACAATTCCTACCGCCAATGAAAAGAACCCCTTTCTTTTTTCTTTATGGGAAAACAGATTGTGACAATAAATCTGAAAACTATGTGCAATAATAGCTTTGCACCGGCTACAGGAAGGATGTGAGCGGTATCAAGCAGACGGTTTATTTGGATATTTTGCTGTGCCTGAATCTGTTTATCAATTATTTTATACTGCTTGCGGCCTCGAAATTCACAAAGCTTTCACCAAAACGGCGGCGAATCGTTTTGGGAGCCGCGTTTGGGGCGTTGTGCTCCCTTATTATATTATTGCCGCCGCTGCACAGCGTGCTGAATTTTGGCGTAAAAATGCTCGTCGCTGCCGGAACGGTTTTTTTGACGTTTGGACGCCAGCCGTTCAAGGTCTATTTAAAAAACTTCGCGGCGTTCCTGCTCATCAGCTTCTGCTTCGGAGGCGCGATGATTGCGCTGTGGTTTGCCTTTACGCCAAAGGGTATGGTCATCAACAACGGCGCCGTGTATTTCAACATTTCGCCTCTGGTGCTGATTGCCTCCACGCTCATTTGTTATCTGGTTCTGCGGCTTATCAGCCGTCTTTCTGGCCGTGAAGCGCCGCAAAAGGTGATTTGCAGGGTAAGGCTTGCCACGGAAAACGGGCGGCGCGCCGAATTTTTCGGGAAGCTCGACACAGGCAGCAGCCTTGTTGAGCCTTTCTCGCAAAGCCCCGTTATCGTTGTGGATTTCCATACCATAAAAGATATTGTACCCGAGTCTATCAAAGAATATTTTCTGGTAAAAAGCGCGGCTGGAGGCGAAGGCGCTTATCCGCCGTCGGCGGGCGTCAGGCTCGTGCCGTTCCAGTCAATCGGCGGAGAAGGAATACTGCCCGCCTTTAAGCCGAAACAGGTATTTATAGACGACACGCTCTGTATGCGTGAGATATACATAGCCGTCTGTGAAAAGGAGCGCTTGAGCGGCGAATGCCGCGCAATCATCAATACGCAGTGCATCGATTAAAGCTTTTGGGGGAATTGCTATGAATCTATTGAAAAAACTATTTTACAAAATAAGGCGGCTGCTTGGGCTTACCGACGAGGTATTCTATATCAACGGCTCCCAGACGCTTCCTCCGCCGCTTACCTCAGAGGAAGAGAAGGTGGTAATGGAAAACATTACAGCCGGCAAAAAAAACGCGCGCGAGCCGCTCATTACACATAACCTGCGCCTTGTCGTTTACATCGCAAAAAAATTTGAGACGAGCGGAGCTGGCGTGGAGGATTTGATTTCGATTGGGACAATCGGGCTGATTAAGGCGGTCAATACCTTTTGCCCCGCGCGCAATATCAAACTGGCGACGTATGCTTCGCGCTGTATTGAAAACGAAATTTTGATGTTCCTGCGCAAAAGCTCCCAGCTGAAAAACGAGATTTCAATCGACGAGCCGCTCAATATAGATTGGGACGGAAACGAGCTTTTATTAAGCGACGTGCTCGGCAGCGACAGTGATATTGTCAACCGCAACATCGAGCAGGAGGCGGAATGCAACCTGCTGCTCGACGCGGTATCGAAGCTGGGCGAGCGGGAGAAAAAAATTATGGAGCTGCGCTTTGGGTTAAGCGGAAACAAGGAGCACACGCAAAAAGAGGTTGCGGATTTGCTGGGCATTTCGCAATCCTACATATCGAGGCTCGAAAAGAAAATTATCGACCGTTTAAAAAAGGATTTGAGCCCGGTGCTTTAAACATAAATACATGTTTAAAAATAGATGCATGATTCTGCCGAAAACGGAAATGAATAGTACTGTGCCGAAAGGCAATCCATTATTTCAGGGAGTGTAAAAATGAAAAAGATACTTTCCGTTATCATAGCAGTTAGCTGCATGGCCGTTTTATTTGTCGGCTGCAGCGCGGAAAACGGCAAAATTGGCAACGGTGTCAACGGAACCGTTACAGACAACCAGTCGAACGTCAGCTCGAACCATAACAACGCTTCCGCCGGCATGAACAGCGGCATGAACGGCGCAAGCGATTCCCTCGGCAGCGCAATCGAGGGCGGCGTGTCCGCTGCGGGCAGTGCCATCGAAGGCGGCGTATCCGCCGCCGGAAGCGCTATTCAAAGCGGCGTCGACAATATGACGGGCAGCCAGAACAACAGCGGCAACACCGCGAACGGCGCATCTGAAAACGTATCGAACGCCGGCGTGTAAAACATGCGCGCACACAAAAAACGGTCCTGAGATTTTTAATCCCGGGACCGTTTTTTCTTATTTTTTATTGATTAGATAGAATAAGCCCTCATAACTGTTTATACCATACCTTGAAAACGGTTAAAATAAGGCTTATTCGCATATCGTCATTTTTCTTGTCATATCTCCGCATAGGTTAATTTTGTAAAGCTGGGCACCATTTTAGCACCACAAATAAGACAATGCCCATGCATATCAGGCGGTGTTACTACACCGCCTTGTTTTTACAGCATTGTTACGCAATAGAGGTTCTATAAGTCTTGAAAACAAAGGTTTGCAGACACCAAAAACAGCAGACAAGGTGTTTATACCTTTTCCTGTGAAAACGCCTTTTAACTGCGTAACACCTCAAAGAGAAATGCTATCCGTTCCCTTTCGTTCCTTTCCTGCCTCCATTCCATACAAAATATGGGCGATTTAGAAAAGCAAAGGAAACACCAACGCACCAAATGAAATGTTCCGTAGCAAGCATAGGAAAGGGGCACCCTTTCCGTAAAAATGTCTTTCATTTTGGCTTGCTGGGAATACACTTACAAATATGAAATTATCGACGAATTAGAATTCCTTTCATGTACTGTGTTTCATTGTGGGTTTCGTATATAATAGCCTTTTCTTCTTCCGTACAACCTATCAGTATTTTAATTTCAGAATCCCTTTTCATCAAATCAACAATACACATAATAGCATCTATATTTTTCCCATTCGTTCCGACCCATACATCTATCCCTGCACCATCCATGGATGCTGTATCTTTCAAATACCCATAATTGACTTTATAAATGAAATTAGGGTATTTAGGATGCGCAGTTCCTTTTGGCCTATCTATGATGATTTCTGATTTGCCGACTAAGGCATCTAATGCACTCCAGAAACTATTATCAAAGCTGTGCAAGAAATCTCCTCCAAATTCCGATTTATCAATTTCTATGATAATAGCACAAAGCTGTGAACTTATCTATCATCGTTTTTGCCTTTACAAAGCAGCAGAGCCATTCACGCCCATTAACGGTCAAGATTAACAGGCTCTGCTGCCGCTGACAAGTGCGAATGTCCCCGCTTATGTGGCAGTCAAGAGAGCGAAAGCGGCAAGTGCTTTCGCCCCTTGAAGATTATGATATTTCCTTACATCTGCTTGTATCATTTTATATTGCCGCAGGAAATTCGGGCACCATTTGGGCACCATAAAATTAATAATCGTTGTGTCTTCAAGTGCGTTAATAGGCACAAAGGTCAGTGTTTACAACTGTTTTTAAGGTTTTATGCTTTTGGGCAGTTCAAATTATAATACTATTTTTTGTTTATTCGGAAAACCATGACTTTGCTTTCTTACAAATGTACGTTTTGTGCTGGTCAATATCACGTTTATCGTTTATCCCGCAAAAATACATACTGTCCACCATATCAATCTTCATATGTCCGCACCAGTGCTTTACAGTTTCTATAATATGCTCACATTCAACGGGCCGTCCACCTGCTCTCAGAGCAATTGCATAACACTTTTTGGGGCTATTTAATGTTCTGTGATTGGGATTTAGATTCGTATCGCTATATACTGTGCAGCGGTCAATAAATACCTTAAATTGTCCCGGGACATCCGCCCAGTAAGATGGTGCAGCAATTACAATAATATCTGATGTGTCTATCAAGTCGATTAAAGGCTCCATATCATCTTTCTGTATACAATTACAGGTGTCATAGCATACCTTACAGCCTTTGCAATAACCTATATCTAAATCCCCCAGACAAACAATATCAGCAGCAGCGCCATGTGGCAACTCATTGCTTACTATAGTCAATATTTCTTGAGTAGCACCATAATTTTTCGCACCTGCATTTAGCAATAGAATTTTCATATCTATCAACCCAAACATATTAATTATAGCGTTTTTGTTTCTTGCCGCTCTAAATTTAGATGCTGGACCTGCCCATCATCCCTACATGAATAAAAAGATTCGGCTGGAACGTCAACTCCCAAAATATAGGCGTCCTGCTCTTCCCTGTCGCCGCCCAAATCCCTGCTATATAAACGTAATTGACAGGGTATACATATCGGGATGCTTAGGGTGGTATGTTCCAAGCGGCCTGCCGGTTGCTACCGTAACGGTTTTGCCAATCATACCGAATCCATGCCGGACACGGGCGCCGCCCCGTTTAATCGTTTGACCATTTTAATGTGCGGGCAGTGCTCTTCCTTATAAACGCCGCCCTGTGCGGTATAGCCCGCCTTTTCGTAAAAACGCCGCGCCTGTGTCTGCGCGGAAAGCTCAAACACGCGGCCTCCCTCTTGTTCCGCCGCGCTTTCAAGCGCCCTTACCACGGCAAGGCCTAAGCCCCGGCCCCTGAATTCTTTGCGGACAGCGATTCTACCCAAATGCCAGACGGCCGAACCGTTATCCTCCTGGAAAGTGCGCCCGGTCGCCGCCGCAGCTCCGTCTAAATATATGACGACATGCAGCGCCATGGCGTCAATGTCGTCAAATTCGCTTTGAAAGCCCTGTTCCTCGATAAACACCTGCGTACGGATTTCCGTTGCTTCCCGCGGCAGGCTTTGATATGTTTTGATTTGCATAACGTCACCCTTTTGTTTATTTACAGTAGGCCAAGCGGTTTGAATTATGGCTGATTCTTCCCTTTCTCCGGCTCCATATGGACGACGAGCTGGTTGAACGGGATGTTGATGCCGTGTTCGTCGAACATCAGCTTCACCTTCTCCTGCATTTCGTAATAGAGCGGCCAATAGTCGTCCTTGCCGCACCAGAGCTTGCAGTCGATGGAAATACTGCTGTCGTTGTGGTCGGCAATGCCCACGACCGGCTCCGGCTCCTTAAAGACCAGCGGATGCTCCGAAACGAGCTCCTGCAAAAGCCGCTTTGCCGCCACGATATCGTCTCCATAGCTGACGCTGTAGGACAAATCGAGCCTGCGCATATCGTGCGAGGTGAAATTTGTAACGTTGTTTGCGGTCAGGCGAGAATTTGGGATGATGACCTCTTTATTGTCCACCGTGTTGAGATAGGTGTTCATGATTTCAATTTTTGTAACCGTTCCCTGAAGGCCCTCGAACTCCAAAAAATCGCCCGCCTTAAACGGCTTGGTGATGATGATAAGCACGCCGCTTGCAATATTCGACATGCTGTCCTTGAGCGCAAGGCCAACGGTAACCGCCGCCGCGCCGAGAGCCGCAATGATGGAATTGACGTTGACGCCAAGCTGCGCGACCGCCGATATGATGACGATGATGCGCAGCGCGCAGAGCGAAAACGAGCAGACAAAGGATACCGCCGCCTGGTCCGCCTTGCCGCGGAACATGGCTCTGCGTATAAACTTCGTGACGGCCTTTGAAAGCCACCAGCCGATTGCGAATATCAGCACGGCGGCAATCAGCTTTGGAAAAAAGGCTACAGTCCAGTCCCATAAATCCAAAAGCCATTTTTGAAGCAGGGAAAGCGTCTCCTGCGGCGTTTCGCCGACGAGGGGCAATGTGCTTTCCTGCGCCATTGGAATTAAATGCATATATAAACCAGAGCTCCTTAGGGCTGTACCTCATAGTCATACGAAGCGTTCAAAAACTCCATATGCTCGGAGGTTGCTGTTTTTTCTTTTAAAAATCTGCCGCGAAGCTGCGCGCCGTCGCTTAAATATACGATGCCGTCGCCAAACGCTTTTCCTTCAGAATAGCCGCCGGTATAGCGGTGGTCGGGATAAAGCATGGTACCCCTGCCGTGCGGCAATCCGTTTTTGAGGCCGCCGGAATAAACGCCGCCGCAAAGAGGCTGCTCCACCGCGTATTCGGGAGCTGCGCGTAATGTCTCGTAATCGGTGTTTTTAAGCTTCTCCACATACGGCAGGCCTTCAAGCTCATTTGTGATAACCTTCATGCTTTTGAACGGCTCCCCGTATTTAAAAATCCCCTCGAACGTCTTTTCACCATACTCATTAAAGGAGGCGCCCATTCCCTCGGGCTTTCCATCCTTGATATTCCCTTCAAACGCAAGCGAGCCGTCGCTGCGGAAGCGGCGTTCGTAACGGCAGTCGCCGCGTTCAAAAATACACTGCGCCGCAACCGCCTGTCCTTCGATTTCGTTGACGCGCCCATGCGGTTTTCCATCCTCAAAACATCCCGCGTATTTGGGCAAGCCGCCTATATACGAAACGCCCTGCCCGCAGGGTACGCCGCCTTCAAAAAATCCGGAAAAAAGCTGCTCAGCGCCTTTACAAAGAATACCAAAGCCGCAGCGCACACCCTTTGCAAACGAGCCCATGTAAACACACGCGCCGCCTTCGTATTCCCTGCCGATTCCGCTTTTTTCGCCTTCGGCGAAAGCGCCGTCATAAACGGCCGAGCCGTCACGGTACAGCAGCCCGTGCCCGTCGTACAAGCCGTCCTTGAGCGTCCCTTTATAGGTTACCGCGCCATCCTTCGTAAAGCAGGTAAATTCACCATGCATGGAGCCGTTTTGAAACAGCCCTTCCATATAGGAAGCGTCCTGCATGTAAAGCCTGCCCTGCCCGTTATACGCGCCGTCTTTCCACAGGCCGTCGTAAATGAGCGCGCCGGAAGCCTCGCGCTTTAAAGCGCGGCCGTTTGGCATACCCGCTGAGAATTCGCCGCAGATGGTGCCGCCGTCTTCCAGATACAGCGTCCCGGTTCCCTCGTACTTATCGTCATGAAACGCACCGGAATAGGCAAGCGCGCCGTCTTGATGGAAGAGGAGCCCTTCCCCTTCCTTGTGGCCGTTTTTATAGCCGCCGCTGTAGAGCACGCGGCCGTATGAATCGAGCACGGTGGCCTTGCCGTTCTGCCTGTCGTTGACAAAGCCGGTAACAGTCATGGAGCCGTCGTCTTCAATCGCGATTCCCGCACCGTTTTTAACACCGCCCTTCCAGCTGCCCGCGAAGGTCATGCGGCCTTCCTTGTCAAAGCGCGCGCAGACGCCCTTGGGATGGTCGTCTTCAAACACGCCGACATGCACGGAGCCGTCCGTCGGTCGGAACGCAATGCCAAAGCCGCTGCGCTTGTTTTCCTTCCAGCCGCCTACATAGCTCAAGCGTCCCGTTTTAAAATAATACGCGCCGAAGCCGTCGCGCATGTCGCAAAGATAGTCCCCGTCGTAAAGCGTCCTGCCGTTTTGCTGCTGTGTACGGCCCATTCCAGTACGCCGGCCGTTTTCATCGAGCGGGCCGAAATACAGGCCCTTTTCCTTTGCGGAAAGCGCTATAACCTTATCGGCAGGAAGGCTGCTGCCGGGCGTTTTCCGCGCGGCAGTGCCCTTTGCCGTTTTCTTCTGCGAGGCTGTCTTTTCAGCGGCGGGCGGTAAAACGGCCTCCTTCGGTTCTGCTTGCGCGGCCTTTACAGGGGCGTCTGTTTTTTTCTTGTCCGCCGTCTTTTCCGGTTCCGTCAAAGGCGTTTCCATAAGGGGGATGCCTGGCTGTGTAATTTCAGCCGGAACGGATTTTTCAGGCGGCGCTTCGGATGCTTTTATAGCTTTTGCGCTTGATGGTTTTGCTTCTTTTATTGTTTTCCCTGTCTTTTTCACAGGGCGGGGCTGCTCCTGCATTGCGCCCGCAAACGGGACCGCGGCCGTCCTGATGTCAAATGAAAGCGTTTCGATGTCCGATTTCAGCGCTTCTTTATCAAATTGAAAGCCGCCCGGCTTCCTTCTGGGCTTTGAAGCCTTGGGTTTATGGGGTTCTTTTGTTTTTTGCTCTAGCTTACCCTCCCAAATGGAACGCTTTTCATCGTCGCAAAAATAGAAAAGCCCCTGCTGCGTCTGCGCGCAGGCCTGCGGTTCCACGTCCCGCACCAGCTCGGAAAGGAGCGTTTCATCCTCCGGCATCGGAACGCTTCGTAATAGGACGGGCGTTTTCACCTGCTCCGGGTAAAGCGCAAGGCACGCGGAACGTTCATTTGTCCACGGCATTAAAACAGCCCTGAGCGTTTTTCCCTCGAGGTCGTAATATTCCGTATTGAGCCAGGTGTGCGCATTATCAAAACGCGCTTTTTTGACAGGCGCTCCGGAAAAGCCCTGTGATTCTACCCGGTAGCCCGAAGCGCCTTCGGTTACAGCCGTTTCCTCTTGCCTGCCCTGCACCTCTTTTTTCCATTTTAAGGGCTTATTCTTTTCCATTGCGTAAACGCAGCGGACAGATTCTCCCTGTGCCGTCATAAACAGCCTGTCCTTTTGTTTTTTTCCCGACGTAAAGTAATCGCGGCGCACCTTTAAAAGCACGTCGCTTGAAAACTTTGCCGGTTCCTCCGTCAGAAGATAGGCTGTAAAATATGGTACGGTTCCCGCCGCAGGCGGCTTGATGGTATATGCCATATGTTATGCTTCCCTTTTAAAATTTATCTTGTTCCCTGATATTTGCAATCGCGTCTGAAATCACGCGGCTGGCGGCCCTTATCTGGTGGCCCTGCGCGTTTTCAGTCAGTCCCAGCTGTTCGGGCGTAATGGGGTCGCCGTATGTAATTTTGGTTGTGTTGAACACCTTCATTTTCCCGCCCTTAGCCGTAATGCACGCCGGGACGACGGGCACCATCATCTGCGCCGCGATTAGCGCCGCGCCGGAACGCATGCGCAACAGCTCGCCCGTTTTAGAACGCGTGCCCTCGGGAAAAATCCCAAGCACACCGCCGCTTTCCAGCACGGAATCCGCCGTTGCGAACGCCTGCGCGTTGTCGTGCGATTCCCGCATGACAGGGAACGCGCCGAGCATAGAGATGAGCTTTCCCAGAAATTTATGCTTAAAAAGCTGCTCCTTCGCCATATAACGGATGGTCCTTTTCTGCCCGATTCCGAGCAATACAGGGTCGGCGAACGACTGGTGGTTCGCGCAGATGATATACGCGCCCGTTTCAGGCAGGTTGTTCCTGCCGGTAAAACGGTAACGGTATAACACCTTCATAAGGGGCGTGCATACCGCCCTGCCAAAGCTGTAAAGCCATTTTTTCTGTTCCATTGTCCCCATCCTCCCGATTTACATAAAATCAAAGGCGCTCTTCTATCACGCCCAACAGGCGCGCAAGCGAGGTTTCGAGCGTTTCGCCCGACGTATCGACGAGCACGGCGTCCTGTGCCGGCTTTAAAGGCGCTACTTCCCTGTGGGAATCGTTGTAGTCGCGCGTTTCGATGTCGCGCAGGATGTCGTCATATATAACGTTCATCCCCTTTTCCGTCAGCTCTTCATAACGCCGTTTCGCGCGGCACTGTGCGGAGGCGGTAAGGAATATTTTAATCCTGGCGTCCGGCAGTACTACCGTGCCGATGTCCCTGCCGTCCATGATTACATTGTTGTCCTTTGCGATGCCGCGCTGTAAACCGAGCAGGTATTTCCGCACGATAGGCAGCGCGGAGATGCCGGAAGAGGCCATGGAGACCTCCGGCGTACGGATAAAGTCGGACACGTCCGACCCGTTTACATATACGCGCTGTTCGCCGTTTTGAAATTTAAGCTGGACGTCCGTATGGTCGAGCAGGCATTCCACCTGGTTTTCATCGCTGATTTTAACGCCGAGCTTCACCGCGTTGTATGCGATAGCCCGGTAAAGCGCCCCGGTATCCACATAAATAAAGCCCAGCTTTTTTGCCGCGAGCCTTGCGATGGTGCTTTTGCCCGCGCCCGCGGGACCGTCAATGGCGATTGCCGTCATAATATTTTTCTCCCCTTCTGCGATTCACATATTTTATCCGCCGCGGAAACGCCCGCCAGATACCCCGTAGAAAAGGCGATTTGCAGGTTGAACCCGCCGGTATAGGCGTCTGTATCGATGACCTCTCCCGCGAAAAACAAATTTAACGTTTTCTTTGATTCCATTGTTTTGGGGTCGATTTCCTTGACATTGACGCCGCCCGAGGTAACGATAGCCTCTTCCACCGGGCGGAAGCCGCCGATTGTAACAGGGAACTGCTTGAGCAGGCGGCCAAAGGCATGGCGCTGTTCCTTTGTAATGGCGTTGCATTTTGTTTCCGGCGGGATGCCGGAGCGCTTTACCATGACGGGAATCATTGTGCGCGGCAAAAGCTCTGAAAGCGAATTGCAAAAATCCCTGTTTTTATTCTTTTCAAAATCGCGCAGCAGCCGTTTGTCGAGCTGTTCAGGAGTAAGCGCCGGCTTACAGTCAATATTTATGCGGTACCTGCCCGCGCGCATACCGCGCATATGGGCGCTCGCGCTTAAAATAACGGGGCCGCTCAGCCCAAAATGTGTAAAGAGCAGCTCCCCAAAATCGGAGTAAATCTCTTTCTTTTTGTCTGTGTCTGTTACTGTAATGGAAATATTGCGCAGGGAAAGGCCCTGCAATTCTTTGCAATAGGAATCCTGCGATACAAGCGGGACAAGCGACGCGACAGGCTCAATGAGCGTATGCCCCGCCTGCCTGGCAAGCATATAGCCGTCCCCCGTCGAGCCGGTCAGCGGATACGATTTGCCGCCGCAGGCGACAACCACGCAATCAGCCGAAAGCTTTTGCCCGTCCTCAAGCTCCACGCCCTTTGCCTCGCCGTTTTCCAAGGTGAGGCTTTTCACCCTGCTGTTTATATACCGGCAGCCGGAATCCAAAAGAAAGGAGCGCATTGCGTCCACAATGTCTGCCGCTTTATCGGACTGCGGGAAAACGCGGCTGCCGCGTTCCGTTTTAAGTGGAACGCCGCGTTTTTCAAAAAAATCTATTGTGTCCTGCGGGGAAAACGCGTTCAAGGCGCTGTATAAAAAGCGCCCGTTCGTCGGTACAGAGACTATAAAGTCGCGCGTGTCGCAGTTGTTTGTAACGTTGCACCTGCCCTTGCCGGTGATTAGCAGCTTCCTTCCGGGGCGCTTGTTGCGGTCAATAACCGTAACGGACGCGCCGCTTTGCGCCGCTGTACCCGCGGCCATCATACCCGCGGGACCGGCTCCTATGACAAGCACTTCCTGTTTTGCCATTACGTCTCTTCCCCCACTGCATCCGCGCTCCTGTTTTCGGAGGTTTTCGCGTATACGTCGTATTCGTCCCACGCGCGCTCAAGCTTGCGGAAGGTTTCCTTGACCTCCTCCTTCTTCTGGAGGACCGTCGCGACGATGAGGGCGTTTATCATGCTCAGCGGCGCAACGAGCGAATCGACGACCGAGGCCATATCACTGCGCGCAAGCAGTACGTAGTTCGCGACCGCGACGAGCGGGGAAATCATGCTGTCGGTAAGCGCGATAACGCGCGCCTTGCGGTCGGAGGCAAACTGCATGGCCTCCACCGCGCGCTTGGAATAGCGCGGGAAGCTGATGCCTATCATAACGTCTTTTTCGCCGATGCGCAGGAGCTTTTCATATATTTCCGTACTGCTCGTCGTGCTTACGACATGGACGTTGCCGAAAATCAAATCAAAGTAATAGCCCAGAAAATTCGCGAGCGCCGAGGAGCTGCGCACCGCGAAGATATAAATATTTTCCGCCCCCACGATGGCGTCCACCGCCGCCTTGAAATCCGCGCGCGAGGTTTCCTCAAGGGTCGTCCTTATTTTATCGATGTCCTGGTTGAGCACGCTTTCGAGCACGCCCTGCGTGCCGATGCGGTTACAGGTGACCTCGATGCGCTGCACGGAGGTGAGCTTGTCCCGAATCATCTCCTGCATGGCCTTTTGCAGCTTTGGATAGCCGTCGTAGCCGATTTCCGTCGCAAAGCGCACGACGGTGGATTCGCTGACGCCGACCGTTTCGCCCAGCCTGGACGCGGTCATGAAGGCCGCTTTGTCATATTGTTCCTCTATATAATGGGCAATGCGCTTCTGCCCCTTTGAGAGCTTGGGCTTCAATTGTTCAATTCTAGACAATAAATGTTTTTCCATGATTTTCTCCCGCGGATAAATCCGCCCATCCTTCTTCTGTGCATTATCTAATTAATTTTAATACATAATCCTGCCAAAATCAAGCGAAAGCGCAGATTCACCGCCTGTTTTTTGCAGGACGCGGCATCTATCCTTCAAACTGTTTGCCTTTGCACCGAAAATATGATAAAATCAGGTAAAATATTTTGTAAAAGGGTTTTGTTTATGATTGCTGTTATCGACTACGGAGCGGGCAACCTGCAGAGCGTCGTCAAGGCGCTTAACCATATCGGGTGCGAAACGACCATCACAAAGGACGAGCGCACGCTTTTAGAATGCGACGGCGCGATTCTGCCGGGCGTCGGCTCGTTTGGCGACGCGATGGACTGCATGGACCGCTCGCGCATGAGAAACGCCGTGCTCCAATATGTAAAAACCGGCAAGCCGCTTCTGGGCATTTGCTTAGGGCTGCACCTGCTGTTTTCCGAAAGCGAGGAAAGCCCGGAAGCCAAGGGCCTTTCTCTTCTTGAGGGCACGATTACGAAAATACCGAACGGCGGCGGAGCGCTCAAAATCCCGCATATCGGCTGGAATTCACTCGAAATCAAAAAGCATGACGGCATTTACAAAGGGATTGCGGGCGAGCCTTACGTCTATTTTGTCCATTCGTACTACCTGCGCGCAAAGGACCCGGCAATCGTTTCCGCGCAGACGCAGTACGGTACGGCAATCGACGCTTCCGTCTCTTACCAAAACATTACCGCAACGCAGTTCCACCCGGAAAAAAGCGGAGAAGCCGGGCTTCTGATGCTTAAAAACTTTGCCGATATGACGCTTGCCGACGCAAGGGAAAGGGGCTGAGCCTATGTACGCAAAACGGATTATCCCCTGCCTCGATGTAAAAAACGGCAGGGTCGTCAAGGGCACGAGCTTTGTAAACCTGCGCGACGCGGGCGACCCGGTGCAGTGCGCCGCCGCGTATGACAGGCAGGGCGCGGACGAGCTTGTGCTGCTCGATATTACCGCGTCGAGCGACGCGCGCAAAATCATCGTGGATATTGTAAATGCGGTGGCAAACACCATTTTTATCCCCTTTACCGTCGGCGGCGGTATCCGTACCGTGGAGGATTTTACGGAAATCCTGCGCGCGGGCGCGGACAAGGTGTCTGTCAATTCGGCGGCGGTGCTTCGGCCAGATATAATAAACGAAGCATCCTATAAATTCGGCAGCCAGTGCGTGGTTGCCGCCATCGACGCGAAACGCCGCCCCCAGGGCGGCTGGGAGGTTTACATCAACGGCGGGCGAACGCCGGTGGGGCTCGACGCCGTACAATGGGCCATAGAAGCGGAAAGGCGCGGCGCGGGCGAAATCCTGCTGACCAGTATGGACTGCGACGGGCAGAAGGAGGGCTACGACGTCGAGCTGACGAAGGCCGTTTCCGAAAGTGTTGGCATCCCCGTCATCGCAAGCGGCGGCGCGGGCAGCCTTTCCCATTTTCTAGACGCTTTTACAGTGGGCAAGGCGGACGCTGTGCTTGCGGCTTCCCTTTTCCATTTTGGTGAAATCGCGATTCCGGATTTAAAGGATTACCTTTCGGAGAACGGAATCCCAGTCAGAAGATAAAAGAAAGAGCGCCGGACCGTCCGGCGCTCTTTCTTTATATAAGTGTTTACGCGGTGCCGGCTCATCGTCAAATATTGATGCCGGCCTTCCTTGCCTGGCTGCACAGCTCCCGGACAGAAAGCTTATATTCCTTCCCGTCCTTGATAAAATGGGTGCCGCACTGCCTGAATTCAAAGTGTACGCCCTTTCTTATGCATTGCTCCCGGATGGAAAGCACCCAGTCAAAATGGAGGGGTCTGGCGTCCCTGTCTGATTCGCCGCCCACCACGACAAGCTCGACGCCGTCCAGGTAGGGTTCTATGTTGATTTCTTCAAGCAGCGGCTGGCAAATAATATTTTTATGCTTGATTGGCAGGGTGGAAAAAAGTTTGAGCCTTTCGTCCGCCCTTTTCTGGTTTTCCACGGTACAGCCGACCGTTACATTTTCATACCCGTCGTTCCAGTCGTCCGGTATGCAGCGCATAAAGCGTTCAATCCGTTTGGTCAAAAACAGGAAACGCAAATCTGGGCGCTGTTTTATCATCTCCCAGCACTGCGCCCTCCACGGGTCGGCCTCTTCAATCAAAAAATCCGTGGAAAAGCACAGGTAGACGAGCTGGCCGCCCTTCATCCTGTATTCGCCGTTTTTGTTCCGTTTAACAGGCGCGTCGAAGCCGTCGAGCTTTACGATACTGCCGGTGTCGACGCCCCTTTTCGCGTCGCCTTTGTGGATATAGCAGTATTTGCAGCCTTCGCTGTACTTATGGCAGCCGCGCCATGGTTTCCACATCGCCATAGCTCCACCGCCTTAAAACCTGGAATTCTTGTAGTCGTATGGGATGCTCGTCCCAACCACCACGTCTTCAATCTTCTCAATAATCAGCCAATCGTCCATATTGCCCTGATGGTCGAAATCGAGCGGCTCTATTTCGCGGACATCCTCGAATTCCACCAGGCAAAGGCATTTTTTATGCCAGCGTACCTTTTGTTTGTCAGATAAATTGAGCTTATGCTGGTTTTCTTCCAGCTTGTTTGTAATTTCCTCTTCGGAAAGCTTTACATAGTTTTCCACGTTCTTGACGACCGCCCGCGCCGATATTTTTGCCGTTCCCTTTTCCATAAAATAAAGCGTTTCCCCGGCAAAGACCCTGCTGTGCGGAATTTTCCTGCCCGCTGCGCCCCGCACAACCATCGTTTTTGTCCCGTTTAAAATTTTATCGAGGACCTTTTCGCCCTTTTTTCCTGTATTGTCGCAGTAAACCAAATGTACCATAGCTTTCACCCTTTCAAATTTGCCCATAAGAGCAGTAAAAACTTATAACAAGATATTTCAATGCTTATGAAACGAAAAACGGGTGGGCAGGAAAACCTGTCCGCCCAGTTTCGGGACGTTGTAAAGCAACATAAATTTTACATAATATATTATACCACTAAATCTGTAAAAATGAAAGTCTGACATTCCCTGCTCTCTTTTTGTTCTTGTTCCGTGAGCGATTTTAAAAACCATTGGGATGAGATAGAATACCGACAAAATTGCGGCTGCTTGATGAAGCAGGAATATCACCTTATATTTTACCAATGAAACGCAGTAATTTTTCTGTATATTTTTCGGAATGATTGAGGCTTAAGTCTCCGTGACAGTATCCCGGCAAAATTTCAAATGTTGAATCACTGATATTTTTGCTGATAAGCTCAGCGGATTTTTTCATGATTCTTTGTTCCTTGCCGCCGGCTAATACGAGTGTTTTTGACTGGCAGGAGGAAAGCGTACTTTTAATTTTATAATCAGAATTTGCCCGCAAAAAAGCTACCATGTCTTCTTTCCCGATGTTAGCGCTGTCTTTGAAGTAATCTTCAAAAAGCGGCTGCTTTATATGCAGGGAATTAAACTGCAATTTTGCAAACCAGCGCTTTTTAATCAACGGATAACACAGAGGAAAGCAGGATTTTATAAGTGACGCCGTTATTTTCATCGGCATAGCCAATGCGCTCTCTATTATGGCAAACCTACAGACAGCCTCTCTCTGCGACAACATTTCAACCAATATTTGACCACCAAGAGAAAGTCCGCCGATGAAAAGAACCTGGCCGCCATAGGCTTCATCTATGTACTGTATTAGTTTTCTGGCATTTTCTTCTATAGAGATAAATTCATGGTCACTTCCGCTGTGTCCATCCAATACAGGCACTAAAATATGAAATTTATCTTCCAGCAGTTTTGCTTCTTCTTTATAATTCCAAGGGGCAAGACCACCGCCATGAAGAAGCATGATAACGTCTTGATTTTCTTTTCCATATTCAACGACTCTCATTTTTGTTACCCTCAAACCCAGATTTATGGTTGTATTTCACTTTATAATATCAAAAAATTTTTTAAGGAAATCGTGATGATGACACGTATAAAAGAACCGGCAGTGCGGTGCACTGCCGGCCTTATTGTTTTATGGTTTATCCCGCCAGAACATGATTCACGACGGTGAGCAGCTTCTCTTCGTTGAAGGGCTTTAGTATGTAGCCCTTGGCGCCCATCGATAATGCTTCTTCCTTATGGATGTCCTCCGTTTGCGCGTAGACCATTACGACCTTTGTCTCAGGCGACGCCTGCAATACCTTCCGAAGTAAAGCGAGGTCTTCGCTTCCGGGGAGTGAACCGTCAAGAAGCACGAGCGTCGGGGCTTCGTTTTGAACGCAATCAAGCGCTTCCTGCGCGCTTGCGGCTTCGGCTGTGTCGGTAAAACCCGCGTTAACAAGCACGTTCTTCGTGAGCTTTCTGGGGAACGATAAATCATCGACCACCAAAATAGAACTGTTCATTTCCTTAATTTTTCATCTCCTTTCTGTGTCTTGCGGTTCGTCTTGATTATAACACAGCGGAGACTGGAGTACAACGGATTTCACAGAAAGTTCAAAATGATTTAACCGTTTTCCGGTAATCTGTTTTGATTCTGACAAAGTTGTAAGAAA
This sequence comes from uncultured Oscillospiraceae bacterium, assembly GCA_900540865.1. Lineage (GTDB taxonomy): Bacteria > Bacillota > Clostridia > Oscillospirales > Acutalibacteraceae > Scatavimonas. Next base: position 25,724 of record UQHH01000001.1, read on the forward strand.
TGGAAAGAGCATGCGGCTTGCTGACGCGTAATTCTATTTTTTAAAGGCTTATACCTCAACCGTCCAGCCGTGGGTATCCGCTACGCTTCCCCACTGTATCCCGGTTAGGTTATCATAAAGCTTCTGCGAAATTTCGCCGATTTTGCCGCCGTTGAACGTCATGACCTTATCGCCCCATTTGAGCTCGCCAATCGGTGAGATTACGGCTGCCGTACCGGTGCCGAACGCTTCCTTCAGCCTGCCCTCGTCCGCGGCCTTTGCGACCTCGTCGATAGAAAGCGCGCGTTCTGTTACCTTGTAGCCCCAGGAGCGCAGCAGCTCGATGGAGGACATACGGGTGATGCCGGACAGGATAGAGCCCTGCAGCGCCGGTGTTATAATTTCGTCGCCGATGACGAAGAACACGTTCATCGTGCCGACCTCTTCAATATACTTACGCTCCACGCCGTCAAGCCAGAGCACCTGGGTATAGCCCTGTTTTTCGCTTTCGTCCTGCGCCTTGAGGGACGCGGCGTAGTTGCCTGCCGTTTTAGTAAAGCCCATGCCGCCGCGAACCGCGCGGACATAGTTCTGCTCGACATAAATGCGCACCGGGTCGAGCCCTTCGGGATAATACGCGCCGACAGGCGAACAGATAATGCAGAAAATCAGCTGGTTCGCCGGATGGACGCCGATAAACGGGTCAACCGCAAAAATGAACGGGCGCAGGTAGAGCGACGTGCCTTCGGCGGTCGGAATCCAATCCTCTTCGATTTTTACGAGCTTTTTAACGGCTTCCACGCAGAACGCCTCGTCAATCAGCGGAATACAGAGCCTCTCGTTTGAAACATTGAGCCTTGCCATGTTCTTTTCCGGGCGGAATAAAAGCGTTTTGCCCTCTTTTGTCTTATAGGCCTTCATCCCCTCAAAGACCTCCTGCCCATAGTGCAGGCACATGGCGGCCGGGTCGAGCGCAATCGGGCCGTAGGGGACAATCCGCGCGTCGTGCCAGCCCTGTCCCTCGTCATAGTTCATCAGGAACATATGGTCGGTGAATATTTTGCCGAAGCCGAGCTTGCTTTCGTCCGTAGGCTTTTCCTTCGGTGTCTTGGTCAATTCCACTTTGATTTCCTGCATCGTGATTCCCTCTCTCGATTAAATTGGTACTATTTTACCATAGGAATGCTTCTTTTGCAATATTGAGCCCTGCAAATTGCATTACCCGTTTTGTATTGTTTTTGTGGAAATTTGTTCGATGAAACGCGCCATATCATCCGGTAAGGAGGCGAAAAGCTCCATTTTTTTGCTGGTTACCGGATGCAGAAAGGACATCCGCTCACAGTGGAGCGCCTGCCTAGCTATATATTTCGTGCTTCCCCCATACATATCATCCCCCGCGAGCGGGTGGCCGAGATAAGCCATGTGGACGCGGATTTGGTGCGTTCTGCCTGTCTCGAGCGTAAACTGCGCAAGCGTATGGTTATGAAGGCCCGCAAGCGTTTTGTAGTGCGTAACAGCCCTCTGCCCGCCGTTTCCCGCTTCGCGCTCAATCGTATGCCCTTCTTTGACGCGAATCGGCGCGTCCACCGTGCCGCTGCCTGAAAAAACACCTTCGCACACGGCGGTATACCGCTTTTCCACGCCGGTTTTAAGGCGGTAAGCGCTGTATGGCTCCTTTGCCGTAAGTACCAGCCCGGTCGTGTTTTTATCGAGCCGGTTAAGCGGACGAAACGCATAGCTTTCCCCCCTGCTCCTCATATAAAACGAGACGGCGTTTGCAAGCGTATCCATTTCATGTCCGCAGGAGGTCGGGTGTACCGGCATGCCTGATGGCTTGTTTAGGACTAAAAGATGGGCGTCCTCATATACGACAGCAAGAGGCAGAGCGAACGGCTCTACCGCGCAGTTTTCCTCCGGAAGCCTAAGCGTTACCATATCGCCCGCCGTCACCGGCTCAATAACACGCGCGTGCCTGCCGTTTCGTAAAATGCCGTTTTCCGTCTGCTTTAGCAAAACCATCAAGCGGGACGAAAGCCCGCAGCCGCGGCGCAGAAAGGCTTTGAGCATCGCGCCGTCAAATTCCGCGGGAACAGAAAATGTTAATCGTTTTGAATCTTCCACCTTACAGTCCCCACCCGTTCTGTGAAAGGTACAGGATGCCTGCCGCGGCGGCGGCTTCCAGGAAAAAAATCACGGGGATGCCGAGCATAAATTTGAGCTTGCGCGTTTTGTGGTGAATCAGGCGCATGGTCAGGTACATGCCGATACTGCCGCCGAGCGCAGACAGGAGCAGCAGCGTGCTTTCCTTAATACGCCAGCGCCCGCGCTGCGCCTTGTTTTTATCCAATGCCGTTATCACAGCGGCTATGATATTGATTAGAAGCAGGTAGCCCGCAAGAAGCCACCAGATATTTTGCGGCATTTCTTTCCCGCCTTTCGCATAAATCAAACGTAATTTTATTATAAATGAAAAGAAAGCGATTAGAAAACCAAGCCTGTTCCACGGGACGGCTCCAGGGAAAGGAAGGAATGTTATGTCAGAAGGAAAACGCAGGTACGCCCCCATGGTGATTGCCGTCGTGCTGCTTCTCTGCGCGGTAGGCGCGTCCTATGTAACGCTGATGAACGAAAACGGGGGGAATCCGCCCGCAGCGCCTGTAAACGGGACAAACTCCGGCGGCGCCAGCGGCACGGACAAGTCGCACGAGGACAGCGCGTATGTAGAGCATGAAGGAGAGATGATGGCCGTATGGGTGCCGTATATGTCCCTGAGTGTTGAGGATAACCCTTCGCAGGAGGCGTTTGAGAAAAAATTTGATGAAATCATCAAAACGTCGAAAGAACACAATATGAATACGTTGATTGTACATGTACGCCCGTTCGGTGACGCGCTGTATCCGTCGGAATATTACCCATGGTCGCATATTTTGACGGGCACGCAGGGCAAGGACCCCGGCTACGACCCGTTGTCGTATATGGTGGAGGCCGCGCACAAGGCCGGGCTAGAGTTTCATGCGTGGATTAATCCCCTGCGCATCAAGGTGAGCGATACGCCGAAAAAGCTTTCAGACGACAACCCTTACACAAAATGGAAAAGCGATAAGGACAAGAGCGGGTATGTGCTCGACTGGGACGGCGATTTATACTTTAATCCCGCTTACCCGGAGGTACGCAAATACATCATTGAATCAGTCGGGGAAATCGTAAAAAATTATCCGGTTGACGGCATCCACTTTGACGATTATTTTTATCCGACGAGCGACGTCGATTACGACAAGGCTTCGTATGACGCCTATACGGATAGCCTTGGAAAAGATACGACGCCGCTTACGCAGAACGCATGGCGCACGGCGAACATCAACGCGCTGGTATCCGGCGTTTACAGCGCCGTACATAATTTGAGCAGCCATACCGTGTTCGGCATTTCACCGCAGGGCAACATCGACAACGACATCAGCATGGGCGCGGACGTTTATTCCTGGGGCAAGACCGCGGGGTATGTCGATTACATCTGCCCGCAGATTTATGTAAGCTTCGACCATCCGCTGCTGCCCTACGACAGCACCGCGGACGAGTGGCGGCAGCTTGTCAAAAACGACGCTGTGAAGCTCTATATCGGCCTTGCCGTCTACAAGGCGGGCAGCGACGCGGACGAGGGCTCCTGGGAGGGCTCGCAGGATATACTGCAAAAGGAAATCGAATATGGGCGCGAGCTCAAGGCGGACGGGTTTATGCTTTATTCCTACGACTACCTGGTAAACGACCAGACGAAGAAGGAAATCGAGAATGTCATGAAAATCATCGAAACCGATTAGGGAACCAGCTCGCAGGTACATTTGTCCTGTCCGGCGCCCGTAACGCGCACCATGCGCGCCTGCCCGCACAGGTCGTCCTGCGTCTTCAGGACAACAGGCGTGTAGTTTTTCGTATATCCCTCACAGAACCCGCCGTTTCGCTTCGTTTCAAACAAGACCTCTTCCACAAGGCCCGTTTGTTTATTTAAAAAAGCAAACCGCGTGCGGTTTGTCAGGGCTATCATTTCTCTGGAGCGCTGTTCCTTTATTTCCGCGCTTATTTGGTCCGGCTCTTTGTCCGCCCTTGTGCCGGGCCGGCGGGAATAAGAAAACACATGTGCCTTTGCAAAGCCGATTTCCTGCGCAAAGGCCAGCGATTCCTCAAATTCCTCCTGTGTTTCTCCGGGGAAGCCGACCATAATGTCGGTGGTAATCGCCGCGTTAGGAAACGCCGCGCGCAGGTTATGGACGATTGTGCGGTACTGCTCCGGCGTATAGTGGCGGTTCATGCGTTTCAGCGTCCCCGCGCTGCCGCTTTGCAGCGAAAGATGGAACTGCGGGCACAGCTTTTTTTGTTTAGCCAGGCGCGCAATCATCGCTTCGTCCATTCGTTCCGGCTCCAGCGAGCCGAGCCGCACGCGCTCGATTCCATCAACCGCGCAGGCGGCTTCGACGGCGTCGCCCAAATCAAGCCCCCATTCCTGCCCAAAAGCCGAAAGGTTGATGCCGACGAGCACAACCTCCCTGTAGCCCTTTCCCGCAAGCTCCATGAGCTCTTTGTTGAGCTCTGAAAGCGGCTTGGAGCGCACGCGCCCGCGCGCGTACGGTATGATGCAGTAGGAGCAGAAGCGGTTGCAGCCATCTTCTATTTTAACAAAGGCCCGTGTGCGCTCATGGAACGCCTGGACCGACATGCTTTCAAAAGAGGTGTCGTTTTGATGCGGCTCGATTTGAAATACCGGCCTTCGCGTCTGCAAAAATTTTTCAACTGCCGGAAGGAGCTCTCCCCTGCATTTATTGCCGAGGACAATATCCGCCTCGCTGAACTGGTTCTTCCTCTCCGGGAACGCCTGGGGCATACAGCCCGTCAGGACGATAACACAGGCCGGGTTTTCACGCCGCGTCCTCCGTAGGAGCTTCATTGCTTTGCTGTCGCTTACCGATGTGACGGTGCAGGTATTGATGACGCACAGCTCCGGCCTTTCGGTAAGCGCCACAGGCGTGTGGCCTGCCTTGAGCAGCGCCTCGTGCATAACCTGCGATTCATATTGATTGACCTTGCAGCCAAGGGTAAGTATGGTGTAAGTCATGGAATTCTCCTTTTTTGCGTTTTCCAGAAAAGTATATAGATTTGCTTTGTTTGTTATGAACAAAATATGAATGGGCGTGTGAAAAAGAAAACGCTATAAGTAACCGAAATCTTTTTTGTCGAATATTAGGATTGACCTTCTGCGGGCACAGTGGTACTATAGTGACGAAATATAATTGTATAGTTGGGGGAAGATCAAAATGTACAGCACAACGATCGCAATTCCGAATTTGGAAGCGGCAAAGCAGTTTGTAAACATTTCGAGCAAATATCTGAACTATGCCATGAGCCTGAAATGCGATAACTATATCATCGACGCACATTCCATTATGGGCATTTTAAGCCTCGACATGACCAAGCCGATTACGCTTGAGACGCAGGAAAACTTGCCGAAAGAGTTTTTAACCGACATCGCCCCGTTCCAGAATGCCCTGGCGAACGCCTGAGGTCTTATAAGAGTATAAAAGCACGAAAACAAAATGTCAAGAAACGCGCAAAGCGGACAGCTATGCTGTCCGCTTTTTTTAATATTAGTAAAAGAGCCTTCCGTAAACGGAAGGCTCTTTTTAGCAAACGCTGATTATACAATATAGGATGGGTCGAATTCGTACATGCCGTACTTATAGTGGCCCTGGCTGTTCTGGGAAGATTTGTCGCAGTAGAAGCCGGTGTTGTTGGTCACGCCAGCCAAATCAATGTCCTGCGTCTGTTCGCCGTTCCCATTGTTGAAAATGATGCGGTCAAACTCGCTTGTATCGATGGTAGCGGAATAAATCGTCTCGCCAAAGCTGTTCTTGCCTACTGATACAAGCTCTACGCCCGGCCATTCATGGTTTTTGTTTTCGTCGGAATCTCTCCACGCATACAGGTAGACATTGGCCCAGTTTACACTGTTGGAGAAATAGATGGTAATTGTACCCTCCGGTCCAGGTCCGGGGCCGGGGCCAGGACCCGGGCCAGGAGTGGAGCCTTCAATATCGACTGGTTTTTCATTTGCGCCGTTGTCATTGAAAATTGCCTTCGTATAGACGCCAGCCGGAATTTCAATCGACGCGCCTGTCAGCGCAAGGCCGGGCCACACGCCCGTCTCGGCAAAGTTTTCCGGGCCGGGGTTGTAGCAATAGACGTGCGTGGGCGTAAAGCCCAAATCAGAGGGTACGGAAACCGTCGTCATAGCGATGTCGTACGTTCCGTTCTGGACATCCATAGAAGCCGACTGCATACGCGCAGAAACCTTCGGCGCGCCCTGCGGGTCGGTGCCTGTTTCCGGGCTGTCTACAAAAATAACGGAGGAATACAGCCCACTGGGAACGGTAATGGAATACGTGTTTCCGTTTGCCGTCATCGGCTCGCCGGGCCATTCGGCGTTCTTCGTCTCGCCGTCGTAAAGATAGGCGTAAACGTCTGTCCCCCAGCTTGCGGGCTTATTGAGCGTGAGCGTAATATCATCACCGGGAATTACCGGGTCGGTCGGTTTGGTGGGGTCAGTCGGCGTGGAGCCCTCCACGTCATATTCCTCCTGATTTGTGCCGTCGTGGAAAATCGCTTTTGTATAAACGCCGGCTGGAACCGTAATGGAATTGCCTGTAATGGCGATTCCGGGCCATACGTTCGTTTCGGCAAAGCTGTTCGGGTCAGGATTATAAAGGTACACGTGCGTCGGGGTAAAGCTGAGGCTGCCGGCTGTTACCGTGACCTCTTCGATTGTGTAGGGAGCCTCAGTTACAGCGAGCTGCGCCGTCTGTACGCGCACCGCGATTTTAGGAGCGCCTGTGCCGTCAACCGCTTCATATGGGCTGTCAGAGAAGATGACCTTATCGTAAGCCGCGTCCTCGGGGACGGTAATGGTATAGGTATTGCCCGACTTCGTCATCGCTTCACCAGGCCATTCAGCGTTTTTACCGCCGCCGCCGTTGAAGAGGTAGGCATATACGTCGCTGCCCCAGCTTGCGGGCTTATTGAGCGTGAGCGTAATGCTGCCGCCGGGGGTTACGGTCGGTTTTTCCGTCGGGTCGGTAGATGTAGGAATCGTGGGAAGCTCCCCGCCGCCGACATATTTGCCGATGTCATACCGGGAACCCATTCCCGCAAGGAATTTCTGGATTTCAAGGACGTCCGCCGTTTCAAGCTTGCCGTTGGCGTTTACGTCGCCCGCCGCGTAGGCGGTGCCATTGAGAACCAGCATGGATGCGAGGTGTTTCTGGATTTCAAGAACGTCGGCGAGCTTAACATAGCCGTCTCCGTTCACGTCGCCCAGCATGTATTTCGTTCCCGGGTCGGGATTGGTCGGTTTGGTCGGGTCTGTTTCTGTGGGCTTTGTCGGGTCGGTTTCCGTGGGCTTCGTCGGGTTGGACGGGTCGACGGGAGTTTCGTCCGTGCTGTAGCCGTAGTCCTTCCATTCTCCGTTCTGCCAAATCATCGAGCCGTTGAGCAGGAACCCGCCCTTTTCACGGTTCGCGGGCGTCGCCGCCGAACCGAAGTTTACGACTGTAGGCGGAACCGTTCTTCCGTCAAGGCCGGTTTTAACATGGCCTTCGTTGAATTTCACATAAGCAGAGCCGGAAACACCCGTAAGCTCCGCCTTATAAATGTTGCCGGAAACCTTTGTCATCTCAAAACCGGGGTATGCCTTAACGGCGGAACCGCCTGAGGTTTTGACAAAGCAGTAATATTCTGCCCACGTTTCATATCCGGTTGCGTCAAAGTAAACCGTGAGCTTGTCGCTCGAAAGCTTTTTGACAAATACATAGGTTTCTTCCGTCGTCCTCGTCCCGTCGGTCGCTGTAACCTTGACCGTAACCGAGGTGTTGGATTTGACGTTTTTGCCAATTACGACGCTCGTAGAGCCGGTAAAGGAAACGGGCTTGCCGCCGCTTACCGAGTAGGTGCCGGACTTAGCGTCCTGCAGGGATAGCGAAAGCGTCGCGGTTTCGGAGGTAAAGTTATAGTTGTTCGTATAATAGCCGGTCGAGTTACCAGTGTAGGTCGTCTTGTCGGAAGTGACCTTTTTGCCGTTTAAGGAAACGTTCGTAACCGGAGTCGTGTTCGTCTTGTTGTAGATGACAGCGACGGATTTCGCCGGAACAGAGCCTGTCAGCCTGCCGCCGGAAACAGTAAACGTACCGCCGCTCACCTGGTCTTTATAGGTGCCGTTCGCCATGGTGGACGTAAAGTTAATGGAAGCGTTGGAGCCGCCGAGGTTGACGATTACCATGCCGGACGTGCCGCGCTGTACATAGAACTGGCTGCCGGAAGCCGTAACCTTTTCCGACTGGCCCGCGAAATTGTTGCGGAACTGGTTGACCGCGGCAACTGTTTTGTCCTGCCAGAGCGTATTGCCCGGGCCGCCTATCATTTCGTCGTATTTAATAAAGCCCGCGCTTTCGAGCTGCTCATGCTCCGGGCGGCAGAACCACAGTGAGGTGGAGTCCTTACGCGCGCCGATGATTCCCCAGCCGAGCAGGAGCTGCTGGTGGGTAAGCTTCGTAGAGGAGCCGTCGCAAAAATTATCGTGGGATTCTACCCACGCGACGATGTCTTTTGCGGAAGCGCCTTCCGCGCTGTAGTTGACGACACCGGAGCTTGCGTTGCCGGAGGTAATGGCGCTCCTGACATTTGCGCCGAGCTGACTGTCGGTCATCTTGATATATTTTGAATAATCGTTCGTCTTGCAGGGTTTCAGTATCTCGCCGTATATGTAAGCGTCGGGCTTGATGCTCTTGATATAGCTTGTAATATTCGGCCAGAAGTTACTGGACGGACTGTCGGAGGGCAGCTCGATATGCTTCGCAGCATCAAAACGGAAGCCGTCCGCGCCGCTGTCGAGGCATTCCTTGAGCAGGCTCTTGACATAATTCTGCACCTTCGTGCTTCCCGTATTGAGGTCGGGAAGGCCGCCGAGCGATTTCTGCGTCATATCGTTTCTGGTGTTGTCGTTGACATTGGAATTAACGACGTGCCACGCGCTCGAATCGAGACGCAAATCTTCGGGAATCTGCAGGTTTTTGGAATAAGACGCGCCGGTATCCCTCTGCGCCATGTGGTTTGCCACGATGTCGACAATTACCTTGACGCCGTAGGATTCGGCTACCTCACACATTTCTTTAAAATCTTCCTTCGTGCCCAGGCCGTTGCCGAGCTTGAAGTCGACGGGCTGGTAATACTTCCACCAGTCTATCATATATGACGCCGCGTTGTCGCCGTCCGCCTTAAAGGCAGTGGGCTGCACAGGCGAGACCTGTACGCTGCCGAAGCCCTGGGCGGCAATTTCCTTCATATATTTGGAAATATCGGTAAAGCGCCAGGTAAACGCCTGGAAAATGTTTCCGTCCTGTACATTGGACGGAAGATTGTAAGCGGCGGCGTTGCCCGCGGCAGACGCCGCTTCAGATACCGGCGCTCCGGTTCCCCCCGCCGTATCGGCTGCCGCCGAGGCAGACAGCGACGGGATAATCAGGCACCCCATCAGCATAGCCGCAGTAAGCAGGACGCTTACAATGGATCTTCTCAATTTCATGTCCATTATTCCTCCTAAAAATTTGAAATCCGCGTAATTCCACGCATCTAAATTATAAATCAGATACAAATTCACTTCAATAAAACAAAAAGGAAATAGGCATTTTTATAGGTCGATTTGTAGGAATGCCTATATCTGCCATCCTTTTCTTGTCTCTATTCAACAAACAAAAGCCAAATTGTAATCCATTACATTAATTTTAGGGTTTTAACGGCTATTTTTTTCCCGTTAATTTGTACAGAATCCAAAAATAGAAATTTACAGTTTCCGCGAAGAAAGGGCCGCGCAAAAGTGCGCGGCCCCAAAATAATCACTGTTGTTTTTTGGTATTCGTCATAATAACGAAACCCGATTGTAACGTCAGTTTAGTCCCGTATATGGCTTTTTCGTGCAGTTGAAACCGTTATTTGTGCCGACTGGGGTGTAAATCATGTTCGGTTCCTCAAGCGCGAGATTCATCGACTGCTTGGTTCCATTGTTAAAGATAACGGTGCTGAACACGCCGTCGTCGTACTCCAGCGAATAAACCTTGTTGCCCGCGGCGTTCGTGCCTTCAAGCGTCATTTTTTGACCCGGCCACGGCTTATTTTTATTGTCGTTGGAATCGTACATATAGCAGTTTGCTTTGGTCCAGCCAAGCGTGTTCTCAAAGTATATTTTCGGTTTTTGGTAATTCGGGTACTCTCCGGGCTCCGTCCAAATACCGTACTCCCCGTTTGTGTCCTTAGCGGCTGTAACCATCTTTCCGTAATGCTCAGGCGTGACGGTAATGTCGCTCGTCTGCGCCTTGCCGTCCGGGTCGTCATTGTTATTGAAGATAAGCACGTCTCCCTCAACAGGAATGACAGCCTTATACATCTTCCCGTCTTCGCTTTCCACTTTTTCCATCTTGATGCCAGGCCATTCGGTAATCAAGCCGCCCACGCTCTTAAAGCAATGGACATAGACTTCCTTCCAGCCCAGGTCTTTGTTGTTAAAGTAGATGGTGTATTCGGTGGGTTCTTCAGGGTCAACGACAGGTTTTCCAATTTCATATGGTACTTCCATCTTCGCATGATATTTCTGAAGCCAGATGACATCCTGAATGTTGACCGTACCGTTCGCGTCGATGTCGGCGGCCTTCTTCCCATCCTCAGTGAGGACAAGTACCTTAGCGATTGCTTTCTGCATGGTGATGCAGTCCGCAATTTCCAGCTTTCCGTTACCGTCAGCGTCGCCCAAAGCATATTTGGGGCATGCGGACGGGTCGGGTTTCGGCAGCTCATTTTGGCTCAGGTCGCGCCATGCGCCGTCTGTCCAGGCCATCGTGCCGATGATTTCAAAGCCGCCCGCTTCCCTGTTTGCGGGAACCGTCGCCGGGCCGTAATCAAGCACGGTCGGAGGAATCGTCCTGCCGTCGAGGCCGGTCGTTACCGGGCCTTCGTTGAATTTAACAGTTGCTTTTGTAACGCCGGGGATTTCTACTTTGTAGAAGGTCGTTCCCTGAACCGGCTCCATTTTGAGTCCAGGATATTCAGCAAGCTCCTTACCGTTTTCATCCTTTGCATAGCACCAGATTCCGGTGTCTTTGTCCCAGTCTTCGTTGCCTTCGGCATTGAAGTAAGCGACTACTTTAGCGTTCGGGTCTTTCTTAAAGAATTGGTAGGTTTCCGTCGTCGTACCCGCGGCGTTCGTCGCGGTGACCGTAACGGGAACTCTTGTATCGAACGCGGCGCCGGAGCCGATTGTGATTTCCTTCGTACCTGTGAAGGAAACAGGCGCCGCGCCGTTTACGGAGTAAGTACCGCTCTGCGCGTCGTTGAGCGTAAGCTTCACCTTCGCGGTATCGCCCGCGAAATTAAGCGCGCTGTCGCCGTCAATTGTTTTGCCGCCGAACTCAACCGTCGCAGTCGGGGTCGTAAACGTTTTGTTATAGATAACGGCAACGGATTTTGCCGGAACGGAACCTGTCAGCTTTCCGCCGGAAACGGTAAACTGGCCGCCGCTTACCTGGTCGGTGTAGGTGCCGTTTTTCATGGTTACGTTTGCGTTGATGGCCGCGGCGCTTGCCGCGAGGTTTACGATAACCATGCCTTCCGTTCCGCGCTGGACGTAGAACTGGCCGCCGTCAGAAGTGACGGTTTCGTCCTGGCCTTCGAACGCGTTGCGGAATTTGTTGATTTCGGTAACCGTCTTGTCCTGCCAGAGCAGGTCGCCGGGGCCGCCCATCAGTTCGTCATAAGCGATGGTCTTGGCGCCGTTAGACATGCCGAGCGTTCCATGCTCCGGGCGGACGAGGTAAAGCGCCGTGGAGCCTTTTCTGGCGCCGATAATACCCCAGCCGAGCAGAAGCTGCTGGTCTGTCATGGTATTTGTGCCGCCTGAAATGTAGTTGTCGTGCGACTCAATCCACGTTACGAGGTTGTCAGGCGTGGTCGTTGTAACGGAATATGTACCGATATTGCCGGCAGACGTGCCCTTGGCCGTGCTGCGTACACGGTTGCCGTAGGAGCTGTCGGTCAAGTTGATGTACTTTGTGTAGTTTTCTGTGTCTGTAGCATACGGGGCAAGAATTTCACCGTAAATGTATACGTCGGGCTTAATGCTCTTTGCATAATTTGTAATGTTCGGCCAGAAATCGCTTGCATACTCGACGCCGTTATATGCTTTGTCGGTAGGCAGCTCGATATGCTTCGCCGCGTCAAAACGGAAGCCGTCTGCGCCGAGGTCGAGGCATTCCTTGAGGAGGCTCTTAACATAATCCTGAACCTTTTCGTTTCCTGTGTTGAGGTCCGGAAGGCCGCTTAACCTTCTCTGTGTCATGTAATAACGGTTTGCGTCGGATACCGCGCCGTTTACATTATGCCAGCAGTCCGCGTCCGTGCGCAAATCATCGATAACCGCGGGATGTCTTTTGCCGTCTCCGCCCGTATCGGACTGAGCCATGTGGTTTGCGACAATATCGACGATAATTTTAACGCCGTATTTTTTTGCCGTATCGCACATATTTTCAAAATCCTTCTTTGTTCCGAGCACATTGCCAATCTCAAAATTGATTGGCTGGTAGAGCGCCCACCAGTCGCACGCATAGGACGCGACGTTGATGGTCGGTTTGCTGCCCTGTACAGGCGAAACCTGAACGCTTGTAAAGCCTGCGTCAGCAATATCCTTCATATAGCGGTCGACATCGTTAAAATGCCAGTTGAACGCATGCAGAATATTGCCGTCCTGTACATTCGACGCCAATTTGTAGGCAGCCGCGTTGTCAGCCTGTGCAGCCGTCGTGTCTTCCGTCGGCGCAGCCGCTGACGCTGTAGGTACAACGATACAGCTTACAAGCATCATGACTGCAAGAAGTACACTGATTGCCGATTTCTTGAACATCTTGATAACCTCCAATAAATTTTTGTTGAATTTCAACGCATATCATTATATACTAAATTTTTTTAATATTCAATAAAAATAAGCGCATTTTAACCGATTTGTACGATTGGTTAAAATGCGTTAAAAATTATATAAAAGTTGTACAAAATCAAATCTCAGGTATTTTTATCCACCTGATGAAAGGTTTTAAGATTCCCCGACTTATTACTCCTTTTGTCAAGCTCCGCGAGAACCTCGTCGATTTTTATCCCCTGGTCAACCATCAGGACTGTCAGATGGTAAAGCAAATCAGAGATTTCCAGAACCGTTTCCTTGTTGTCCCCATTCTTCGCGGCGATAATGGTTTCTGAGCATTCTTCCCCGCATTTTTTCAGGATTTTATCGGTACCCTTCTCGAACAGGTAGCAGGTATAAGAGCCCTCGGCGGGGTGCTCCTTTCTTTCAACTACCGTATTGTAAAGGTCGTAAAGCACATTTTCGTACATTTGGCGTTCCTCGCTTTTTATGTGTATTTCACTTTAGTTTCGTGTAAAAACAGGAGTGGTTCCCCGTATGGCAGGCACTGCCCGTCTGCTCGACCGTAATCAAAAGGGTATCGTCGTCGCAGTCGCCGTAAATATCCAGCACCTTTTGCAGGTGGCCGGAGGTCGCGCCCTTGTTCCAGAGCTCCTGCCTTGAACGGCTGTAAAACCAGGTATAGCCGGTCTCGAAGGTCTTCTGCATCGACTCCCGGCTCATATAGGCCAGCATCAGCACCTCTCCCGTCGATTTTTCCTGGATAACCGCCGGAATCAACTCGCTTTTCTGAAAAAACTTATCAAAATTTATTTCCATGTATGTTTCTCCCTGTATTCAATCCGCGTCGGCGCGTTTGCCGACCTCGATTGCCGCGCGCAGGTCGAGATCGCCCGTATATACGGCCTTGCCCGCAATTGCGCCGTAAATGTCGAGCTCCGCGAGATTGATAATGTCCTTTAGGTTACCGACGCCGCCGCTTGCGATAATGTCGCAGGATACGGCAGTCTTCAGCTCGTCGAGCTGGTTTAGGTTCGGCCCCGAAAGCATGCCGTCCTTTGAAATGTCGGTAAAAATAATCTTGCTTACGCCGATATTTTCCATACGCTTTGCAAGCTCGACAAAACCGACCTCAGCGTCGTCCGTCCAGCCCTCCGCGCGGACGATGCCGTCCTTCGCGTCGATGCCCACGGCAACGCGCTCGCCGTATTTTCTTACGGCCTCTTTGACAAACGCCGGATTTTTCACCGCCGCGGAGCCCAAAATCACGCGGTCGATTCCGTTTTTCAGGTAAAACTCCACCGCTTCCAAATCACGTATGCCGCCGCCGACCTCAATTTTCATCGTTACGGCGCCGCGTACCTTCAAAATGGTTTCTTCATTGACGCGCCTGCCGTCCTTTGCGCCGTCGAGGTCTACCATATGGAGCCAGGCGGCCCCCTGGTTATAAAAATCCCGCGCTGTGGCGACAGGGTCTTCAGCGACCTTGTGCGCTGTGGCGTAATCGCCCATCATCAGCCGTACGCAGTTGCCGTCTTTTATGTCGATTGCAGGTATGACGAACATAATGCATTCCTCCCAAATCTATTCTATAACAACACGGCGCTCAATTGCCGCATTACGGCGCCGCGCGCTTTATACGTTTTATTCGATATTCAGTCGAGAAGCCCCTTGGTCGAAAGGGACGTACCTTCCAGGGTTTTGCGTGTGGCAATTTGCAGCGCATGCGCCGCCGCCTTGAAGGCGGCTTCCGCGATATGGTGGCTGTTCCTGCCGTATGGCGCTTTGACGTGGAGCGTAATCCCCGCGTGAAAGGCAAGCGCGCGAAAAAACTCTTCCGTCATGCAAAAGTCGTAATTTCCGGAGCTTTCCTGCGGGAAAGCGGCATCGAAAACGAGAAACGGCCTGCCGCTGATGTCGGCGGCGGAAAAGGCGAGCGCCTCGTCCATCGGGATAAAAAAAGAACCGTAGCGCGCAATGCCGGATTTGTCCCCGAGCGCCTGTGAAAACGCCCTGCCCAGAACGATTCCTACGTCCTCGACCGTATGGTGGCAGTCGACCTCCAAATCTCCCTTACATTTGACCGTAAGGCCGAACCCGCCGTGTACGGCAAAGGCAGTCAGCATGTGGTCGAAAAAGCCGACGCCCGTTTCTATGGAAACGGAGCCGCCGTCGAGGTTCAGCGCGGTGAAAATTTCAGTTTCTTTCGTTTTGCGCTCAATGCTCGCGTTGCGCACGGTTAAGCCCCCTTACGGTTAAATTTATTTTACGCAGGCTGTCCGGTAAAATATGCCCGCAGCGTTTTGATAAACGCCTCGTTTTCTTCTCGCGTGCCGGCTGTTACACGCAGGTATCCGCCCATCAGGCGGACGGCTATGCCGTTTTGCAGGAGATATTCAAAAATTTCCTTAGAAAAAGGCGTTTTGATAAACACAAAGTTTGTGCTGCCGTCTACAAGCGAAAGCTTATCTGGAAAATCCTGTACAAGCCCCGCAAGGCTATTATACAGGGCTTTTCGCAGGGTTACAATCGTTTTTTTTACATTCGACAAATAATCCCTGTTTTTGTAAAGCGCCGCGCCGGCCGCCTGGGAAAACGAATTGACGTTATAGGGCGATTTGACCGCTTTGAGCGCGCGTGTAACGACGGGGTTCGATACCGCAAAGCCCAGCCGCAGCGCAGCGGCACCCACTGCCTTAGACGCGGTACGCAGGATTAACAGGTTATCGTACGCGTTCACTTCGTGAAGCAGGGACTGTTCCCAGAAATCCATGTAAGCCTCGTCGAGCACAACGAGCGCGTCCGTGCCTTTGAGAAGCTTTCGCACCTCGTCAAAGCATAGCGCCTTGGAGGTCGGGTTGCAGGGGTTTGAAAAGATAACCGCCCGCGCGCCCGTTTTCTGAATGGTGCGGATAACCTCCTCGACATCGATTGTAAGGCTGTCTGCCTTTTGTATCCCCACGCAGTTTATTTCTGACAGAGACGCGTAAAAGCGGTACATGGAAAAATCGGGCTCGACAGTAACGAGCGTGTCGCCCTTCATTAAAAACGCGTTCATGATAATAGAAATCAACTCGTCGGAGCCGTTGCCCGCCGTAACGCAGGCCGCATCGATGCCGTAGTAGCCCGCAAACGCCGCGCACAGCTCCTGTGCGTTTGGGTCGGGGTAGCGGTTGAAATCGATAGAATCGAGCGCCGTATGGAGCTGCTCCATAATATCAACTGGAAGGTTAAAGCAGGATTCATTCGCGTCGAGCCGGATTTTGTATGTGCCTGAAATCGGCTCGTACGGTACAAGTCCGCTGATTTTATCGTTGAGTGTATACATGGGAGTCCATCCCTTCTTATTTCATACCGAAACGCACCTTGATGGAGTTCGCGTGGGCGGTCAGGCCCTCTGTGTCCGCAAGCGTGACGATTTCCTGCGCCGCTTCTTTGAGCGCGCTTTCCGTATAGTAAATAAAGCTTGATTTTTTGATAAAGCTGTCGACCGAAAGAGGCGAGAAGAAGCGCGCCGTACCGGAGGTCGGCAGCACATGGTTCGGGCCCGCAAAGTAGTCGCCGAGCGGCTCGGGTGAATAGTGCCCCAAAAATACAGAGCCCGCGTTGTCGAGCCTGCCGATATATTCCATCGGGTTTTCCGTGCAGACCTCCAAATGCTCCGGCGCAAGCTCGTTTGCAAAGCTCACTGCGTCGTCAAGGCTTTTACAGACGATAACCGCGCCGTAGCCGCTCAGGGATTTTTCAATGATTTCCTTCCTAGAAAGCGCCTGCACCTGTTTTGCAAGCTCTTCCCTGACTGCAATCGCAAGCTCCTCGCAGTCGGTAAGCAGGATAGAGGACGCGAGCACGTCGTGCTCCGCCTGGGACATTAAATCGGCCGCCAAAAACGCAGGGTTCGCCGTTTTGTCCGCAATAATTAAAATTTCGCTCGGCCCCGCTATCATGTCAATGTCTACCGTGCCGTACAGAAGCTTTTTCGCCGTCGCGACAAAAATATTGCCTGGGCCGACGATTTTATCGACCTTCGGTACGGTTTCCGTACCATAAGCGAGCGCCGCGACAGCCTGCGCGCCGCCCATCATGAATACGCGGTCTACGCCCGCGGCCTTTGCCGCCGCCATAATGTCGGGGTTCGGCGTGCCGTCCTTCTGCGGCGGCGTGGCCATGATAATCTCTTCCACGCCGGCAATTTTCGCGGGGATGGCGTTCATGAGCACCGACGACGGATACGCCGCAGTGCCGCCCGGCACGTAAATGCCGACGCGCTTCAGGCCCCGCACCCTCTGCCCCATCATTACGCCGTCCGGCTTTGACGTCATCCAGCTTTGCTGGAGCTGGCGCTGGTGGAAGTCCCTGATATTTACGCACGCCTTCTCTGCCGCCTGTAAAAAGGCGGGGCTGCATTTTGCCGAAAGCGCGTCGATTTCTTCCTTTGTGATTTCCGTGTGCTCCGGCGCTTTGCCGTCGAACCTTTCCGTATATGCCCGTACAGCCTTATCGCCGTTTAAACGCACGTTTTCTATGATTTCAGAAACTGCCGCCGTTACATCGCGGTCGTTGCTTTCGCAGCGCGCCTTGAGCTCGTTTATAAACCGCCGTTCGGCTGTTCCGTCCGCTTTTACGATTGGTATCATATTAATCAGCCCTTTTTTCTGTAATTGCACGTTCCATTTTATCTACCAGCGCTTCGATTTCGCGCTTTCTAAGCTTTAAGCTTGCATTGTTTGCAATCAGCCTTGCCGAAACGGGGGTAATATCCTCTATGACCTCCAGCCCGTTTTCTTTGAGTGTTGAGCCTGTCTCTACAATATCGACGATTGCGTCTGAAAGCCCGAGCAGGGGAGCAAGCTCCACGCTGCCTTCTATTTTGATGAAACGGATGTCCATGCCCTTGTTTTCAAAGTAATTGCGCGCGACGTTCGGGTATTTGGTGGCGATTATCTTGGAATTGTAGCCAGAAAAGAAATCGCTGCCCCTTTTGCCCGCGAGCGCGAACCGGCATTTTCCAAATCCCAAATCGAGCAGCTCGAAAAACGCGGTGCCGTTTTCTAAAATCGTGTCCTTGCCGACGACGCCCAAATCACAGACGCCGTGCTCCACATATGTAATAACGTCGGCCGCTTTTGCGAGCACGGCCTCGATTTCGCCGTTTCCGACCGGAAGGATGAGCCTTCTCCCCTTATTGCGCAGGGCGCCGCAGTCGTAGCCGAGCTGCTCGAGCAGCGCGACCGTGTCTTTTTCCAGGCGTCCCTTTGTCAGCGCGATTCTAAGTGGTTTCATAATGATTGTCTCCCGTCTTTTGCAGGTATGTTATAAATCGATTGTTTCATGCTCTTCGCTTACAAAGCAAACCTTCGCAATTGAGCGCCGCCTTGCGTAGGAAAGCGCTTCTTCCCGCGTGGTAAAAACACTGTACTCACAGGTAAGGCCGCTCAGTGTATAGAAGCGCGACTGGTTGATTGCCGCCATCTCGTAGCCGTCATCCGCATGGACGAGTACATCAGGCGCTTTGTTCTGCTCCACCGCGCCCTTTTGAAGCAATATTTTTGACAATGCGTCCACATTGATGCCAAAGCCCGCCGCGGGCATAGGCATGTCGAACGTGTCGAACAGCTTATCATAACGGCCGCCGATGAGCACCGCGTCCCCGCTGCCCTCCACATAGCCGCTGAACACCATGTCGCTGTAATAGTCGTTGCGCTGGACAAGACCCAAATCGATAATCAGCCGGCCGCCCATGCACAGGTGCGAAAGGCTGTGGTAAAGCTCCTTTAAATCAGAGAGCGCCTGCTGTGCCTGCGTGCCCTCGAACAGCTCGGAGGCTTCGGACAATATCTCTTCCCCGCCGAACAGGCGCGGCAGCCGCCGGATAGCCGCGACCGTACTTGTCTGCTCCAGGCCGTCGAGAATGGTGTCGAGCGCGGAATAGTTTTTCGATTCGATAGACAGGCGGATTTCCTCCCGCACAATATCGTTGACCGGAAGCTGCTGCGCGAGGGATTTGAAAAAGCCCGCGTGCCCCAGCTCAATGCGGAAGTCGGGCACAATCTTCTGCAGCGCCTCGATAGCCGTGACGATGACCTCCAAATCGGCGCGTTTTCCTCCGGCACCAATCAGCTCGATTCCCGCCTGGCGCACCTCGTTGCTGCGCCCGGTAAGCGCCGGATTGTTGCGGTATACCGTCTGGCTGTAGAAAAGGCGGATGGGCCGCGTTTCTTTTTGCAGGCGGGTCGCCGCCATGCGCGCAATCGGAACGGTCAAATCGGGGCGCAGCACCAAAAGCCTGCCCTTGTTGTCGCTGAGCTTATACATGTCCTCCTGCTGGATACCGCTGCTGCCGCGCGTAAACGCGTCAAAGAACTCTAGTCCCGGGGTCAGCGCCTCGTGGTAGCCCTTGGAGCGGAACACGTCCGTAATAATCCGGCTTACTTTATTGATAGCGGTGCATTCCTCAAATAAATAGTCGCGTGTGCCCTCCGGCGTAATTTTATAATAATTCTTCATATCATCCCTCTTTACTTACAGCAGGCGTGCGTCTTATTCGCGCTTCACTTTAGCGTGCTAATATAATAACATGGTAAAATTCTCTTGTCAACAAGAAAACAGGGCGCCGACCGCCCTGTTTTCTATGAAACTTCTACAAAACCGGACATACCGGCTATTTTTTCTTTTTATTGAAGTTGAATTTCGTTTTGACCCGTATGACCCTGCTCCTGTCTTTATTAAAGCGCGGGTCCTTAGGCATCTTTTGCTGAATAATATCGGTATTCGGCGGGTCTGCAAATTCCTGCGCGTGCCCGTTTTTTACAAGGCGGCGGTTGACCGCCCTGCCGAGCAGGACATAGAACGTGGAGAACAGCGGCACGGCAAGCAGCATGCCGAAGAAGCCGAACAGCCCGCCGCCTATGATAACGCTCGCCATTATCCAGAAGCCGGAAATGCCGATGGAGTTGCCTAAAATCTTGGGGCCGATTAGGTTGCCGTCGATTTGCTGGAGAATCAATATAAAGACGGTAAACCAGACGGCTTCAATCGGGTCAATCATCAGCATAATAAATATGCTGGGGATTGCGCCGATAAACGGGCCGAACACGGGGATTACGTTCGTCACGCCGATAATCACACTGATAAGCGGCGGGTAATCGAACCCGCAGATAGACATGACGATGAAGCAGAGCACGCCGATAATCAGGGAATCGAGTATTTTTCCGTAAACGAACTTACCGAATATGTTGTTCGACAAATCGCCGATTTCCATGACCTTCGGCACAATCCTTTTCGGAAGGTAAGCGTAGCAGAGCTTTTTCGTCTGGAAAATAAGCTTATCCTTACAGCCCATAAAGTAGACGGACACGATGATGCCCATGCCGAGGTTGATTACAGAGGTGGTAAAGTTCTTTGTGATGTCGAATACACTCGGCGCGATTGTGGACGCCAGGTTCTTCAGCAGGGTATTGAGCTCCCCGCCCGTGACGGTTTTCACCAAATTGTTGATGAAATTCATGATGTCGCTGTCGTTGTCGAGCTTGATACCGAAATAGTTGCCCAGGAAATCGGTCAAAAACTTCTGGAAGCTCTGGGCGTACCCGGAGAAATTCTTGACGAGCTGGTTGACGCTGTCCGTAAGCTGCGGAATCAGGATAACTACCAAAAAGGCAATTACGCCGAACACGATGATATACGCCGTAACAAGCGCCAGCGGCTTTCTCATTTTTTTGAGAAACCTTCCCCTGTTATCGAGCCCCTTATACGCCTTATCGGCAAAAAACACATACGGCATGTTAATCAGGTACGCGATAATAAAGCCGACGAAAAAAGGCATGACGACGTTGGTGACAAGGCCCAAAAGGCTCCAAACAACACCGAAATTGAGCATGACGAACAGCAGTATGACCGTGAAGGCGATAAGCCCGAGATAGCTTTTAAATCTTTTTGGTTCCAATCTTTTTCCTCCTTTTCACAGGGAGCCCTTCTACTTATAAATCAGAACAGAGACATCTGGCTGCTTTCCGGCAGACCTTCCAACGCGCCGACCACGCCCAGTGTTTCTATGACTGATTTAGATACCTTGGTACGAAGCTGTAAATCCTCGATGGAGAGGTATTCTCCCTTTTGCCCGCCCGCTTCAAGGCTTTCCGCGGCGGCGTCTCCGACGCCCGGCATGGAAGAAAACGGCAGGCGGATTTTCCCGTCCTCGAGCTTGAACATCTTCGCTTTAGATTTATATATGTTAATGGGCAGCACTTCTATGCCGCGCGCGAGCATTTCGTTGATGATTTGCAGCGCGGCGTATTCCGCGTTGTCCTTTGCGGTCGCCTCATAGCCCTTCTGCTTAATCATCGTCATCTTTTGCACGACCGATTCTTTACCGCCGAGCACGGTCGCCGCGTCAAAGCCTTCGCCGCGCACCGTAAAGTAAGCCGCGTAATATTCCGCCGGGCGGTGCACCTTGTACCAGCCGAGCCGGAGCGTGGAAATCATATAGGCCGCGGCGTGCGCCTTCGGGAACATGTACTTGATTTTCATACAGGAGTCAATATACCATGGCGGCACATTATGCTCCTTCATCGCGTTTATATGCTCCTCTGTGAGCAGCTTTGTCGCCTTACCCTTACGGACGATTTCCATTATCTTAAACGCCATCTTCGGCTCAAGGCCCTTATGCAGCAGGTAAGTCATGATGCTGTCACGCGTACCGATAACCTCCGCGATTGTGCAGGTGCCCTTCTTGATTAAGTCGGCGGCGTTTCCTATCCATACGTCCGTGCCGTGGGACAATCCGGAAATCTGCAAAAGGTCTGAAAACGTTTTGGGCTGGGATTCTATGAGCATCTGGCGGACAAAGCTCGTACCGACCTCCGGCAGGGAAAACGTGCCCGTCTGGGAATCGATGTCCGAGGGCTCCACGCCGAGCGCCTTGGTGGAGGTAAACAGGGACATGACGTCCGGGTCGCTCATGGAAACCTCCATAACGGAAACGCCCGTGAATTCCTCCAGGTAATGATAGATGGTCGGCACATCATGGCCGAGCTCATCAAGCTTACATATTGTATCATGAATTGAGTGGAAATCAAAGTGTGTTGTGATATTATCTGATTTCTGGTCATTCGCCGGGTGCTGGACAGGGCAGAAATCGTAAACCTCCATCCCCTTTGGAACGACGACCATGCCGCCCGGATGCTGGCCTGTCGTACGCTTGACTCCGGTGCAGCCCTCTGCCAGGCGCAGCTCCTCGGCCTTGTTTAAAATCATGCCCTTTTCCTCGGCGTACTTTTTGACAAAGCCGATGGCCGTTTTATCCGCGACGGTCGCTATGGTACCGGCCTTGAAAACGTTGTCCTTGCCGAACAGCTCTTCCGTGTAGCGGTGGGAGAAGGACTGGTATTCGCCGCTGAAGTTGAGGTCGATGTCGGGCGTTTTGTCGCCCTCAAATCCCAGAAATGTTTCAAACGGGATTTCATGCCCGTCTCGCTCCATTTCCCCACCGCAGTCCGGGCAGTTCTTCGGCGGCAGGTCAAAGCCAGAGCCGTAGCTGCCGTCTGTAATAAATTCGCTGTGCTTGCATTTGGGGCAGATGTAGTGCGGGCACAGGGGGTTGACCTCCGATATGCCGGACATCGTCGCGACGAACGACGAGCCGACGCTGCCGCGCGAGCCGACGAGGTAGCCGTGCGCCTCGCTGTCCGCCACAAGCTTCTGCGCCGTCATGTACAAAACGGAGAAGCCGTATTTCGTGATGGAGCCGAGCTCCCTGTCGAGCCTGTCTTTGACTATCTGCGGAAGCGGGTCGCCGTACTTTTCCTTCGCGCGCTTCCAGGTAATATCGATAAGCTGCTCCTGCGCGCCCTCAATGAACGGCGGGAACACACCCTTGGGGATTGGGCGGACAGGCTCAATCATATCGGCGATTTTATTCGTATTTTCTACGACGACCTCGTAGGCCTTTTCTTCCCCAAGGTATTTGAATTCCTCAAGCATTTCAGCCGTAGTGCGCAGGTAAAGCGGCGGCTGGTTGTCCGCGTCGGTAAAGCCCTGCCCCGCCATAAGGATTTTGCGGTAGTCTGAGTCCTGCGGGTCCATAAAGTGCACGTCGCAGGTGGCGACGACAGGTTTTTGAAGCTCGTCCCCGAGCTTCACGACCGTTTTATTGAACTCCTCAAGCTCCTGTACCGATTTCACCGTGCCGTTGTGCAGCATGAACATGTTGTTGCCAATCGGCTGGATTTCCAGGTAATCGTAAAAGGCTGCGATTTCCTTGAGCTCGCCCCACGGCTTGCCCGCGATAATCGCACGGAACAGCTCACCCGCCTCGCAGGCGCTGCCGATAAGCAGCCCTTCGCGGTGCTTTATGAGCTCCGTTTTGGGAATACGCGGCTTTTTATAGAAGTAATTGAGGTGCGCCATGGATACCAGCTTATAAAGGTTTTTCAGCCCCGTTTGGTTCTTAACGAGAATAATCTGGTGGTATGGGGCAAGCTTGCGAAAGTCCGCGCCGTTGATTTTAGTATTGATCTCCTGCACGGACTTTAAACCATAATCTTCCTTTAAGCGCATGAGCAGGTTCAGGAAGATTTTTGAGAGCATCTCCGCGTCGTCGCACGCCCTGTGGTGGTTGAACTCCCCAAGGCGCATATATTTCGCGACCGTGTCGAGCTTACAGTTCTTAATATCCTTTAAAACCGCGCGGCAGATTGCTACCGTGTCGATTGAGGTAAATTTATTTTCCATGCCGCAGCGCTCCGCCGCGGCGCCGACAAAGCCCATATCGAACGGCGCGTTGTGCGCAACGAGTACCGCGTCGGCCCCGCCGCAGAAATCGTAAAAATCTTGAAGCGCCTGCGCTTCCTTGGGCGCGTCTTTTACCATATCGTCGGTAATGCCCGTAAGCTGGGTAATTTTTGCGGGAATGGGCATTCCGGGGTTTACAAACGTATTGAATGTGCCTGTAATCTCGCCGTTTTTGATTTTAACGGCGCCGATTTCCGTCATCCTGTCCTTTTTTGCGCTCAGGCCCGTGGTTTCGGTATCGAAGCAGATAAACTCGCCGTCGAACGGCATATCGCGTTTCCCTTCGAGCGAGGAAATCATATCGTTGATGAAATAGGCCTCCGTGCCGTAGATGACCTTCATGTGCTCGTTGTCCCGGTTGATGGCCTCTATCGTGTCCATCGCCTCCGGGAACGCCTGCGCGACGCCGTGGTCGGTAATCGCGATGGCAGGGTGCCCCCATTTGTCTGCGCGGCTGATGAGCGACGACGCGGAGGTTACCGCGTCCATGGAGGACATGTTCGTATGCAGATGAAGCTCGACGCGCTTTTTCGGCGCGTTGTCGACCACCTGCATTTTGGAAACGGTGCTGATGCTGCGCGCGCGTACGCACAGGTCCTTATCGTACCTGTCGTATTCGAGCTCGCCGCGCGCAAGGATGGTAGAGCCCTTTTTCAGCGAATCGAGCACCTTACAATTTTTGATGTCGTCTATGATTTTCAGGTTCATGGAACCGGTGTAGTCTGTAATACCGATGGAGATGATGTTTTTGCTGCCGTCGCGCGTTACGCGCTTATCCATCAGGAAAATATCGCCCCAGATGACGACCCTGCCCGTGTCGGGCGCGAGCGTCTTGATGGGCATGGTTTTACCCTTGATGACGCTGCCGTAAAGAGGCTTTACCGTCTGCGGCAGGATTTGCGGGTAAAGGTATTCGTCCCGGCGTATTTCAATCGCCTGCGCCGCGCTTTGCTTGCGCTGCTGCTTGCTTTCGACAGCCTCTTCCATAGAGGACTCATAATCCTCCATTTCGATAACTGCTTTTTCCCTGCGCTGCTTCTCCTGAACATTCTGCTGTTTTTCTATGTACGCGCTGGAATCCGCGTCAATTGACAGCACGCCGTCAAACTCAATCTGGAAGCTCTGGCCGAACTCCTTTTCTATCAATTTTTGCAGCTCACGGTCAAAGCCCTTACTCTTTAATATCGCAGCGCCTCCGTGCTTTAAATGAACGGTCAGCACATTACCGTTTACCGTACAGCCGGAATCGGCGACCGTGCCGTTCAAGCTCGGAATGAGCCGTTTGAGCTGGAGCACCAGGTCCGGATAATATTCCGGCGTAAACGCGCCCCGCGGGAACGTCGGGTGGATATGTACGATTTGAAGCGCCAGGTCGGATTTTTGCAGCGCGCGTTCCGCGTCGAACAGCACGCCGCGCCCGACCGGCTGGGAAAACGCGGTATGGATGTCCATAATCCGCTTTTGTGAATTGATATTGACGCTGCGCACCTCGCCGTTTAAAACCGCGGGCGGCAGCTCTTTTCCTTTGAAATAGCCTGAAAACAGGTCGTTGAATGTACTCAAAAATTATCCCTCTTCATCCTGTATCTGAAACAAATCAATGTATTTTTTCGACTTCCCTTATCAGCTCGTCAATAAGCCTGTCCTCCGGCACCTTGCGGATGATTTCCCCTTTTTTGAAAATCAGTCCCACGCCGTCGCCGCCCGCTATGCCGATGTCGGCTTCCCTGGCTTCACCCGGCCCGTTGACCGCGCAGCCCATAATCGCAACCTTCAAATGCTTGCGGCAGCCGCTCAAACGCTTTTCCGCCTCGTTTGCAAGGCGGATTAAATCGATTTTCGTCCTGCCGCACGTCGGGCAGGAAATGAACTGGATGCCTTCCTCCGATAAATCGAGCGCTTTGAGTAAATCCTTCGCCGCCTCAACCTCTTTTACAGGGTCGGCCGTCAAAGAGACGCGGATAGTGTCCCCGATGCCGTGAAGCAGAAGCGAGCCGATGCCGGCTGAGGATTTAATTATCCCCATGCGCTCCGTCCCGGCCTCCGTCACGCCGAGGTGCAGCGGATAGGAACAGCGCTCGTGCGCCAGCTCGTAGGCCTCTACCATCGTTTTGACGTTAGACGATTTCATGGAAAGGACGATGTCCGTAAAATCAAATTTTTCTAGCAAGGACGCGTGGTAAAGCGCGCTGTCACACAGCGCCTGAGCGGTCGGCGCACCGTATTTTTTTAAAATATGCTTTTCAAGTGAGCCGGAATTCACCCCGATGCGAATGGGGACGCCATTTTGCCTGCACGCGTCCGCTACCGCTTTTACGCGGCCTTCGTCCCCGATGTTGCCGGGGTTGATGCGGATTTTATCGACGCCCGCCGAAACACACGCGAGCGCAATGCGGTAGTCGAAGTGGATATCCGCGACAACCGGCGCTTTCACCGCTTTTTTGAGCGCGGGAATCAGGCTGACCGCCTCCATATCGGGAACGGCGGCGCGGATGATGCCGCAGCCCGCCTGTTCGAGCGCGACTGCCTGCCGGACGCTGTTTTCTATATCATGCGCGGGGATGCTTAACATTGACTGCACGCTGATGGGCGCGCCGCCGCCGATTATGACGTTCCCCGCTTTTACCATTTTTGTTTGTTTCATTTTATAATCCTTTCGCTATCCAAGCCCGCTGCCTGTAAATAGGCGGACAATATCGCTGAAGGCGACGACGACCATAAACACCATCAGCAGCGCAAAGCCAACGCCATGGACGATTCCCTCGTATTTTGCGGGAACCGGCTTCCTGCGGATGCCCTCTACGATAAGGAATATCAGCCTGCCGCCGTCGAGCGCCGGGATTGGGAGCATATTGACGATGCCGAGGTTTACTGTGATGAGCATCATGACGCTCAAAATGTTATTGAACGCGCTCAAAAAATTAATTTGCAGGCCGGCGGAGGCCACGTCAGAAATGGCGGAAACGATACCGATAGGCCCTGAAAGCGCGGTAAAGCCGAACCGCCCTGTGATTAAGCCGATTAAGCTGTACCAGGTAATACGCACCACGGAAACCGTCTGCTCCCATGTTTGCTGGAGCACACTCAGGAAGGTACGCTCCTGCGGCACGACGTAAAAATCGAGCACCAGGGTTTTATTGCCCTCCTCATTGGTTCTCGTGGCGAATTCCATTTCGCCTAAATTGATTGTCTCCCCGTTTCTTTCTACGACAACCTCCGCCTTATAATTCTGTACCGTTGCAAGCGCAAAGGTGATGTCGCGTGAATTATAAATGTCATAACCGTCAATCGATAAAAAACGGTCGCCCGCCTTGAGGCCGTTTTGCTGCGTAACGGAGTTTTCAGGAAAGGCGTCTACCGTCGTCGTCGCGTACATGGGCTGCTGTACTACAATTATGAGCATCATCAACAGGCCGAGCACAATATTCATAAACGCACCCGCGCATACGATGATAATGCGCTTCCAGACCTTCTTGTTGCCGAACGCCTTTGGGTCCTCGCTCTGCTCGTCCTCGCCCTCCATGGCGCAGTAGCCGCCAATCGGCAGCAGGCGGAGCGAATAGGTTGTCTCCCCTTTTGTAAACTGGAAGAGCTTCGGGCCCATGCCGAGCGCAAATTCGTTGACCCGCACGCCGGAAAGCTTCGCCGCGATAAAATGGCCGCCCTCATGGCAGAAAATAATCAATTCAAACAGCAGGATGCCGATAATAATCAATGCTGCGACTTCTATGACAATCAAATCCTTTCAATACGCCGGCTTCAGGTTGCGTGGCGCAGGACAAATTCCCTTGCAGACCTGTCTGCTTCTATTATGTCCTGTATACAGGTTATTTCACCGCCGGGCTGATTATTCATTGCCGCATCTGTAAGCTGCCCGATTTCAAGAAAAGAAATTTTTTCTTTTAAAAACAGGGCGACCGCCTCCTCATTTGCCCCGTTTGCAGCCGCGGGAGCAAGCCCGCCCCTGCGCAGGGCCTTCCTGCATACCTCCATACAGGAAAACGTGCCGGAATCCGGCTCATAGAACGTAAGCTTGCCCGCCTGCGCGAGATTGAGCCTTTGCACAGGGGATTCCACCCGTTCCGGGTAGGTCAGCGCGTATTGGATGGGAATGCGCATATCCGGCACGCCCATCTGCGCGATGACGGAATTGTCCTGATATTCAACCAGGGAATGCACAATGCTTTCCCTATGGACGACCACATCGATTTTATCCTCCGGCAGGCCGAACAGCCAGGAGGCCTCTATAATTTCCAGCCCCTTGTTCATCATGGTCGCGGAGTCTATCGTAATTTTCGCGCCCATGCTCCAGTTTGGGTGCTTGAGCGCCTCTTTCGGCGTTACCTTTTGGAGCTCTTCCCGTGTTCTGCCGAAAAACGGCCCGCCTGACGCGGTCAGGATGATACGCGACAGCGCCTTTTCATCCGGGCAGCCCTGCAGGCACTGGAAGATAGCGGAATGCTCGCTGTCCACCGGATAAAGGCTTACGTGGTTCTCCTTTACCGCTTCCATTACGAGCGAACCGCCCGCTACGAGCGTTTCTTTATTGGCGAGGGCAATATTTTTCTTTGCCTGTGCCGCCGCAAGCGTAGGGGCAAGCCCCACCATACCGACGACGGAATTCAAAACCGTATCGGCGTATGGAAGCGCCGCCGCTTCGCACAGCCCATCCATGCCGCATAAAACCTTTATGTTTGTATCGGCAAGGGATATTTTCAAGCTTTTTGCCGCCTGCTCGTCGAAAAGGACGGCAAGGCGCGGCTGGAATCTGCGCGCCTGCTGTTCGAGCAGGGCCGCGTTGCTGTGCGCGGTAAGCGCTTCTATGGAAATACCGAGCTTTTCGGCGACATCGAGCGTTTGTGTGCCGATGGAGCCGGTCGAGCCGAGCACGGATAGGTTTCGGGTCATTTTATCACCTTATCGAAAAGACGGTCAGGCGACCGTCAGAATCGGAAAATACTGGACGAATACGAGAAGCAGGGGCGCCGCGAATATGACGCTGTCGCAGCGGTCGAGAATCCCGCCGTGACCGGGGATGACGTTGCCGTAGTCCTTGACGTGGCAGCTCCGCTTGATGATGGAAAAGCACAAATCCCCGACGATTGAAACGAGCGCGCCGAACAGGGCGACGATAATGAGGTTCACATAATGGATTTCTTCCCGGCCGGACTGCGTATAAAACAAAATCTGGAATACGAGCGCGTCTACTACCGCGCCGATTATACCAAAAATCACGCCGCCTACAGCGCCCTCCACCGTCTTTTTGGGGCTGATGTTCGGGCAGAGCTTATGCTTGCCGAAAAACGTCCCCATAAAGTACGCGCCCGCGTCTGCCACCCATGGGATGACGAGCGACATCGTCACGTAAAAGCCCGTGTGCGTCCTGTTCTGGTCGCACAGTACGATAATGCTGCCCAATCCCAGCATGACGAGCGCCGTCGTGGAGAAGGTAAACGCAACGTCCGCAAACGGAATTTCATCGTGCCAGAAAATCAGCACGGCGAACATCGCCAAAACAAACAGGTATGTAAGAATTGGCCACCAGACGCTCGAAAGCAAAATGGGAAAAAGCACCGCGAACACCATCGGCGGGACGGAAAGCTTCAGGTTTTTAATAACGCCCCTCGCTGTGAGCAGCTCAATTATACAAACGAGCCCAGCGAGCGAAATCATGATATTGATTAGGATTGGGAACATTTTATTGAGCGCAAGCGCGACCACGAGCAGCACCGAACCCAAAACGCCGGAAATGATTCTCAATTTCATAAGTAAGCCCTGCCTTTAAATCTAATTAATAAGGGAACGCTTTAAACGCCGCCGAAACGCCTGTTGCGCCTGGCGTATTCTATCAGAGCCTGATCCAGCATTTTTTTTGTAAAGTCCGGCCACAGGACGTCGTCTAAAATTACATATTCAGCATACGCCGACTGCCAAAGCAGGAAGTTGGAAATGCGGTATTCCCCGCTCGGACGGATTATCAGGTCGGGGTCCGGCTGCCCAGCGGTATAGAGATGGCCGGAAACCGTCTGTACATCGATTTTATCAATTTCCGTCGTGCCGTTTTGCACTTCGCGCGCTATCTGCTTGACCGCGCGGACGATTTCGTCCCGTCCGCCGTAATTCATGGCGATATTGAGCACCATACCGGTGCGGTCGGCGGAGGATTCCTCGTTTTCTTTGATGAGCGCCTGCAAATCGGGAGAAAAGGCCGTTTTGTCGCCGATAAATTTCACGACGATGTCCTCATCCTTGAAGTCGCGCAGCGCTTCTTCCAGGTAGGATTTGAAGAGGTTCATCAAAGAATCGACTTCTTCCTTCGGGCGTTTCCAGTTTTCTGTGGAAAACGCGTAGACGGTCAGATGTTTGATGCCGATGGTGCTGCAGTATTTGGTAATTGTGCGGAAATTCTGCGCGCCGGCCGAGTGCCCCGCGCTGCGGGGAAGGCCCCGCTTCTTTGCCCACCGCCCGTTGCCGTCCATAATGATGCCGACATGCCCGGGCAGGATAATATCGGAAAGGGTCAGCTCCCCATCCCTGTAACCCTTCTTTTTAAAAAAACCAAACGCCATTACGCCACCGCCGCTTTAAAATTCCAGGCGCTTCCGGCAGTATTGTCCATACCGCCCGGTTTCCGCCCGTTTTACAAGTGATGGCGGGAATGCGCCGCACTCCCGCCGAACCGGTTGTTTCTACTACTAAGAACGTATGAAGAGGGACTAGATCTCCATGACTTCTTTTTCTTTTTTCTCTACCATTTTGTCGGTTTCTTTAACAAAACGGTCCGTAAGGTCCTGAATCTTTTTTTCGGCCTGCTTGAGTTCATCCTCTGTAAGCGCGCCGTCCTTCTTCATCGCCTTGCCCTTTTCAATGCTTTCCCGGCGGACATTGCGCAGGGAAATTTTCGTTTCCTCCGCCATTTTGCGGATATCCTTGACGAGCTCCTTACGCCTGTCCTCAGTAAGCGGCGGGAACATGATGCGCAGGGTCTTTCCGTCCGTCTGCGGATTGATGCCGAGGTCGGACGTCTGGATAGCCTTTTCAATTGGATGAATGACAGACGCGTCCCAGGGCTGGATGGTAAGCGTGCGCGCCTCCGTTACGGAAACGGCGGCAAGCTGGTTAATCGGCGTGGGCGTTCCGTAGTAATCGACCATAATCTTATCAAGGACAGCAGGGTTCGCCCTGCCTGCCCTTACAGCGGCAAAATCGCCCGCAAGGTGGTCAATGCGCTTTTGCATGCGGCTTTCCGCTTTTTGTAACAATTCTTTCATGATGCTCTCCTCCGAATTTCTCAATCTGGATTTTACGCTTTTGTTATCATTCGACCAGAGTACCAATATCCTCCCCGCAGACGGCGGCGACAATATTCTCCGGCTGTTCAATGCTGAATACAAGAATTGGGATATTGTTGTCCTTGCAAAGCGAGGCCGCCGTGGAATCCATTACGCCGAGGTCCTTGTTGAGAACGTCGAGGAAGGATACAGTATCGTACTTTTTGGCCTCCGGGTTTTTCTTGGGGTCGCTGTCGTATACGCCGTCCACCATCGTGGCTTTGAAGATGATGTCCGCGTCGATTTCCGCCGCGCGCAGGGACGCCGCCGTATCGGTGGAAAAGAACGGGTTGCCCGTACCGCAGCCAAAAACGACGACGCGGCCCTTTTCCAGATGGCGTACCGCCTTGTTGCGGATATAAGGCTCCGCTACCTGCTGCATGGTAATTGCCGTCTGAACGCGTACTACGGCGCCGAGCTGTTCGAGCGCGTCCGCAACGCCAAGGGCGTTGATAACGGTCGCAAGCATGCCCATGTGGTCCGCGCGCGTCCTGTCCATGTTGCCGCTGCTGCGGCCTCTCCAGAAGTTGCCGCCGCCCACGACGATTGCAACCTCTACGCCCATATCGACGAGCGTTTTAATCGGGGCGCAGATTTTCAGTACCGTGTCGAAATCAATGCCGTGCGCCTGACCGCCGGCGAGAGACTCACCGCTGAGCTTCAAAAGAATCCTTTTATACTTGGGTTCCATACATTTCAAGTCCTTTCCACATAACAAGGGTGATTGTAATAGGTGAAACGGTTCAGATTATCAGATTAATAATACTATATCTTGTGTTCCGTGTAAAGTAAAAGAAAGAAGAATTTACCGTTGATTCAAACTTTTTTCACAGAAATCCACCGCGAAATGCGCCGTTTTTTCCAAAACAAACGAATTGGCGGCAAGAAAAAACGGGACGGTAAAAACCGCCCCGTTTGAGGTCAAACAATTATTTAAAGAAAGCAAACGCGTTGAGGCCGATTACGAGAAGCACAAAGCCTGCCGCGAAAACCTTTGTCCAGCGCGCCAGAAATGTATCGATGGAACGGGCCTTATTCTTGGAAAAGAATGTGTCCGCGCCGCCGGTGACAACGCCGATGCCCTGCTGGTGGCCTTCCTGAAGGATAATGACGATAACGATTGCGATAGAGAATAACAGCATTACGCCGCCCATAACGTATTCCCAAATGCTCATGATGGAGTACCTGCCCTTTCTAAAAGCGCGCAAAAGCGCCGCTGAATTTTTATTTCATACATAAATAGCCAGATAATAATACCATACGCATTTATTTTTTGCAAGCCCTTTTCATGCATTTTTTCTTTTTTCCCGCGCGGTTTTTACAAAATAGTTAGCTGGGACGCGCCGCTGTCCTCAGGAAGCGGCAGGGCGCCGAGCGCGGGAAGGCTCTTCATGCGGTAGCGGTTCGGCTTTTGGAAGGTGCCCTCCGCATAGGGCCGGATGCTCATCAGGCGGTGGCCCTTCTTCATCGTCATGACCGCCACGCCCTGCGTGCTCCTGGTAGCTTTGAGGCTCAGCGCGCCGCTGTGGAGCAGCAGCATTCTGCCGCTTGAGGAGGTAAGAAGGAACTCCCCGTCCTCCCGCGTGAACACGCAGTTTACAAGCGGCGACTTGTCGCTGTAAGCGTTTGCGAGCTTTTTGCGGTTGGTTTTTGTCGCGTAGGCGTCGAGCGGAACCTTCGAGACCTTGCCGTTTTCAAAAGCGAACAGCAAAATACCGCCGTAGTCCTTCGTTACGACCATATAGACCGCCGTTTCTCCCTCGTCCATGCCGAGCCGGGCCGGGATATATTCGCCCAGAACGCTCGCCTTGGTGTCGGGAAAATCTGACGCCTTCGCCTTATAAACCTGGCACTTGTTCGTAAAGAACAGCAAATCACAGGCGTTCGTTGCCTCCATCGTCTGCGTGATTTCGTCCTCGGGCTTTAATTTCTGCTCTCCGCTCATGCGCAGGGACAGCGGCGTAATCTTTTTAAAATAGCCTTCCTTCGTAAAGAAAAGGTTGACCGGGTAATCGGGGATTTCCTCCTCGAGCGGCACGTCCTCGATTTCATCGGGATAAATCAGGATGCTCTTCCTGGGCTGCCCGTATTTCTCCGCGACTTCTTTTAATTCGTTTACAATAATTGTTTTGACGCGCGTTTTGCTTGCAAGGATGGCTTCCAGCTCTTCAATGTCTTTTTCGAGCGTCTCGATTTCCTGCGTACGCTTTAAAATGTATTCCCTGTTTAAGTGGCGCAGCTTGATTTCCGCGACGTATTCCGCCTGGATTTCGTCGATTCCGAAGCCAATCATCAGGTTGGGGACGACCTCGTCCTCCTCCGCCGTTTCGCGCACGATACGCACGGCCTTGTCGATATCGAGCAAAATCAGCTTGAGCCCGCTCAGCAAATGCAGCTTGTCCTTCTTTTTGCTTAAATCGAAGTAGGTACGGCGCCTGACACATTCCACGCGGAAGGCCGTCCATTCGTCCAAAAGCTCCCGCACGCCCAGCACGCGCGGCACGCCGGCAATCAGGACGTTGAAGTTGCAGGCAAAGCTGTCTTCAAGCGGGGTCATTTTATACAGGCGCTGCATCAGCTTGTCGGGGTCAACCCCGCGTTTTAAATCGATTGTGATTTTCAGGCCGTCTAAGCCCGTTTCGTCGCGCACGTCGGCAATTTCCTTGATTTTGCCCGCCTTTACGATGTCGATAATCTTTTCGATAATGGCCTCGCAGGTGGTCGTGGGCGCAATGCCGAGAATATCGATGCAGTTTGCCGATTTGTCATAGGCATAGCGAGCGCGCACCTTAAAGCTGCCCCTGCCCGTTTTGTAAATCTGGTCGAACGTGTCTTTGGAGTAGACGATTTGCCCGCCGCCCGTAAAATCAGGCGCGGGAAGCGTGGAGGAAATGTCGTGCTGCGGGTCGCGGATGAGCGCAATCGCGGTTTCGCAGACCTCTTTCAGGTTAAAGGAGCAGATAGAGCTTGCCATGCCGACGGCGATGCCGGTGTTTGCGTTTACAAGCACGGACGGGTAAGACGCGGGCAGCAGTGTCGGCTCCTTTAAGGTGTTGTCATAGTTGTCTGCAAAATCAACGGTGTCCTTGTCGATGTCACGGAACAGCTCGCCGCAGATGGGGTCGAGCTTTGCCTCCGTATAACGCGACGCGGCCCACGCCATGTCGCGGCTGTAGAACTTGCCGAAATTGCCCTTTGAGTCGACATACGGGTGCAAAAGCGCCTCGTAGCCGCGGCTCATGCGCACCATGGTGTCGTAAATGGCCTGGTCGCCGTGGGGATTGAGTTTCATCGTCTGCCCGACGATGTTCGCCGATTTTGTGCGCGCGCCCGTGAGCAGCCCCATTTTATACATGGTATACAGCAGCTTGCGGTGGCTCGGCTTGAAGCCGTCGATTTCCGGGATTGCCCTGGATAAAATAACGCTCATCGCGTAGGGCATGTAGTTGAGCTCCAGCGTGCTTGCGATTCTCTGCTCGACGACCATGCCCGCCCCTTCGATTACGCCGTGCGTCTTTTGCACGGGCGGGCGTTTGGGCGCGGATTTCTTTTTTCTTGGCGCCATATTTTTATTCACTCCGTATCTTCTGTTAACTTCTTACAGGAAAGCAATAAACGGTACTTTCTCAGCTTACGTCGAGGTCGTCGATATAATTGCTGCCGTTTTCTATGATGAATTCCTTTCGCCCGGCGAGGTTGTCGCCAAGCAGGATGTCGAACATGCGCGCCGTCTGCTCCGCCTCGTCCGGCATGACCTTAATCAGGCGCCGAGTGGAGGGGTTCATGGTGGTCAGGTTCATCATATCGGGCTCGTTTTCACCGAGGCCCTTGGAGCGTTGGATGGTAAACTTCGTATTCCCGATTTCTTTGAGGAATTTTTCTTTTTCCGCCTCGGTATAGGCAAAATAAATGTCGCTTTTCGTTGTGATTTCATACAGCGGCGATTCCGCGATAAACACCTTCCCCACCTCGATGAGCGTGGGCGTCAGACGGTAAAGCATGGTAAGCAGCAGCGTCCTGATTTGGAAGCCGTCGACGTCCGCGTCGGTACAGAGGATGACTTTGCTCCAGCGCAGCAGGTTTAAATCAAAGGAAGAAAGGTCCTTGTTCGCCCTGGATTTTACCTCTACCCCGCAGCCGAGCACCTTAATCAGGTCGGTGATGATGTCGCTCTTAAAGATTTTATCGTAGTCGGCCTTCAGGCAGTTTAATATTTTACCGCGGATTGGGATAATCGCCTGGAAGTCCGGGTCGCGCGCCTGCTTGCACGCGCCCAAAGCAGAGTCGCCCTCCACGATGAACAGCTCGCGCTCGTTTACGTCGCGGCTGCGGCAGTCGACAAACTTCGGCACCCTTCCGGTCATGTCCATGGTACCGGTCAGCTTTTTCTTTAAGTTCAAACGCGTTTTCTCCGCGTCCTCACGGCTGCGCTTGTTGATTAGCACCTGGTTGCCTATTTTCTCAGCTTCAATGGGATTTTCAATAAAATATATCTCGAGCTGGTGGCGCAGAACCTCGGTCATCGCGTCCTGGATGCCTTTGTTTGTAATGGCCTTTTTCGTCTGGTTTTCGTAGGAGGTAACGCTCGAAAACGACGAAATGACGATGACGAGGCAGTCCTCCACGTCCGTAAAGTTGATTTTGCTTTCGTTCTTCGTGTATTTATTGTTTTGCTTTAAGTAGGAATCTATTTGATAGACAAAGGCGTTTTTGACCGCCTTCTCTGGCGCGCCGCCGTACTCGAGCCAGCTTGAATTGTGGTAATACTCCGCTAGCTTTACCTTATTGGAAAACGCGAGCGCGAAGTTCATTTTCACCTTATATTCCGGCTTGTCTGCTCGGTCGCGCACCTTGCGCTCCGCCTGCCAGGACTGGATGGACGAAAGGCCGTCCTCCCCGACGATTTCACGCACGTGGTCGGTAATGCCTTCCTTGTAATGGAACTCCGTCGTTTCAAACGTTTTTCCCGTCTGGTTGCGGAATATGAACGTAACGCCCGCGTTTACAATCGCCTGGCGCTTGATGATGTCGATATAATACTGCGGGGATACGTCGATATCGGTAAAAACGGAAAGGTCCGGCTTCCAGCGGATTTTTGTTCCGGTATCCTTTTTGCTGTACGGCTCCTTCTTTAAGCCCCCGACGTTCTCTCCCTTTTCAAAGTGGAGCAGGTAACGGTAGCCGTCGCGGCGGATGTCGACGTCCATATATTCCGAGGAATACTGCGTCGAGCACAGGCCAAGGCCGTTTAAGCCAAGGGAAAATTCGTAGCTTTCGCCCTCGTTGTTGTTATATTTGCCGCCCGCGTACAGCTCGCAGAATACAAGCTCCCAGTTATAGCATTGCTCGTTGTTGTTGTAGTCGACGGGAATGCCCCTGCCGTGGTCCTCCACCTCAATAGAACAATCCGCGTAGCGCGTGATGGAAATGGCCTTGCCGTAGCCCTCGCGCGCCTCGTCGATAGAGTTCGAGAGAATTTCAAAAATGGAATGCTGGCAGCCCTCGATGCCGTCGGAGCCGAAGATGACCGCCGGCCTTTTCCTTACGCGGTCGGCGCCCTTGAGTGAGGAGATACTGTCGTTGCCGTACTCCTGCTTTGCCTTGCTTCTTGCCATAACGTCCTATCCTTTCCGTCAAACCAATCTTATATTACCAAACGCAGAATAAAACGGCATGCGCCGTTTTATTCGCCCTTGAGTTTTTTAATTTTATCGCGCAGGTACGCCGCGTGCTCAAATTCAAGGAGCTTCGCGGCCGCTCTCATTTCCTTGGTGAGCGATTCTATCATCTGCTGTTTTTCTATTTTTGTCAAATACTTTTTCGGCTTTTTGCTGTCGTCCTTATGGCTCGATATTTCAAGAATCTCGGAAACCTGCTTGACGATGGTCTTTGGCGTGATGCCGTGCTCCTTGTTATATTCGTCCTGGATACCGCGCCGGCGCAGCGTTTCGCGGATGGCGCTTTCCATTGACGGCGTGACCGTATCGCCGTACATGATGACCTCGCCGTGCGCGTTTCGCGCCGCGCGGCCGATGGTCTGGATAAGCGAGCGCTCGCTCCTCAAGAACCCTTCCTTGTCCGCGTCGAGAATCGCGACGAGCGAAACCTCGGGAATGTCGAGCCCTTCGCGCAGAAGGTTGATGCCGACGAGCACGTCGAATTCCCCTAAACGCAGGTCGCGGATGATTTCCATACGCTCGACCGTGTCGATATCGTGGTGCATGTAGCGCACGCGGATGCCCATCGTTTCAAAATAGGAGGTCAAGTCCTCGGCCATCTTCTTCGTAAGCGTTGTGACGAGCACGCGTTCCTTGCGCGCCGTGCGGATGTTGATTTCTGAAATCAAATCATCCATTTGCCCCTGCGTGGGACGCACGGAAATGTCGGGGTCGAGCAGGCCTGTCGGGCGGATAACCTGTTCGACGA
The DNA here is from genome assembly GCA_900540865.1 of uncultured Oscillospiraceae bacterium. Lineage (GTDB taxonomy): Bacteria > Bacillota > Clostridia > Oscillospirales > Acutalibacteraceae > Scatavimonas. The sequence goes on from UQHH01000001.1 coordinate 63,248, forward strand.
TTTGCGTGCTCTTTTCCTTTTCCATGTCGCCGGGCGTCGCGCTGACGAAAACCGCCTGGTTGATGCGCTCGTAGAACTCATCGAAATTCAAGGGGCGGTTGTCAAACGCGGACGGCAGGCGGAAGCCGTAATCTATCAGGTTCTGCTTTCTTGCGTGGTCGCCCGCGTACATGCCGCGCACCTGCGGCAGCGTAACGTGCGACTCGTCCACAAACAAAAGATAATCCTTCGGGAAGTAATCAAGCAGCGTATAGGGCGCGCTGCCCGGCTTTCTGCCCGCGAGCACGCGGGAATAGTTCTCGATGCCGGTGCAAAAGCCGATTTCCTGGAGCATTTCAATATCATAGCGCGTGCGCTGTTCAATGCGCTGCGCCTCCAAAAGCTTGCCGTTCTCCCTGAAATACGCAAGGCGCCCGTCAAGCTCCTCCTCCAGCTCGTGGATAGCGGCCTTCATTTTATCCTGCGGGACGATGTAATGCGAGGCCGGGTAAATTCCCGCGTGCTTTAAGTAACCCTTTAGCTCCCCCGTAAGCGGGTCGATTTCGCTGATGCGGTCGATTTCGTCCCCAAAAAATTCAACACGGATAATGCTGTCGCTCGACGCGGCGGGGAAAATTTCAACCACATCTCCCCTGACCCGGAACTTATTGCGGATAAAGTTGATGTCGTTTCTTTCATATTGCAGCTCTACGAGCTTTTTAAGCAGCTCGTCGCGGCTCTTTTTCATCCCCGGGCGCAGCGAGATAACCATGGTGCGGTAATCGATTGGGTTACCCAGGCTGTAAATGCACGAGACGCTCGAAACGATGATAACGTCCCTGCGCTCGGACAGCGCAAGCGTCGCGCTGTGGCGCAGCTTATCAATTTCGTCGTTGATGGAGCTGTCCTTTTCAATGTAGGTGTCTGTATGGGCGATGTACGCCTCCGGCTGGTAGTAGTCGTAGTAGCTGACAAAATACTCAACCGCCGAATTCGGGAAGAATTCGCGGAATTCGCTGCAAAGCTGGGCCGCAAGTGTTTTATTGTGCGCGAGCACGAGCGTCGGGCGCTGTACCTGCGCGATGATATTGGCCATCGTAAATGTCTTGCCGGAGCCCGTAACCCCCAGCAGCGTTTGTTCTTTATCTCCCCTGTTTACGCCCGCCACAAGCTTTTTGATTGCTTCCGGCTGGTCGCCGGTCGGCTTATAGGGGGACACAAGCTCAAATAGTCCCTGATTGCTTTGTTCACTCATAAGTGTTTCTTCTCCATATCGATGTAGTTGCGCAGGCCTCTTTTTAATAGCGGCCCGTTCACGGCGGTATCTGTTTATTTATTATGATATACCGTTACCCTTAGAACGAATGTTCTGGTTTTTATTCTACACCGGCTGCCTTTTAATGTCAACCGATAAATTATAGCATATCCCGGAAAGACTTTCAAATTTCTTATTGCCTCTGATATGCCTCATATTTCCTTTTGCATCATTTGTTCCCGGCTTCTTCTTTTTTGTCCGGTCGATTCAGTCTAAAAAGAAAAGGCCGATTTTCTTTTCCCGCATAAGATAGTAATACGGTTCTTTGTGAAAGGAAGCGATACATATGCTGGAAACGAAACCGGTATCTTCTTTAAAACGATGCCTAGGCCTGCGTGAAGCCATCACCATTACAACCGGGACGGTAATTGGCGTCGGGCTGTTCACCGTCGGCGCAAATGTGGTCGGGCTGATGGGGCCGGCTGTAATTTTTGCCACGCTGGCCGCCCTGCTGATTAGCATATACCCTTCCCTGCTTTACGCGGAGATGGGCGCGGCCCTTCCTTTTTCGGGCGGTACCTATCAATATGCTTCTGTCGGGCTTGGGCGGCCCTTCGGTATGCTGTCCGGCTGGTGCTTTATCATTTCGATGGTATCGGTCGCCAGCGGAGAAGCGCTTGCCTTCAGCTTTTACATCCGGACTCTTTTTGAAGCGCTGGGCGTTCCCTTGCCTATAGACGACCGGTTGATTGCCTGTATTGCCGTGGCGGGGTTCTTGTTCCTTGCCGTACGGGGCGTAGAGATGACCGGACGCATGCAAAACGGGTTTCTCTTTTTCTTCTGGGGCGTGACCGTCGTTTGGATTCTCTCTATGCTGCCTTCCATGCACTTTGGCGGCGAAATCGCTGTTCCCAACCCCGACAGCCTCGGCCTTATCGGTTTTCTCCCCTGCGTCGCCATGATTTGGTGGTGCTTCGCCGGCTTTGAAACCTGCTGCGCCATGGGCGAGGAAATCCGCCATCCGCAGGTTAACCTGCCGCGCGCGCTGTTTTTAGCGCCCTTTCTCGTTTTTGCCGTCACCGGCCTGTTTCAATGGGCGCTTTTATGTATCGTCCCGGCTGACAGCTTATCTCTTCTGGCGGACGCGGCTGCGCCCTATGCGGAAGGAATGAAGCTGGCGGGCGCGATTGGTTTTCCGCTTGTCCTGCTCTGCCTTGGGATTGCCTTCGGCGGAGATTTCTCCACCCTTAACGCAAGCGTTTCCGCCCCGGCGCGGTATCTGTACTCCATGGCGAAGGACGGCGCTCTGCCTGGCCCGCTTGGTAAGCTGCATTCCTGCTTTAAAACGCCGGTGTTGGCTATCCTGCTGCTGGGCGGGCTGATGATGATTCTCATCGCAACCGATTCCCTGTCTATAATCGCTTCCCTTTCCCTGTTTGCGACCCTGCTGTATTATGTGATTGGTATGGCGGCCGCCTGCGGGCTGCGGCTGAAGCACCCCGGTTTAAAGCGCCCGTACCGCGCGCCGCTGCTGCGGGTTGGCGCTCCAATCAGTATTTTGATTTACCTGTTTTTAATGACCCAGCTCGATAGAGCCGCCGTGATTGCCGGTATCCTCTGGTGCTTGCTGGGGTTGCTGCTGTTTGCTGTTTGCAGGAGAAAATACCGGCTGAATCGCGGCAGTATTTCCCTACCGCCTTATCCTGAGCCGCCCGCCCCGGAAGAAAAACGGAAGCTGGACCGGGAATACCGGATATGGCTCATCGTTGTGGCGGCTGCCGCGCTTGTGGTATTGGGGCTGAACCTCTCCCTGTTAATTTGACATACGAAAGCTTAACCCCGCATAATTATGAACAGGCCGGCTGATGGATTGCCGGCCTGCTTTATAAGCTTGAGGGAGGGAAAGCAATGGCAAACGACAGACGACTGACGGAAGGAAACCCCTTTGCCGCTTTACTGCGCTTTTCCCTGCCTTTTCTTCTGTCGAACATCCTGCAGGCCTGCTATGGGGCGTCCGACCTTTTTATGGTCGGGCGCTTTTCTGATTCTATCGGCGTTTCCGCGGTCGCGACCGGCGGGCAGGTGATGCAGACCATTACGGGGCTTTCCATTGGCCTGACGGCGGGAGGTACGGTGCTTATCGGGCGTTATTTCGGCGCCCGGCAAAAGCAGAATATCGCCCACGCCGTCAAAACCATGGTCGTCGTCTTTGGCGTGATATCCCTGCTGCTCACCATCGCCGCCCTTCTGCTGCTCGGCCCGGTCTGCGCCCTCATGCAGGTGCCGCCACAGGCATTGGAGTGCACCCGGCAGTATTTGTCTGTCTGTGCCTGCGGAATCGTCTTTATTGTGGGCTACAACGTCGTCAGCGGCATCCTGCGGGGGCTTGGAGATTCCCGCACGCCTTTGATACTGATTACAATTTCCTGCGTTATCAACGTTTCAACCGATTTACTGTTCGTCGGCGCTCTGCGCATGGGAGCCTTCGGGGCCGCTGTTTCTACAGTTCTTGCGCAAATCATCGGCCTGCTGCTTGCCGTTCTCTACCTTGGCGGGAAGGGGCTTTTGCGTAAATACCGGCGAAGCGGGCCGTGCTTCCGGCTATACGCGGCCAAGGGCATGCTGTCGGCAGGTCTTCCCATTGCCCTTCAGGAGGGGCTTGTCAACGTATCCTTCCTGATTCTTACCGCTATGATAAACAGCCTGGGACTGATTGCGTCGGCATCGGTGGGCGTAGTGGAAAAGCTCATTGTTTTCAGCATGCTGCCCACCACGGCTTTTTCCGCCGCGTTATCCGCTATGACAGCCCAGCACTACGGCGCCGGCCTGATGGACCGCGCGCGGCACTGTATGCGCCTGTCTGTCGGCCTGTCCCTTATTTTTGGAACGGGATGCCTGCTCCTAGCACAATGGAACGCGCCCGCCATGGTCGGCTTGTTTACAAACGACCCGCGGGTCATAACAGTGGGAGCGCTGTACCTGCGCTCCTACAGCCTCGACTGCGTATTGGTCTGCTTTGTCTTTTGCATGAACGCGTTCTTTAGCGGCGGCGGACACACGCTGTTCCCGTTAATTCACAGCCTTATCTCCACCTGCCTGGTGCGTATCCCGCTTTCGTGGCTGCTCATTCACGCGGCGGAGCCTTCCATGTTCTATATCGGTTTTGCGGCGCCTGCCGCCTCCTTTCTCTCCATACTGCTCTGCCAGTGGTTCATCTCAAAATATTATCAAAAAGAAAAGGAAGCGGCACGCCGAAGCTTTGTTTTACCGCGCAGCCGAGCTTGACGGCAGTAAATTATTTTCCCATAATAAGCGTCTGTAAATTTACCGCCGCCTCCAGAAACGAACGGCTGGTATGCGGTTTTGACAGGCTTTCGATTGCGCGCTTTAAGCGCACCGCATTTTTTCTCGTCCGTTTTCCGCTGCGGATATAATCGCTCAGGCTGGGCAGGAGCCGGGAAATATCGCTTCGGAACAGGCAAGTATCGTCCGTATTCTGTGACAGGCGGATAATCAGGCACTGGAGGGCGGGCAGGTCCCGGTAAAGCGCCTCCAGCTTATGATTGAGGCGGATTTTTTCAATCGATGAGATAGTAATATCGAAAATCAGGAAGGTCAGCATGGCCTCCAGAAGCGGCGGGACGAGCCCGTCCGCTATCATATGATGGACAGGCGAACCGATAAGCACGACAGACGGCAGCTTTCCTGACAGCTTGATACAGGTGGCAAGGATACACAGCAGCCCCATGCCGAAATACAGCGCGGGGCGGCACCGCATCAAAAGATGCAGGGCAATCACCCAAAGCAGGAAAAGCACATAACGGCAGGCATAGGTAAGCCCGTCCTGAAGCCCCGCCAGCCGTTCGCTGAAGGTGAATAGCCCCGACAGGCTGGTTCCCTGTTCATAAAGATATTCCATATAAGCCGTATTGTCCTCCAAAAGCCTCGCCATTTCCCACTGCTCTTTCGTAAGCTGTTCAGCTATGCCGGATAAGCTTCCGTCATCCGCAATTCCCGGCAATTCGCCCGGAACGCCGAACCGATTGTCCGTATCGTCGGAAAAATAGATATTTTCAGAAAACTGCCCGTCTGTGGCATATAGAAAAAGAATTTCCGTATGCCCGCGTTCCAGCCAACGATAAACGCTGCCGCCCAGCGTATCGGACAGCATGAAAACCAGAGCAAAAAGAGAAACAGCGGCTATAATTTTAACAATTGTTTTGCACATCTGTGACACCCGCGTTCCGCTGAATAAGCTACTCAATAGTATGGGAAATATTTTATGAAATAAACCGTACCGCAGCACAGTCTGGCGGCAAAAAACCCGGCACAGCCAAGGCTGTGCCGGGTTTCACGCTATGCGGAAGTCCACAAAATTATTAATTGATATGCTGCTGTTTATATGGCTGCCGGCTTTAGCCTGCCCTTGTCGATATGGTATACAAAGTCGCAATGCGAGGCCACCTTATGCGAATGCGTGACGATGATGACGCATTTTCCCTGTTCATGGGCAATATTATGAAAAATTTTAATGATGTCCGCTTCCGTTTCCGCGTCTAAATTACCGGTTGGCTCATCCGCGATAACCAGGCCGGGGCTGTGTGAAAGCGCGCGCGCGATTCCTACCCGCTGCTGCTCGCCGCCTGAAAGCTTGAGTACCTTGCGCCGCGCGGTTTCTTCGTTGATGCCCAGCTTATCGAGAAGCGCGCGGGCCGCCGCTCTTTTATTTTTCGTTTTTACCTTGGATATGCTCATGGAAAGCTCAATATTTTCAATGGCTGTAGCGTTTGTCAGCAAATTATACCCTTGAAAGATTACTCCGACGTCCCTTGCGCGGTATCGGTCGCGGTCGAGTCGGCTGATGTCCTCCCCCTGATAACAAACCGTGCCGCCTGTAGGCAAATCCAAGCCTGAAATCAACGACAGCAGCGTGCTTTTTCCCGCGCCTGATTTCCCCATGATTCCATACAACGCGCCTGTTTCAAATTCTGCGCAGATTCCCTGGAGAACCTGCTTTTTTCCGCCTTCATAACGGTAATTGACATTATGTAAGGAAAGAACAGTCATATTTATCCCCTTTCCGACAATATTTTTATCGGTTCAAACCTTGTGATGGCAAGAATGCCCGCCATAGAGGAAACCAGTACAAGTAAAAGCGCCAAAGATACAATCTGCGCGATTGCCTGCGGCGTCAGGCGGACAGCGATATTAGAAACAACGTCCGAAGTGCTGCTGTCACCGCCTATTTTTATGACACCCTGGTTTTGCTTTTCCTGTTCCGCAAGCTGTATCTGGTTTTCCAGCAGCGTATCGGCAACCGGCTGGGACAGCGGTACGGACAGCCCCAGGCCGATGATAAGGCATACGCCCACTATAATGAGCGATTCACACACCATTCCGGCAATCACCCTGCGCCGTTTTAAGCCCATGGCTCTGAGTACGCCGATTTCATATTTACGCTCCCTGACAGCCATAACGGATAAGAACAGCAAAACCACACCGCCGAATACCAGTACCACTATAAGAAACGCGGTTACAATACCGGAAATCCCCTCGACCGGCCCGACGATGCGGTTATAGCCTTCTTCGTCTGTCGTTACGCGGTAATATTCAGCCAGCCCTTTGGCCCTTGCTTCCTTCTCAAACGCGGGCAGCGTGGACGGGTCCTTTAAATAATAGGTAGCGTTCAGCTCCCCCTTTTGCTCAAACAGCTCCATGCCCATTGCGGTATCCATATCGGTGAGAATTTCGTTTCCGCTATTAAACAAGGGATGGGAGAAGGCCGCGTTGCCCTGCGGCAGGTTATCCCGGTAAATCCCTGAAACTGTAAAGGTAAAAGGCATGGGCTCCTTCTTTTTGGTGTTTGTAACCGTTATCTTATCGCCGGGCTCAAGGCCGTTGAGCTCTGCAAGCTCCTCGCTTATCATGCACTCGCCCGGTTTTTGGAAAACCCTGCCGGAAATAACAGAGCGCGTACCGTCCTCAAACGATTTGCTGATTGACGGATTAGACGTAGACTTCACCTTGGCGTTCGCTGAATAATCGTCCGCCCCTTCATCCGCTGTATTCTTATCCATGGAACCAATTTTTTCTTTTTTGTCGTCATCCAGGGCCTTGAGGTCCTTGAGCACAACCGACAGCACGCTTTCGTAGTCTGTCTTTTGCAGCAGGCCGGATTTCCCGATTTCCATTTGCTGTTTTGCTGTTGGGTACTGCACATTGGTATATTGTTTAGCGGCTTCCGAATCGAATACCAGCATAATTTCCGAGCCGAAGCGGGCTTTATAGTCTTCCGTAACGGATGTGACCGTCGTGTTGATAACGATTGATACGGAAACCGCAAAAACAATTGCCAGCGTAATCAGGCCGACCAGGATATTCCTGCCCTTGTTGCGGCGCAGGTTTTTTAATGCGTTTTTTATTAAATACATAGGTTCATCTCCCTATCGCTTATGTAACCGAATGGTGCTCTACCGGGTTAGCGTATTACCCTTTTGGCTTTATGAGCTGCTTTCCATCAAGAAAGTGACGGTATTTCTTTAAATCCTTTGGTGAAAACGGCGTTCCGTGAGAGGGGTAAATTCTCTTTGGAGAAAGCGAAAGCATTTTATCCCAGGAGCGGCCGAACGCTTCGGCGTCCTCAATCCAGATTGTGTGCCGCGCTACGCTGATAACGGCGTTCATTGCCGCGTCCCCGCAGAAGAGCTGCCCGGTTTCGGGCAAAAAAGGGCCGATAGAATCACTCGTGTGCCCGGGCAGGAACAAAATGCGGAGAGGCAGCCCCATATTCATAAAAATTTGTTCGCTTTCATCATGCACAAGGATTGCTTCTTTTCCTACACAGACGGGCGGAAAAGAGAAATCCTTTTTCACCCTGGAAAAAAGCGAGGCGGGAACCGAGGAATAGCCCGCGCCGGGCGGCTCGTTGCTTTTCCCCCGCGCTAAGGCTTCCACGGCCCCCGGGTGCAGCACAATCTGCGCGCCGCTCTGCTGTGCAAGCTCCGCAAGAAAGCCGGCGTGGTCGTCGTGGTGGTGCGTAAGAAAAATGTATTTCAGTTCACTGAGTGGCCATTTCTTTTCAAAGCGGGATTTAAACCTTGCCATCCCGCCCGGATAGCCGGTATCGATAGCAATAATCCCGCGCGGCGTTTCCAGCAGGTAGTTTTTTACGATATAGCCGCCGATGTTATGTACTTTGATATTCAAAATTGTATCCTCCACATAACCGTTATATATTAAGGGGCATTGTATAGCCAATATCCGCGTATATCACAAAATTCGAAAAGGCGAAGAACGCAAGAAACAAGATTCCAATCAGCGCAAGCCCTACAAATAGAGCCGGCGCGTAACGTCCGTGCATGACAGAAAAAATTCGCTCTTCCGTAGCGCTTTTGCTGAAATGGCTGGCAAAGGACAACACGCTCCCCTTTTTTTCCGCAAGCGCAAGCAGCGCCATTGCGTATTCAGTTTTTGCCTGTTTGGTGAACCCCTCCCTTTTCAGGACGCGTTCATCACAGTAAAGCTCCATATCGCGGTTGAGCAGGATGTGCATGACCCAAACCATGGGGTTGAACCAGTTGAGACAAAGCACAAGGGCGGATACCCATTTCCACAGAATATCGAAATGCCTGATATGCTCCAATTCATGCGATAAGACGAATAGCAGCCGCCTGGGGTCTTCCTCTTCCATTGCGCGGGGCAGCAGGATAACCGGCCTGAACAAGCCGTATGTCAGCGCGCTTGACAGCTCCGGGCACTGTAAAACCCTGACGTTTCTCCTGATTTGATTGTTTTCCTTCCATTGCTTGACCTCCTCTGACCGTACAGGGCAGGCAAAGCGGTAAACACGCCTTCCCCTGATATGGCTTACTAAAAACCAGCCCCAAAGCCCCAGCGCGCCCGCGAGCCAAATACCTATGAAAAACCACGGTACCGTATAGGAGTACAAAACAGCATTCGCACCATCAGATGAATGCGCCGCAGCGCTGCCGGAAAACAAAAAGGACAACAGCCGCCCTTCAAAATCTGGAAAGGAAAAACCAGCCGTGAGCGTTGCGTTGAACGGGATAAGCAGCCTGATAAGCACAACCGCCCAAAGCCCCAAAAACACCTTTTTTGGCAGCTTGTAAAGAAAAAGCGAGCGGAGCAGTAGGACGAGCAAAATCAGCAGGGTCGCCCGAAACTGCATAGATATAACCGACATACTAATCATTCCATTCCTCCACGATTTTCCGCAGGCGCTCTATTTCCTCTTGAGACAAATCGGGCTTGCCTAATACGGACGCCACAAGCCGGTCGGCGGACCCATCGTACAGCTTATCGATAAGCTCGCGCGTCTCCAGCGCCTGCGTCTCTTCCTTCGACACGAGCGCCCTGCACAGAAAGCCCGGCTCCATGCGCTTTATCGCCTGTTTATCGATACAGCGCTTGATAAGGGTATATGTAGCGCTGCGGCTGTAGCCGTAGGCTTCTTTCAGCTTTTCATAAATGCGTTTGGCGCTCACCGTCCCCTCGTTCCAGATTACTTCCATAACCCTAAGCTCCGCGTCGTGCAGCTTTATTTCCATGTTGGTTCCTCCCGCAGTCTACTGTTGTAGATTATTTGAACACAGTCTACCACAGTAGACTCTTGCTGTCAACAGGCAGGTATTTCCAATTGTGAAATTTTTTAACCTGTATATAGCAAAGGGCACGTTTGACCGAGTTTTCCCAGCCAAACGCGCCCCTATTGTATTTCTATTAAACCGACAGGCCCATTTCATAGGCCTCAGACATGGCGGGAGTGTGCCTGATTTCTCCCTTCTGCCACGCTCCGGTACCGTAAATAATTCCCTTTTCCACTGCGCCTTCCAGACATTCCGCCGTAAAGCCGCGCAGGCCTTCAACCGTGCGTTCCAGATTACATTGCTGTGTATCCGCCGCGGTTACGATAAAATAAAATTCCTTGCTGCTGATTTCAAGATACCGCGGCACCGTGCGGTCAATGAGGGTTTTCAGCTGTGCGTCCATTGTGTAAAAGTAAACAGGGGTCGCAAGGACGATTACGTCGGCGGATACCATTTTGTCAAGAATCTTCGCCATGCCGTCCTTTTGCACGCATCGGTGTGTTGAATTGCACACGCCGCAGCCGGTACAGTAACGGATGTCCTGCTCCCTGAGCTTTATCAGCTCAACTGCGTTTCCCGCTTCCCTCGCCCCTCTTTCAAACTCCTCACACAGGATTTCAGAATTGCCGCCTTTTCGGGGCGTAGCGGATAAAATCAATACATTTTTACTCATAACATCTGCACTCCTTATTTCAGATAAAATCTTTTTTGCACGTATGTGCAAAATCCTTGTTATCAGGTTAACACCTGGAGTTAACTCCAAGTCAAGAGAAAAATAAAAAAAGAAGGCCGCCCTGGTAAAAGGCTGGCCTTTATGTAGAATATTAAGTTTTTCCGCTCTTTATGTAGCAAGGGATTTTCCGAGCGCTACGCAGGCGTTGTCCGCGTCAGCGTCCGGCGCTTCGTTGCATATTACGCTGCCGCACGCAAGAATGGCGCCGTCTCCAAGGCAGGCTTCCTCCCAGGCGCGCATCCATTCGCCGTCACCCCAGCCGTAAGAGCCGAACAACGCGATTTTCTTTCCCTTGAGCTTTGGCTCGCACGCGGTAAACATCGGCTCGAACTCGTCCTCCTCAAGCTGCTCCGCGCCCATGGACGGGCAGCCGAACGCGATGGCGCCGTACTGGTCCAATTGCTGCGCGCCAAACTGCGCCGCTGTGAAAAGCTTGACTTCCGCTCCCGCCGCCTTAGCGCCCTCCATGACCTTCATAGCCATCATTTCGGTATTTCCCGTACCGCTCCAATAAACTACAGCGATTTTACTCATATTGCAAAACCCTTTCTTAAAGTGTATTTATATCAAACAGCTACTGTGAGCTGCTGAACACTGATTCCCTGCGTCCACAGCCGGGCATATACATCCCTGCATTTTTTATATTGCCGGAATGTCCTGATTGCCTCGCATTCGTCGTTGTATACCTTCCAGCAGCCGGTACACTTGGCGTTTTTTCCTGCGTTTTCAATAAAGCCTTTTACATCCTCAAGCGGATAGCCGAGGAAAATACCAATTTCGTGCGGAAAGCTTTTGTCCGCCCTGAGCCGTTCCCTAAGCCTTGCTATAGCGGAATCTATTTCGCCGCAGCGGTATCCGTAGCTCGATAAAAAACGCCGTACTTCAGGTTTTGACAATTCCTGTTCAAGGCGGCTGTTTCTGCAAACATATACAAGCGCGCCGCGGTCGCAGTACCGCAGGATATAGAGCGTGATTCCCTTTTCTCCGAGCTCCCCGTTCCACCGCTGTGTTTGTTCAAATAAATCGTCCGCCTCCGAAAGCGGCAAATTGAATAAACTGCCCGTTTTCAGCGAGGCAAGCGTCGGCGCACAGTGGTCGATTAAATATTTTTCAAACAAGCGGATGACCCCTTTTAAACGTTTTTGCAGCGCTCAGACAAAACATTGTGTAAAGCACAGGCGCTGCTTGCATGAACGTGTGCAATTTGGATTTTATTCCGTTTCGCCTCCTGAGACGCGCTTATGACCATCTTGTGCGAAACCGTATTGGTAAATAAAATCAAAAGGTCGGGGCAACCCATCTTTTTCTTAAGCGAACCGCTTTCTTTGGTGAAAATTTTCGCCTTGCAGCCGTAGTGCTTACAAATATTCGCATACTGACAGGCCATTCTTTCATTCCCGCCGACAATTACAACGCTCATAATTATCATCCTTTCTTTCAGTGGAATTATTCAGTTAGCATTGACTAACTATATGTTTTTATTAAAGCGGAAGCTAAGGCCCGGCAGTTTTTAATATACGCCGGACACTTGGCGCGCCGCTTAATCGATAAAGCTATTGTATGACGCGGCTTACAAATTTATCCGGAAAAGCAAGCGGGATATACCTGCTGATATTAAAACTTAATATATCGTCCAGTTTGAGTTCGCAAAAACTAATATTTTAAAAAAGAAGGCCGCCGCGCTCTTTCCGCTATTTTACAGCAACATTATCATGTCTTTCAATCGCATATTCCAGCCGCTGCCTGCAATAATACTGCCGGAGGTGAGCCTATGCGGTATACAGGATTGCATGAGCTGATAAGAGGCAGCAGCAGCGCAAGGAAGTACTTTTTGTCTTTGCCTGTAGAAATGCAGCTTGCGCTCCACGCCCATAACGATTATATCCATACGGCCGAGGGGCTGCACCGGCGCGCAGGCGCAATCGAGGCGTATCATAGCCAGGTTGCATTAAGTGATTATTATACGGGCAAAAAACCGTGGGGATAGCGTTCTGCCGCTAAGCTGTTCCGGCTTTTACGTAAATGTTTTTGTTTTATGCCGGAAGCTGGCGGCATGCTTTCCATGCCGGTTTTTCCTTGCCGCGGGCTCTTATTTTTTATGGCACATACCCGAGGACGGGCAGTGCTCGCAGCCGCAGCCGCACGAGGTTTTTCCGTTTTTCCTGTTGCGAATCAGTTTCACGACAATTAAAACGGCGGCTGCCGCCACAATGGAGCCGATGAGAATCGTACCCCAGTTCACGGCTAAAAATCCCAGCATTATGACGCCTCCTTTTTATCACACTTTTACATTTGCCTTGAGCGCCGTACCCTCTTTATAAGGACGCAGCAACATAAATACTAGCAGCGCGGCAACCAAAAACGCCGCAATTGAGCCAATCACATTGCCCTGCCCAATAAACAGCATACCGAGCTGGTACACCACAAGGGAGATTGCATACGCGAAAACACACTGGTAAGCAACGGCGAACAGGGTCCACCTTGCGTTGTTCATTTCCCGCCTGATGGCGCCGATTGCCGCAAAGCACGGAGCGCACAGAAGATTGAAAATGAGGAAGGAATATGCCGCGAGCGGTGTAAACACGGCCCGCATATTCGCCCAAATCTGCCAGCCGTTCTCCGCGACCTCATCGAACCCGCCGAAGAGCACGCCGAAGGTGCCGACGACGTTTTCCTTCGCAATCAGGCCCGTAATCGTTGCAACCGCGCTCTGCCAGTTGCCCCATCCGAGCGGGGAGAAAATCCACGCAATCGCGCCCCCGATAACAGCAAGGATAGAATGATTGAGGTCTTCCACCATGCCGAAGCCGCCGTTTTCAAAGCCAAAGGCCTGCAGGAACCAAAGCACGATGGCCGAAAGCAGGATGACCGTACCCGCCTTTTTAATAAACGACCACGCGCGTTCCCACATGGAGCGGAGCACGTTGCCGGCAGTCGGCAGGTGATACGCCGGAAGCTCCATAACGAAGGGAGCCGGGTCGCCGGCAAACATTTTTGTTTTTTTCAGCATAATACCGGAAATGATGATAGCCGCGATGCCCACAAAATACGCGCTCGGCGCGACCCACCACGCGCCGCCGAACAGCGCGCCCGCAATCAGCGCGATAATCGGGAGCTTTGCGCCGCATGGGATAAATGTCGTGGTCATAATCGTCATGCGCCGGTCGCGTTCGTTTTCAATCGTACGCGACGCCATAATACCAGGGATGCCGCAGCCGGTGCCAATGAGCATCGGGATAAACGATTTGCCGGACAGCCCGAACTTGCGGAAGATGCGGTCCATAACGAAGGCGATACGCGCCATATAACCGCACGCTTCTAAGATGGCAAGAAGCAAAAACAGCACGAGCATCTGGGGGACAAAGCCGAGCACAGCGCCAACGCCGCCTACGATGCCGTCCAAAATCAAGCCCTGCAGCCAGTCCGCGCAGTTGATTGCGTTTAAGCCGTTTTCAATCAGCCCCGGAATGCCGGGTACCCAAACGCCGTAGTCTGCGGGGTTTGGCTCTTCTAGCTTTGCGGCTTCCTCATAGGAAGCGTATGTAACGGGTATCTCTTCCTCTACGTTGCCCTCGCCGTCATACAGGTATGCTGTCGCCGTAAGGCTTTCCGCTTCACTGGGGTCAACCCCGGCATCCTCCGCCGCCGCTTCAAAGGCTTCGACGATGGCTCCCGGCCCGGTGTAAGCTTCGGCAGCTGCTTCATATTCGGCCGCGCCTATGGTAAGCAGGTGCCAGCCGTCGCCGAACACGCCGTCGTTCGCCCAATCGGTCGCCCAGGTGCCGACGGTCGAAACGGAAAGGAAATAAACGATGAACATAACGGCCGCAAAAATCGGCAGCGCCGCCCAGCGGTTGGTGACCACACGGTCGATTTTATCTGATGTAGAAAGCTTTCCCTTATTCTTTTTCTTATAGCATCCCTTGATGATAGAAGCGATATAAAGATAACGCTCGTTTGTAATGATGCTTTCCGCGTCGTCGTCGAGCTCCTGCTCGGCGGCCTGGATGTCCCGCTCGATATGTCCGAGTAAAGCTTGTTCAAGGCTTAAGCCGGAAAGCACCTTCTCGTCACGTTCAAAAATCTTGATGGCGTACCAGCGCTGCTGTTCCTCGGGAAGATTATGTACCGCTGCCTCTTCAATGTGTGCGATTGCGTGCTCCACCGCGCCGCTGAAGCTGTGCTGCGGAACGGTTTTAGGGCCGCTTGCCGCCTCAACCGCCGCCTGCGCGGCTTCCATAACGCCGCTGCCCTTGAGGGCGGATACCTCGACAACACGGCACCCGAGCTCGCGGGAAAGCTCTTCTATGTTAATTTTGTCGCCGTTTTTTCGGACAATATCCATCATATTGACAGCCACTACGACGGGAATACCGAGCTCAGTCAGCTGTGTGGTCAGATATAAATTCCGTTCGAGATTTGTGCCGTCAATAATATTGAGGATAGCGTCCGGCCGTTCCTCTACAAGATATTTTCTTGCCACCACCTCTTCCAGCGTGTAGGGCGACAGGGAATAAATGCCGGGAAGGTCTGTAATCACCACGTTATCGTGTTTTCTAAGCTTACCTTCCTTTTTTTCCACTGTAACACCGGGCCAGTTTCCTACAAACTGGTTGGAGCCGGTCAGGGCGTTAAAGAGCGTTGTTTTCCCGCTGTTCGGATTGCCCGCCAGGGCGATTCTCATGTTCATAGCGTTCTTCCTTTCCAGATACGATAAATCCCAGTTACGCATCAAGTTAGCTTCCGCTAACCCGCTGTGCCAAAACAATTCCTTTCGGCTCGGAAAGGAACTATTCCACCTCTATCATGCCGGCGTCCGCTTTTCTTATGGAAAGCTCATAGCCCCTGACGGTAACCTCAATCGGGTCTCCCAGCGGCGCGACCTTGCGGATATGCACCGGGATGCCCCTGGTGATGCCCATGTCCATAATCCTGCGCTTGACGGCGCCCTCTCCATGGAGCTTCACCACAGTGACCGTGTCCCCAATCTTTGCCTGTTTCAGCGTTTTCACCTTGATTCCTCCTAGTTGATTCAAAATGGTTTACACCATAATTTTACTTGCCATTTCCCGGCTGATTGCCACGCGGGATTCCTTGACATTGACGATAAGACTGCCGCCCATGGTTGAAACTATCGTAACGTTCCCTCCGGCCACAAATCCGAGATTTTCAAGATGCGCCCTGACCTCAGGCCTGCCGCCAATTTTTTTAATCATGTTTTCCTCTCCGACACTTGCAAGCGTCAACGGCATCATATTCACCCCTCGCTTTTTTAGTAAGTCTTATCTAACTCCCAACCAAAAATAAAGGTTAGAAGCTCCTAACCACATATATATTAGCAACGGCTAACCAAATTGTCAAGGTATTTTCCATGAAATCTCAAATTTTTTTGAAAATTAAGGGAACAGGCTATTATACCCGTTCCCTTAGATAGCTTAACAGCGGCTCGGTATATTTCCGGCCGGATAAATCGTAGGATTGTGAAAGCATGCGCGCCGCCTCTTCCTCCTGCGGCGTTTTGTCCTGCTTTTTCGACATCATCGCGGTGAACAGCTTCATAATCCTTTTTGAAAAAAAGGACATTTTATCGTAATTGATTCCGCCGGGGAAATAAAACAATTTTACCCTCCCCTGCTCCTGCGGCGTTAAATTATTCTTTGGTAAATCCAATGTTACCGGGCTGTCCGGCGGCATAGCGCCCACGGCGAAAGCCGTGATTTTTTTGTCCGTCCAGGCAGGGAGCTGCTTTTTGAGCCAGCCAAACTTCTGTATCCTGCCCGCGTGCACCCAACTGCCGAAAATAACGGTATCATATTTGGAAAAATCAATTTGCCCGCGCTGTTCAAAGGGGACGCATTCACAGGAAAGCGCCTCGCATATCCACCGGGCGTACCTCTTTGTAAAGCCGGTTTTGGAATAATACAGGATGATAGCGTTCATTTTTCTTCCTCCTTGAGCTCTTTGCTGAAAAATTTCTTTTTGTGCTGCTTGCAGGCCTCGTGGTCGCATAGCTCGCACGCAAGCCCCGCGCTGCTTACCTTATAAAACCGCTCCGGGTGCCTGTGGTGCATTACTTCCCATACGAGCAGGGAGAGTACCCCCAGCGAGAACAGCGCCACGGTATAAGCAGACGGTAGAAAAATCAGGAAGCTGTAGGAAAAAAAGCTGTCCCAATTATAAATCCGGCATTCCATACAGCATTCCGGGCGTAAAAAAAGTGAATAAAACGGGCACCAGAAAAAAATGGAAAAGTAAACGCCAAAGTTTGAAAGGGCGAAAAAGAAAAATATCCATTCCCGCCCGATTACGCCGGCTAAGTAAAGCGAGCCGCCCGCCGCCATGAAGCACAGCCAGAATATAAGCGCCGCAAGCGCGCGGCGGTCAAATTTCCGCTTTGTCTGCAAAAGCGCTGCGTCCGTGCAGTCAGGCTTACGCTCATATCCATACCCAAACTGCCGGCCCTTATACCTGCTCCGGCTGAACCATGGGAGCATATCCTTCACGGGAAATGCGGCAAAATACACTGTCGCGGCTATGTAAACCCATGCGGGCAGGGAAAACGGGAGCTGCGGGTTCCAAATTAAGCAGTAAACAGAGAAGAGGAACAGCAGCCCGCTTGTAAAAAGCCGGATGCGGTTAAACATGGTAATTCCTCACAAACTGCCGGACATGCTCCTTAAGCGCGGGCTTTGCCTCCTCTAGGCTGTCGCACGTATGAATCAGCATAAAGGGCACGGCGTAAAATTCCATTGCGGTCACAGCCGGGTTTTCTTCCCGGAATTCACCCGTTTTCATGAGCATTTCAAAAATCCCCGTTTGAAAGGTAATGGGGTATTCGCGGTAAAGCTGGCGGTAAATCCGGCGCGCCTTCTCGTTGTCGAACTGGCTGACGGTCAGCAGCCTGCGGAACATCACGTTGTAAGGGTCGTCGAAAAAATAACCGAAGGTCGAAAAAACCAGCCCAGTAAGCGTATCGATATCGATATCCTTGTACATGGAAATGTCGTCCCCGATTGCAAAGGGAAGCGGCTGCCCGCGAAAGTAGACGTTTGCTTTTTCAAAGCAGGCATCGACAATGGTGTCGAAAATATCCTGCTTGTTTTTAAAATGGTAGTAAAGCGAGCTTTCCCTTATGCCCACCGCACCGGCAATATCCCTGACGGAAACCGCCTCGAAGCCCTTAGCGGAAAACAGGCGCAGCGCCTGCTCAATAATATTTTCTTTTGTCGTCATACCTATTCTCCCTATCAATCGTTAGGTACATTATACCGAACAACCGATAGGCTGTCAAGCGGTAAAAAAGCCCAGCCAGTAATTCTGGCCGGGCTTTTCCATATGGTGTTGTTATCAGCGTGTTTTCTTTTCTTTATCCCTCTTGTACTGCCCCAGAAGGCCGTCGTATTTTTTGCCGGTAATGCGGTAGTAAATTTCAAACCCAATGGTCATCGCCGCGAACACCAGAATAAAAATACCAATGAAAACCAACCAGCCGAGCGCGTACTGCGGAGGGAACCATTGCAGCGTAAGGGCGCAGATTGTCAAAACCGGCAGGAACAAAACCAAAAACAGGAACAAACGGCCTGTGTAGCGCATTTTCTTGATTACATTCTGCGTAAAACACAAATACTGAATCAGCGTGCCGACCGAAGAGATAATCAAAAGACCGAGCAGCGTTACAAGGTTTACGCTTTCCTGCCCCATGAAGGCGGCTATAATCATATACAGGATTACGGTTCCCGTGAACATATAGCAGGCCGCCGTTTTCCATTCAACCGCATGCTGTAAAAAACGTTTCATACTTGTTTTCCCCTTTCCAATTTGTCTAGCTTTTCTTTTAATTCCACCGCGTACTGGCGCGACACATAGAGCTTCTCCCCGTTTTCCATGGTCAGAAGCATCCGGCCGCCAAATTCCGGGCGGATACTGCTGATGCGGCAGAAATTGACGATACAGGATTTGCCCGCCCGGAAAAAGTCCATCCCGGCAAGGCGTTCCTCCAGCTCGTACAGGCGCAGCGTGCTTTTGTATACCTGCTTTTCCGTATATAGGAACGCTTTCTTGTCTGCGGTATCGATATACAACACATCCTTGACGTCGAGCAGCCGCAGCTCGCCGTCGAGCTCGCCTGTGATTTTTTGCTCAGAAACGCGCAGCGACGCGATGAGCCGCAGGATATCCTCGTCCGCGCGCGGGCAGTTTATGATGATTTCCGTATCGGTAAAGGCCGGGTCTTGATTTAGCCGTATCTTCACGTTCTCCCTCCTTTTTCAGTACAAGGATTCCTTGTAATTCTATTATACGGCGAACGCCCCTCAAAGCAAGCAATTAAAACCGACCCGCCTGATTTTGCCGCCAAGCTGCAAAAAACCGCCTGCGAAATGCAGGCGGCCATAAAACTTTTTATTCTCTTGCTTAAAAACCCAAAGATATGCCGTTTTCTTTGTGCGGGTAATTATATAAATTGAGCAGGCTTTTGCGGTCAAGCCCGATGTTGAAAATTCTAACATCTTCCTGCCAAGCCGTTCTGATATACCAGTCCCACACGGTGTCTATATTGGGGGTCAGGACGCCGAAAATTGCTGCCATATCCTTTATAATTTTAAGTCCAAAGGGAAAATCCGCTGTAAAATACCTGGAGTACCAGTCTGGAACCCAGCCGCCCGCTGCCTCTTTCATGGGAGACAGCAAGCCCTTAAACGCCTTGATTCCGCTGATTTTGTCCGTCATTGCTTTTACCGTTTGGCTTTCATAATGGTCCCGCAGCGACTTTACTGCGCGCAAGTCCAGCGGAATCGCGCCGCAAAGCTCCTGAAGCTCCCGGTCACAGGCAATCAGTATCTCAGAAGAAGCGTCCGTCCATTCCTCATAGAACAGGAAGTTTCTCGGATATACGTCGCCTGCCCGATGCTCCTTGAACATGGAGTAGAGCCGTGTGGTGTGTAAAATAGCATTTGATGCAACCAGTGTTGCAGACAGGTAGTTTTTAAGCGCCGCGCAAGGCATATCGAACAGCTTTTCTACAGTATTGCAAATATCCGCAGTTTCTTCCGACGGGATAGCGCCAACCTGAAGCTCCGCCTTTCTGCCCAATTCGTAGACGGCTTTGCCGTATTCCTTGAGCCTTGCAATACTGTGCACACGCTGAAGTCCAAAAAGCGTGCAGCCCTTCTCAAGCATGCCCTTAAATGCAAACTCCGCGCCGCCGCTTCCGGGAACTACGCCGATTTTCTGTCCTTTTTGGACAAAAGGCGTCATCCTTGCTAAGTCCGTAAACGCCTGGGCGGGTACTGTAATCCAAATGTATTGGGCGTCTGCCAAGGCTTCCCGCAAATGATTTGTCACTTTTGACAAATTCCCAGTCAACAGGAGCTTTTCCCCAGCGCCGTATACCTCTATTTTCTTACTCCAGCGTTCCGGCCGCGAGGTATATACGGTTACCTCATGTCCCTTGTGGGCGAATTCAGCAGCCATCAGGGTGCCGATATTCCCCCCGCCGATTACTGTGATTTTCGTACCGGCTCCCTCCCTTGAAATTGAACCATCGTTTAAATTTTATTTCTCAACCAGGATACTCGCATACGCGCCGAGCGTAATGGTATCGCCGGAAAGCTCGCCCTTGCCGCTGCTCGTAAAGAGCACCTTGCCGCCCTTGGCCTCCGGCAGCTTGACTGTAACCTTTTCGTCTGTAAAGTTATGGACGGCATAGACCGTCTGGCTGTCGGAAACGCGGCTGTACGCCATTACGTCGTCGCTTCCGGCGTCGATTGCCTTAAATTTGCCCTTTGAGAGCGCCTCGCTGTTTTTCCTGACGGAAATCAGCTTTTTGTAGTAGTGGTACATAGAGCCCTCGTCTTCCAGCTGCTCGGAAAGCGCGGGCGTGGTCTCGTTCGAGAGCATGTCCTCCCAGTCGGTATCCATGCCGCTGCCGTCTGCCGTCCATTTGAACGGCTCGCGGATACGCTCGTCCGGCTTTTCGCCCTGCATACCGATTTCCTCGCCGTAATAGATGTACGGGTTGCCGTCGAGCGTCAGGTAAATGTTTGCGACGAGCCTTGCCTGCTCCTCACTGAAGGTCTGGGACATAATGCGGTTTTGGTCGTGGTTGGTGCCGAACACCCCGTCTATATATTTGCTGTCGGCCTCGTAGTGCTGATTCTGGACGTCCTCCAAAAAGCCGGCGAGCGATTTTGACGTGCTGTGGATTGTGCTTTCGCTCTTAATTGCCTGCATCAGCGTTTCCTCAAAGGCGAAATCGAACTTCGTGTCGAACGGCTGTGCATACTCGGCAAGCGTCTCGCTTCCCTGCCATGCTTCTCCAACGAGATAAACGTCCGGGTTGACCTCTTCGCAGGCGATTGCAAACTCGTTCCACCATTCCAGATTTTCTTCCAGCTGGCTTTTAATGTGCTTGTTCTCGTTGTCGCCGAAGATATGCATTGCCGCGTCGAGGCGGAAGCCGTCCACACCGAGCTCCAGCCACTTTTTAGCGGCGGCCTTGACCTCACTGCGGACCTCTTCGTTGCTGTAGTTGAGGTCGGGCATACCGCTTGAGAACATGCCGAAGAAATAGCCGCCGCCCGATTTATGCCATTCCTGGGAGCCCCAGGGAGAACGGTCGGAGGAATCGAAATCCGGGTCGTCCTCCGTTACCCAGGTATAATAGTCCCGGTATTTGCCGTCCGCTTTCTTTGAATCCCTGAACCACGGATGGTTATTGCTCGTGTGGTTGATGACAAAATCCATAATGACCTTGATGTCGCGCTTGTGCGCCTCTTCCAGCATCTTTTTAAAGTCGTCCTCCGTGCCGTAATCGGAGTTGACGGCATAGTAGTCCGTTACGTCGTAGCCGTGGTAAGAGTCGGATTCGTTAATTGGCATCAGCCATATGCCGTCGACGCCGAGCTCCTTTAAGTAATCGAGCTTGGCGGTAACACCGTTAAAGTCCCCTGTGCCGTCGCCGTCGGAATCGGCAAACGAGCGGACGAAGATTTCATAATACACGCCGCGCTTTTGCTCCATATCCCCTTTGTTTCGCAGGGCATAGGCGGGCTTCGCGTTTGCCTCGGACGCTGCAGACGAATCCGCGGAGGAAGGCGGCTGGGTATCCTGCTGGGAGGAATCGCCGCCGGGCGTACAGCCAGTAAATGTAAGAATACCGGCAATGAGCAACACGCTGAGTAAAAAAGCTGCCGCTTTTTTCATATTCTGCACCCTTTCTGTCCTAATTTTTAAAAAATGCCGCGGTCAAATTTGGCCGCGGCAATATACTTTTATTTTATTCGACCTCCGCTGTGACGCCCGCCAGGTATTTCTGGACGGAAAGCACGTCGACCAGCTCGACCTTGCCGTTTTTATTGACGTCGGCAGCCGTAAAGAATTTGCCCTTCAGCACCAGCATACTAGCCATATGCTTCTGCATCTCCAGTGCGTCCTGAAGGTTGATTTTCCCATCGCCTGTCGCGTCACCGAGCTTCAAAGGCTCGTCGGAGGTTTTGAGGATAAGGCTGGAATAACCGTCGAGCGTAACGCTGCTGCCGCTGACGGTCGATTTGCCGCTGTCAGACATAAGAATCTCAGCGCCGTTTGCCGCCGCCAGTTCAATCGTAATGCTGCTGCCGGAGAAGTTATGGAGCACAAGCACGCTCTCGTCCTCAGACGTACGCGTGTAGCCCATAACCGCCTTTCTTCCGGTATCGACCGCCTCGAACTTGCCGTAGGTCAGCGCCGTGCTGTTCTGGCGGACGGCGATTAGCTCTTTATAAAAGCTGTACATGGAACCGGGGTCGTTTATCTGCTCGGAAAGCGGAACGGTATTGCGGTTTGACGAGGCGTTCTGCCAGTCGGTGTCCATGCCGCTTCCGTCTGCCGTCCACTTGAACGGCTCGCGGATGCGTTCGTCAGGCTTTACGCCCTTCATGCCGATTTCCTCTCCGTAATAAATATACGGGTTGCCGTCGAGCGTTAGGTAGATGCTTGCAATCATCTTCGCCTGCTGTTCATTCTTTGCGACTGACATGATGCGGTTTTGGTCGTGGTTTGAACCGAACACGCCGTCGAGGTACTTGCTGTTCGCGGCAGCATAATGCTGCTCCTGAACATTCTGCAGGAACTCAGCGAGTGACTGTGAATTGTTTACGTTCGCGCTTTCCCTCTGCACCGCGTCGGTCAGGTTCTCCTGGAACGCAAAATCGAACTTGGTATCGAACGGCTGGGCGTATTCCGCAAGCGCCTCGCTTCCCTGCCACGCCTCGCCGACGAGGTAAACATCCGGGTTTACTTCCTCGCAGGCAATGGCAAACTCGTTCCACCATTCAAGATTCTTGAAGGTTTGGCTTTCGGTCAAATGCTTGTATTCATTGTCTCCGTAGACATGCATCGCCGCGTCGAGGCGGAAGCCGTCAACGCCAAATTCAAGCCATTTCTTGGCTGCGGCTATGACCTCTTCCCTAACCTTTGGGTTTTCGTAGTTGAGGTCGGGCATTCCGCTCGAGAACATGCCGTAATAATAATAGCTGCCGGAGCGCTGCCATACGCGGGAGCCCCACGCGGACGTATCGGACGGGTCGTAGTCCGGGTCGCTTTGGGATACCCATGTGTAATAATCCCTGTATGGGCTGTTTACGTTCCTGGACGCCGTAAACCACGGGTGCTGGCTGCTGGTGTGGTTGATGACAAAGTCCATAATCACCTTGATGCCGCGCTTCTCCGCTTCATCGAGCATTTTTTTAAAGTCGGCTTCCGTACCGTAATCGGAATTAACGGCGTAGTAGTCCGTTACGTCGTAGCCGTGGTAGGAGTTTGACTCATTGATGGGCATCAGCCAAATGCCCTCTACGCCCAAATCCTTTAAGTAGTCGAGCTTTGCGGTCACGCCGTTAAAATCGCCGACGCCGTCGCCGTCAGAATCGGCAAACGAGCGGACAAAAATTTCATAATAGACACCGCGTTTTTGCTCTATGTCCCCTTTATCCCGCAAAGGGTACGGCGGGGACGGAGGCGTACCGACCGTCGAGAGGCTTCCTGCCGAGACGGCGATTCCACAGAGCATCAAAATGGCAAGCAATAAGCTTGTCAGCTTCTTCAATGTAATCATTCCTTTCATTCTTCCGTAAATAAATTACGCTTCCACGGGCGCGCTGTATATATAATCTACCGCACGTATTCTCCAGTAAACGACCGGCCCTTGCACACCCTTACCTTTAATAATAATGAATACCATGAAAAATTGCAAGCGGATGAAATAGCACAATTCCAACATAAAATAGAAAAAATATCACATCTCATGCCATAATATCCATAAAAACCTTCCAAGTTTTGTGCACAATATATACTGTTTCCTACAACAAAGAATTCCCGCACGGGCGTCCGTGCGGGAACAGTGTTGAATAGGATTAAAGGATAATACAAATCAGGCCGTTGCAGCCCTCATTGATAATGCGCTCAATGGTCTCCTTGAGCTTGTTGCGCGCGTCCGGCGGCATACGGGTGAGCTTGTTGTGCAGCCCCTCGTTAACCAGCTCGTTTAAGGACTTTCCGAAGATATTTGATTCCCAAATCTTCGACGGGCTCTCCTCGAACTCCTTGAGCAGGTACATGACAAGCTCCTCAGACTGCTGCTCCGAGCCGACGATAGGCGTGACCTCTGTTGTAATATTCGTCTTGAGCATATGAATGGACGGCGCGGAGGCGCGCAGGCGAATACCATACTTGCCGCCCTGCTTGACGATTTCCGGCTCCTCGAGTGTAAGCTCCTCCATCGTTGGCATGACGATGCCGTAGCCCGTTTCGTTGACGTCGTTGTACGCGTCGCGAATGCGCTCGTATTCCTGCTTTAAGGTCGCAAGCTCCAGCATACAGTCGAGCATACCGCCCTCGTCACGGATGTCGAAGCCTGTTTTCTCCCCAAGCACCTTATAGAACAGCGTCTGGTTGAGGGAAACGGAAATTTTCGCGTGGCCCTGCCCCAAATCAATGGCGCTTACCTGCGCGCTCGTGACATACTCGCAAGCGCCGATGTCGCGCGTGATGTCCTGCACCTGCCGGATTTTCTCAGCGTTCTGCGCCGAGTTGACAATCGCGGTGAAAATACTGCTTCTCAGCCAGTGCTCCTTTTCAAGCGAGGAAACCCACTTGGGCATATCGACCTTGATTTCCTTGATTGGGAACTCAAACAAAATCTGTGCCAAAATGCGCTTGATTTCGTTTTCATCCAAATCCATGCAGCTCACCGGTACGACGGGTACGCCGTATTTGCGCGAAAGCTCGGAAGCCAGGACGTGCGTTTCCTGCGCGTTCGGCTGGACGCTGTTTAGAAGGATGACAAAGGGCTTGTTGATTTCCTTGAGCTCCTTGATGACGCGCTCCTCGCCCTCTTCATACTCCTCGCGCGGGATGTCGCTGATGGTACCGTCGGTCGTAATGACCAGGCCGATGGTCGAATGGTCGGTTATAACCTTTTTGGTACCGATTTCCGCAGCCATATTGAACGGGATTTCATCCTCGAACCACGGCGTCTTGACCATACGCGGCTGTTCGTCCTCAATATAGCCGATGGCGCTCGGCACGATATAGCCCACGCAGTCAATCATCCTGACCTTGAACGTCGCGTTGCCGCCGATGTTTACCTCAACCGCGTCCTCCGGGATGAATTTCGGCTCCGTCGTCATGATGGTCCGGCCCGCGGCGGACTGCGGCAGCTCGTCGACGGCGCGGTCGCGCCTGCTGTCGTTTGCGATATTCGGAATGACGAGCGTATCCATAAACCGCTTGATAAACGTAGATTTACCGGTCCGGACGGGGCCTACCACTCCTATATAGATGTCGCCGTTTGTTCTGCGGGCAATGTCCTGATAAATATTTCGCTCTTCCACAGTGACTTCCTCCTTTTTATATGTTGGGTATGAGCAGCATTCTGTCCTGCGCTACGGTATCTTCCGCTAAATCGTTCTCCGCCTTGACCGCGTCGCAGCAGATACAGTAATCCCTTGCAATATCCCAGATTTTTTCCCCATCCCCGGCGTAATAGAGCGTAAGCGCCACACTGTCGTCCTTCTGGCGCAGGTGCTCCTCATTTGCCGACGCCGCCGTAACGGCGCGTGTGGATTTATGTTCAAATACCGGGACGGACAATTGGATTTCCGTACGCAGGTCGAGCTGGTTGCCGTCGCCCAGACGGTAGCTGATGGAAACAACCTGCGCGCGCGGGGCCGCGATGAGATTCTTGATTTCTCCGTCGAGATTAAGCGGATAAGTAAAGTCTACCGCGCGTTCCGTATAGAAAGGAGCGTCTTCGCTGTCGAGCGCCAATATGCATACGTTGAATTTGCCGGTAAGCACCATCCTGCCGTTTTCCTCAAGCGCCTTTACGGTGCATTGCTCATTCCACAAATCGAGCATTTTGGTAATACCGGAGGAGCTTGACTCCACCGTGCTTTTATTGACATACGTGTCGTTGATAATGGTCATAAGCTTAGGCAGCTGTACCTGCCCAAAGGTAAGGTCGAGGTCATAAACCGTGGAATACGCGTCTGTAACGAGCTGCGCCTCGTCCTCACCGTAGGAGGTGACCGTCGCGCAGAGCTTTGCCTCAAGCGACATGATTGTATCGTTTTCGGAAAGGTCGTTGCGCACGCGCACGTCGTAGGTCATAATCTCGAGCACCGTATCGCAGGAAGCGTTTTCGTCGACGCCGTCAGCGTCGATAATCTGGTTGATGGGAATGGTATAATCGAGCACCTCCACCGCGCCGGTATCGAGGTCGGCAAGGTAAAGCACCTTGAGGTTCAAATCGCCCTTAATCATCATTTTATTCGTGATTGCCTTGCATTCCGTCAGGTATGCCTTTGCGTCCGTACGCAGGATGGATTCGACCGGCGGCTTGCCGCTGCCCAGCTCGATGTCCTCAGAAACGGTAAAGAGCTGCTGCCCGCTGCCTGTAACGGTCGTCACCGGGAAGGACGCTTTCATCATCTGCACGTCGTCCCCGTCGACAGAACAGACGTTTTCCCTGTCCGCCTTGCTTACGACCTTCGCGCAGACGGTAAAGGCCCCGTGAATGTCGAGCCTTCTGGGGCTTAAAGCCCGGCAATTTAAATATTCCGGCTTGGCGTTTGCAAGGACGACCGCGTTCTGCGGTGTGGTTTTGAGGTTGAACGAGCTGGTAAACGGCATGACGTGCTCACTGCAGCGCACGGATTTTTTTACCGCGTCCACGTAAAGAATACGCACGACCGCCGCGCCGTCCACGTCGAGCCTGTCGCCGGACACGTTCTTCGTAAAGATTTTTGGATATGCCTGGCACTTTAAAATGCGCTGGATATCCGGGCAGTAGTCCGGCAGGCTGAAATCGAGGTCGATCGGCTGTTCCAAACATCCTTCAAATACCGTTTCGCTTACAGACAAAGACTTTTTTGACAACGAATAATCCATATTTGTATCTCTCCTTTTTAATACCTGTCCGCCCACGGCGACGGTATTTGTTTCTAAGCTATATCTATTCGCCGCCGTATTCCAATATGACAAAAATTCCCTACCCGCTCAACGCTATAAATTGAAAAGAAAAAAGGGACGCCCGGACAAGCGCCGGACATCCCTCGATTTTATTCTTTTTCTCATTTTTGACCGCCCCGAAAACGCTATAGCTCTTATGGGATAAGCTTCGCTATCTTTTTCTGTAAAAGCAGAACGTCTTCTATGTTGATATTACCGTCTTTGTTCACGTCGCATAAAATTTCCGTTGATGTTGACGTCATCGTCTCCATTTTCGCAATAATCTTCTGTATGATGACCGCGTCCGCTACCTCGAGCTTACGATTTTCATTTATATCGCCGAGTGGGACTACAAAATAATAAATCTGCTGCTCCGACGCTTCAAATCCATCCACCATTTTTGCGACCTCATCCATATCGATGAGCCCCCGGTCGCAGGCGTCTTTGATATAAATTTGCTCGTCGCCCTTGACCGCGTAGATTCTGGTTGGGTCATCCGTGACCCAACCAGGAATATTAGGACCATAAAATAAATAGTCTCCGATTACTTCATAAAGCAATACCAATTTTGCACTTGCTTCAATGATACAAATATCATACCCATTGCTTTCACCAAATTTATAATAATGAATAAACGGATCATAATATTCCCCATCTGCCGAAACGGCTATGACAGACATACTACATAGCATCAGCAGGACTAAAATCAGGCTTATTACCTTTTTCATAATAATCTCTCCTTTATATCTGGTACCAGCACAGCGCAAAATCCGTGCCGGTACTGAGCAGGCTTGTTTTTCTTACCCGGATGGTGTAGGTGCCGAGCACCGTTGGCTCAAACGCGATATATTCCTTCGTATCGTAACGGTACCAGGAATTATAAATAAGCTCTCCCTGCGGGTCGAGCACCTCTAGAATAAACGCGTCCTTGTCCGCATCATTTACCGTGCCTGTCTGGTGCGCGCCAGTTATTGTATTCTTTTTGAGCCAGCTCAAACAAATTTGCATTCTGGAGTAGTACTCGACCTCCATTTCCGTAGTAAACGGATTGTTCGTCCCGCCGAAATTCGGGAAGTAGCTATAGCAGCTGTCGTAAAGCAGGGCCGCTGAGTTGGTGACGTTTAGCATCCCCGCTCCGTTCATGCGGCAGAGCGCCGGTCGCCAGCTGCCCGTGACGCTGTCGATATTGTTGTTGGGGTCGGTATCGCTGTCGTATTCTTCCATCTCCTGCGTTTTCATCGCGCCCGCGAGCAGGGCAGCCTTAATGAGCGCCGGCTTTGTTTTAAAATAGGAATACATGCAGCAAAGCTGCGCGGCGGCGCCGGAAACAATGGGCGCGGCATAGCTTGTTCCTCCATGACTGGTTTCCGTTTGGCGGTCGACCGGAGTTCCTGCCGTCGCGCCAGGGGACATAATGTCGGGTTTATATGCAAGCGTTGGGTCGTCAGAATACGCCGATTGCTCTATTGGATTCTTTACATTATTTTCTCTTTTGTCGTCATAAATACTTACTGTATGTTTATCATTGATATTTCCCACTGTGATTGCATTGTAAGCCATTGTTCCCCGCAAAGGGTACCTAAAATTTCCGGATGACATACATATCGTCACATTATGGCTATAAGCCAAATGATCGATCCATTTTGAGGAATCCCCATATGTTCCGCCTGCCTCAGTGGACCATAAATTCGAACAGCTGGAGTTTATTACATTGACGCCTGCATCCACCAAAAGCTCCATTGATTGTTTCCAAACAATTGAACCATTATGAGGATTAACCGGTCCTGCATAGTAAAGCTCTGAATTTGGGACAATTGAAGTGAATTCTGCTGTTTTTCCCGCCATAATGGATGCTACTACAGTAGCGTGATCCGTATTACCTTTTTCACTACTTCCCGCATATAAAATTTTAAACTTATCGTTATCCGAATTATTGGTATCCTTCATGTGTTGAAAAACAACATTATCAATATTAGGCGTCCCAAGCTCAATCTGCCCGATTTTAATGCCTGTACCATCCGCGTGGTTATAGACGCGCATGTTGGAAACGCCCGTCGAGGTCTGGTAGCTTAAAGAAATATTACTTGCCGCCACCGTTTGCGGGGAGGCTTCCAGCGTGAGCGGTTCCTCCTCCGGCAGGTCTTCCGGGTCAACCTTATTGTTATAATAGTAAATTTCCTCTACGTCCGCCGAACGCGCAATTTCTTGAATCTGGCTCTTAGTCAGCGTCATCATAATATTCGGCGCGTATTTACAGGAGTAGATAACCTCAGGCTGCTTCTGCGGGACGGTGCGGAACCACTCCTGCTTTTCCTTTGGGAACAGGCTCTCAAAAACCTGCGCGTTTTGCTGTGCATATTCCTGCGACGTAACATCACGCTTGGTTTCAATAAACTCCTGCGCGGCCTCCTGAGAGATTGCCGCAATATCAAGGCCGGCCACAGGCTGAAAGCTTTCGGCGGAAAGCTGCGCGTTCCCGCTGCTTTGCCGTTTCATCGTCTGAAGGTCGTCCTCCGGCAGCAGAAGCGCCTGCTCGCTGATTTCGCCGTTTTCAACCTTTTGCTCCAGCCTTTGCGTGACCTCCTCCTCTACCTCTTCATAGTCGATGTCGCGCAGCCAGACGGACACATCGATTGTGTCTCCGCTGCTCATGGAATCGAGCTTTTCCTGTAAAATCGAGTCGATTTTATCCGCGGGGGCCGTGGTTTGTGCATCGGCCGCCGAAGCCGGACTCAACAGCGTCAAAGAAAGCAAAACGGCGGCAAGCGCGGCCGCGCTGTATTTTTTAAAGCTACCTGTCATATCCATCCTCTTTTCTATTCAATTCTTTTATGTTTTTTCCGCAATGTAAGAACAATCCATCGGAAACACTCTCCTTGTTAAAAATTCCCATAATTATTATAGCATCCGTCATACAATCCGTCAACTTAATCAAAGCAACTCCCAATATAACTTAATCATACAATTAGTCCTATTTCTATTATATTTTCCGCATACAAAAAAGCGCCGCTTAAAACGGCGCTTTGGAATAAGCAATTTTATATTAAGGATTGCATTGTATTGGTTGGGGCAATCTCTTACGCAGGCTCCTTCAAGACAACCGCATAACGTCCAACCTCGTCATATCTATCGAAAAAGAGCCGCCTGTCGTATTCTATCCGGCCTTTCATCGGGTCGTGAACCGTTACGGCTGTTTCGCTATAAGCTGTCAGCAGCATACAATGCTCGTTTCCCGGCCATTTGTAGTACTGCTCCGTATATTCGTCTCCATCTTTCAAGTACCAGCCGCCTACATCGACAAGTGGGAGCATGCTCATGGTGCTCCAAATACACACAGGAACGCCTTTATCGATATAATTTAAAATTTCCTTCTCAGAGGAACCGGCAATATCTACCGCCACATGGCGGCCGTTTTCCTTACCGATAAGCTTCTGCATGGTATCGGCTATTACCTTTGAAAAAGCACCGATACCGCTGGATGAAAATGGATTTCCAATATACGCCTGGTTCGGGTGCTGCGCATAGGTGCGCCCGTTATTGACTTCAAAGCCGCTTTGAGGCATTGCCCGCGCAAATTCCACCTTACCGGCGTTATAGCCGTAAGCCTGTAAAAGCATAACGGCAGCCGTAGCCTCACAGCCGCTTGGAAGTTCCGGTTCCTGTAAAAGAACTGGAATTTCGCGGTCCGGTACAGCGTCTCTGTAAGCAACCGGAATCTGCTGAGAATGCGGCGCAGTTTTTCCGGCTTCAGCCGGAGGCGGTTCTATCCGGCACAAAAGCAATATTCCCGTAATGCCTGCGGTGGTGATAACTGCGGCAAGCAAGATATTTATAAAGAGGCGTTTTCTTTTTTGAGCCTTTCGTTTTTTCCTTCGTTGTTCCAATCGATTTTCATATTGCTCTTCCACCGACTATTTCTCCCCGCGGAATAAAAAGCTGGCGTGATATACTCCAGTCCAATCCGTTTCTCTGTTAATTTTCCGGCTTTTCCGTTATTATTGCGGATTGAACAGGGCGCCGCTTAAGGTACGCCCTATATGGATAACCGATATAAGCATAACGCTTATGAATTTTTAATTTTTAAATACTGCTCGATGATACGCGTACACTTCTCAAAGCCCAGCTCGCTGCTGTTGAGCACCAAATCGTAATTGCGCGCGTTGTCCCAGTCCCTGCCGGTATAGTACTTATAGTAAGCGGCACGCTGGCGGTCGGTTTTTTCGATGACCTTCTTCGCCTCTTTTTCGGACAGGCCGTACATATCGATTACATTCCTGATACACGCTTCCGGGGACGCGTAAACGAACACGCGCACCATGTTTTTCATATCCTTGAGCACAAAATCGGCGCAGCGGCCGACGAACACACAGGACTGCTTCTGCGCCAGCTCCTTGATTACCTTTGCCTGGTAATTGAACAGGTTGTCGTCGGAAACAAAATCATCGCTCTGCGGCGGAATCAGCTTGTTGTCCTGGTACACGTTGACCGGTTTTTTGAACAGGCCGCCCTTGAGCTTCTCGTCCGCCCTGCCGAACAGCTTTTCATTGATGCCGCTGTCGATGGAGGCCAAAATCGGGATTTCCTTGTCATAATAGGAAAAGCCCAGCTCCTTTGCAAGCATTTTGCCGATGGTCTTGCCGCCGCTGCCGTAGGCGCGGGCAATCGTAATCACGAAATTCGACATAAAATACCGCTCCTTTACTCGCCAAGATACGCTTTTTTTATCGAGTCGTCGTTCATCAAATCCTTGGCGCCGCCCTCGAGCACGATATTGCCCGTCTCGAGCACATATGCCCTGTTTGCGATGGACAGCGCCTTTTTCGCGTTCTGCTCGACAAGCAGGACCGTCGTGCCGCTTTCGTTGATGCTTTTAATAATATCGAATATCTCAGAGACGAGCAGCGGGGAAAGCCCCATGGACGGTTCGTCCATCAGGATAATTTTCGGCTTGCTCATCAAGGCCCTGCCCATCGCAAGCATCTGCTGCTCGCCGCCGGAAAGCGTACCAGCAACCTGTTTTTTTCTTTCCTCAAGGCGCGGGAAACGCTGATAAACCGTTTGAATCGACTGCTCGATTTCAGCCTTGTCCTTGCGCGTATAAGCGCCGAGCTTCAGGTTTTCGTACACGGAAAGCTCCTGGAATATCCTGCGGCCCTCCGGCACGTGCGCCATGCCCATCTGTACAATCTTATGCGGCGCTGTTTTTGTAAGCTCTTTATCCATAAATTTGACCGAGCCGGTTTTTGCCGGAATCAGGCCCGATATGGTATGCAGAATCGTCGTTTTCCCAGCGCCGTTCGCGCCGATGAGCGCGATAATCTCCCCCTCGTTTACCGTAAAGGAGATTCCCTTAATCGCCTGGATAACGCCGTAGTATACCTGTAAATCTTTTATTTCAAGCATTGCCATAACGCTTTTCTCTCCTTTACTCGCCAAGATACGCCGTGATGACCTCCGGGTCGTTTAATACCTTGGATGTTTCGCCATGCGTGAGCTCCTGGCCGAAATTCAGGACGGTGACCTGCTCGCAGATACCGGAAACCAGGCGCATGTCGTGCTCGATGAGCAGGATAGTCATGTCGAACTGGTCGCGCACAAAGCGGATGGTATCC
Organism: uncultured Oscillospiraceae bacterium; assembly: GCA_900540865.1. GTDB lineage: Bacteria > Bacillota > Clostridia > Oscillospirales > Acutalibacteraceae > Scatavimonas. The sequence goes on from UQHH01000001.1 coordinate 95,921, forward strand.
ATCAGCTCCGCCGTCTCGTTCGGGTTCATTCCGGCGGCAGGCTCGTCAAGCAGCAAGAGCTTTGGCTTCGTCGCGAGCGCCCTTGCGATTTCAAGCTTTCTCTGCTTGCCGTAGGGCAGGTTCTGCGCGAGATACCCTGACATCGCGTCCAGGCCGAACACCTCAAGTATTTTCATGGCCTCGTCGTTCATCAGGTGCTCCTGTTTCCAGTAGGCCGGCAGGCGGAACACGCCGGAGAACGCCGAGTATTTATTACTCCCGCTCAAGCCGAGCTTGACGTTATCGAGCACAGAAAGGTTATTGAAGAGGCGGATATTCTGAAACGTACGCGCAATGCCGCTGTGGTTGATTTTTTCCGGCGACTTGCCCGTAAGGTTTCTGCCGTCAAGGAAAAACGCGCCTTTTGTCGGCTTGTATACGCCGGTCAATAGGTTAAACACCGTCGTTTTGCCTGCGCCGTTGGGGCCAATCAGCCCATAAAGCTGGCCCTTTTCAATGGTGACGTTGAAGTCGTCCACAGCCTTCAGGCCGCCGAAGGAGATACCGAGATTTTTTACTTCGAGCAGCGCCATAATCAAGCCTCCTCCTTTGCAAGCAATTTCTTTTCCCTGCGGCTGCGGAAAAACGCCTCGACAGACAGACGCGATTTAAAGCTCCTGAACTTGTCGTTCGCGTTTAAAATCATCATCGCGACGAGCACGATGGAATAAATGAGCATCCTGTATTCGTCCGCGCCTCTGAGCACTTCTGGAAGTACCGTAATGATGGTGGCAGCGATAATTGAGCCGCGGATGCTGCACATGCCGCCGAGCACGACCATAACGAGGATTTCAATCGATTTGTTGTAATCAAAGACAGACGCCTGCACAATGCTCAGGCTGTGGCCGTAAAGCACGCCGGCAATACCCGCGAAAAACGCGGCGAGCACAAACGCGAACAGCTTATAGTAGGTAACGTTGATTCCAATGGACGACGCCGCGATTCGGTTATCCCTGACAGAGCAGATTGCCCTGCCGTGCTTGGAATCGACGAGGTTCATAATGACGAACATGGTCACAAGCACCAGCGCGAAAACGATAATATAGTTTGTATCCTGCGGCGTACCCTTTAGTCCCGACGCGCCGCCGGTAAAGCCGAGGTTAATAATGACGGACACGATAATCTGCCCGAAGGCGAGCGTTACGATTGCGAGGTAGTCGCCCTTGAGACGCAACACCGGGATGCCGATGAGCAGGCCGAACACCGCCGCGACAAGGCCGCCGATAAGGATAGCGAGCGGAAAGCGGATTAGCGTGCCCAAGGTATCGGAAAACGCAATCGAGAACAAGCAGCCCGCATACGCGCCGACCGCCATAAAGGCCGCGTGTCCGAGGGAAAGCTCCCCCAAAAAGCCGACGACGAGGTTCAGAGAGATTGCCAGGATAATATTAAGCCCCACCGGTACGAGCAGCCCGCGCAGCTGGCGGGTAATCATGCCGGACTGGTCCATAAAGAGCACGACTAAAAATGCAATCAGTACGATTCCGTAGGTAATCAGGTTGTTGATGGTGCTCGGCTTGAGCATATGTTTTTTCTTCATCGTCCCCCACCTACACTTTCTCATCAATTTTCTTGCCGAACAAGCCCGTAGGCTTGATGACAAGCACGACGATTAGTACGCCAAACACGATAGCGTCGGCCAGCTCGCCCAAATTGAACGCCTTGGCTAGGCTTTCGATAATGCCGAGCAGCAAGCCGCCGACCATAGCGCCGGGTATACTGCCGATGCCACCGAACACCGCCGCGACAAAAGCTTTAATACCGGGCATCGCGCCCGTATAGGGGCCGATATAGTCGTAGGACAGCCCATAGAATAAGCCGGCAATTGCCGCGAGCGCGGAACCGATTGCAAAGGTAATCGTGATGGTTTTATTGACGTTGACGCCCATCAGCTGGGCCGCGCCCTTATCCTCAGATACGGCGAGCATGGCCCTGCCCGTCCTTGTTTTGTTGATGAAGAGCGTCAGGCAAATCATAATGACGACCGTTACAAGCAGGGTAACGATTGAGGAGCCCTGGATGACCAGGCCGTCCGTAATCGTAATGGGAGTCAGCCCCAAAATGTTCGGGAACGGCTTTTTGTCCGTGCCGAAAATCAAAAGCGCGAGGCTCTGCAGGAAATAGCTGACGCCGATTGCCGTAATCAAAACGGTGAGCGGCGATTCCTTACGCAGGGGCTTATACGCGATTTTTTCAATTGTCACACCGAGAATCGTACATATCACGATTGCCAGAAGAACCGCGATGATGGGCGGCATGCTCATATTGGTCGCAACAATGATGGTAAAAGCGCCGACCATGATAACGTCGCCGTGGGCGAAGTTAAGCATTTTAGCAATACCGTAAACCATGGTGTAGCCCAGTGCGATGAGCGCGTAGATGCTGCCAAGGCTCAGGCCGGTTATCAGGTTGGATAGGATGCTCATGGGTATATTCCGCCTCATTTCCCTCCGGCGAAAAGCGCCGGGAATTCAAACTGCGCGCGGGGCCACCGCAAAAATATTCTGTGCCGGATGTATGCCTCACGCGAAAACTGTATCTACAATATAATACAATATTTTGCGCGTTCTGCAAAGAGTATTTTTGAGAAAGCCTCAAAAAAAATTGGAAACGGGCGGAGTTATTGAAAAACTCCGCCCATTTTGCAGGTTTTAAGCTTTAATCATCAATCAACCGCTACGTATTCGCCGTTTACAATTTTAACCGCCTTGGCTTCCTTGGTGGGCTCGCCGTCGGCGGTCCACGTCATCGTACCGGTAAGGCCCTCGACGGTGATTTCCGTCATCGCCGCGGTAAGCTTTGTGCCAAGCTCCTTCACGTCGATGCCTGCGTCCTTGACTTCAGCCTTTTCCAGCGCGGCCTTGATTGTGTAAACCGCGTCGTAGCCGTTGGCCGCAAACTGGTCGGGCGTTACGTTTTCGCCGTAAGCCGCTTTATAAGCCTTTACAAAGTTCTGTGTTTTTTCGTCCTTCGCGTCCGCCGCAAACGGGGTGAGCAGCATAACGCCCTCGGCCGCGGCAACGTTTGCCTTGCCGAGCTTTTCAAAGATACCGTCGAGTCCGTCGCAGCCGAAGAACGGGATGTTCATGCCGGCCTTCTGCGCCTGCATCAGGATAGAAGCCGCCTCCTGCGCGTATATCGGCAGGAAAATCAGCTCTGCCCCGGCGTCCTTCGCCTTCTGGAGCTGTACATTGAAGTCGGTGTTCGTCTGGTCGGTAAACGCCTGCTTCGCGACGACCTCAAGGCCCTTGACCTTTGCTTCCTTTTCAAAGTTGTCTGCTATGCCCGCGGAATAGTCGTTGGACTTGTCGTAAATAACCGCGACCTTCTTGATATCCATGTTCTTAGCGATGTAGTCCGCGGAAACCGTACCCTGCTGCGGGTCGTTGAAGCAAATGCGGAAGCAGTTGCCATACTGTACGCATTCCTTCTGGGAACCGGAGGGCGTGAGCATCAGGATGCCGTCCTTCTGGGTTTCGTTGGCAACCGCGATGCACGCGGCGCTCGTTACCGCGCCGAGGGAAACCTTCATGCCGGCGTCCATCAGCGTATTGTACGCGTTGACCGCCTTGGTCGGGTCTGTTTCGTCGTCCTGGAATTTCAGCTCGAGCTTGACGCCGTTCACGCCGCCAGCCTTGTTGATTTCATCGACAGCAATCTGTGCGCCGTTCTGAACCGAAACGCCGTATGTAGAATAGTCACCGGTCAGGGGGCCTACGCCGCCGATGAGGAGCGTGCCGCCCTGGTCGCCGCCGCTTTGCGCGCCTTCATTCGAGCAGCCCGCAAGGCAGGATGCCGTCATAAGGCCGGCGACACAGAGTGCCAATACCTTTTTCACTGGAAACTTCATTGTGTTAAACACCTCCATAAATTTGGCGAAATACTTTTGCATTTCGTTAATAAATATACCCAAACCGCCAAAAAAAGTCAATAAATTTAACATGTTTGTTAATTTTCTTTTAACAATGAATGTATTTTCACAGTGTTTCTGTCCGTTTTCTTGTACAATTTACTCTTTATTTACGGAAAATATCTAAAAAGGCCGGCAGCTACAGCGTTTTGCAAAGCGCGTCGATAAGGCCGTCAATCTGCGCCATTTGTTCCTCACGCAGCGCGGAACGAAGCTCAAGCGCCGGCGATACGAGGCGCATATTCTTCATATTATCCAGGTGCTTTTCCATATCCCTTCCTGCCGCCGGCGACCAGGAACCGTTGCCAATAATTGCCGCCGTACGGTTTTGCAGGCGGAGCGCTCCCATTTCATGCAGAAGTGCTTCCATTGCGAAATACAGCCCGCCGTTATAGGTAGAGGAAGCCAAGACGATATGGCTCATACGGAACATATCGGCTATAATATAGGAAGCATGCGTTTTTGATACGTCGTATACGCGCAGGTTTCCCACACCCCTGTCGGAGAGCTTGTCGGCAAGCACATCAACAGCATTCTCTGTGTTTCCATACATAGAGGCGTAAGCGAGCACAACACCCTTTTCCTCCGGCTCATAGCGGCTCCAGCAATCGTACAGGCTGAGGATACAGGGCAGGCTGTCTCGCCAAATAAGGCCGTGGAGCGGGCATATCATGCTGATTTTCACACCTGCCAGCTTATGGAGCGCCGTCTGAACCTGCGGCCCGTATTTGCCGACGATGTTCGTATAATAGCGCCGCGCCTCCGGCAGGTAATCGCGCGCAAAATCTACCTCGTCGCAAAAGAGGTTCCCGCAGTGCGCGCCGAAGGAGCCGAACGCGTCCGCGGAAAACAAAACACCTTGGGATTTTTCATAAGTGAGCATGACCTCGGGCCAGTGTACCATCGGGGCGAAATAAAACCGGAGGGTATGCCTGCCGAGCGCAAGCTCGCCGCCCTCGTCGACTTCCATAAAACGGTTTTCAAAATCGAACGAGTAAAACTGGCGAATCATCTGGAAGGTCTTGTGGTTGCCGACGATTTTCATATCCGGGAACCTTCGGGCGAGCTCCTCAAGATTGGCGCAGTGGTCGGGCTCCATATGGTTGACTACGGCATAATCGAGCGCGCGGCCTTCGAGCGCGGCGTCAATGTTTTCAAAAAACTGGCGGGTAATGGCTGAATCGACCGTATCGATAAGCGCTGTTTTATCGTCTAAAATCAAATAGGAATTATAAGCCACACCGTCAGGCAGCGGGAACATGTTTTCAAAAAGCGCAAGCCTCCTGTCATTTCCTCCAACCCAGCAGATACCGGGCGCAATCTCTCTTTTATATCTCATTTCTACTCTCCTATACGGCGCTTATTTTTCTGCAAGCATAAAAAAATTATAAAAACATTTTTCCATACGCACGCTTATTTATACGGAGAGGGCGGCATCCCTGTTTTTTCGACAGGCGGCCGCGTTACAGCTTTTTCCTCGGCAAATTCTATTGACACAATTCGTATTTGCCGTTATAACTAAAGCAGGGTTATACCCCGCAAAAAGCAAATTATAAATAATGATATGGATAAAAGGAGGCGCTTATGTCACAGGCACTTGTGTGGGCGGCCGGAGGCACCGGCTTTACCTTTTTAATGACGACGCTCGGCGCCGCGGTTGTTTTTTTCTTTCGTAAAAAAGTAAACATCGGCATTCAGCGCATTTTTCTGGGGTTTGCAGCAGGCGTTATGATAGCGGCTTCCGTATGGTCCTTGCTGATTCCAGCCATCGACCAGGCGGAAAAAGCGGGCGGAATCGGCTGGATTCCCGCAGCGGGGGGCTTTGCTCTCGGCATTCTTTTTTTAGTCGGGCTCGATTCCCTTCTTCCCCACCTGCACCCCGGAGCAAAGAACCCGGAGGGCGTCCCTTCCTCCCTTAAAAGGACGACGCTGCTCGTTTTCGCTGTTACGCTGCACAACATACCGGAGGGTATGGCCGTCGGCCTTTCGTTCGCGCTCGCCGCGCAAAACGGAGGCGACCCGGCGCTTTACAGCGCTGCTATGGCGCTCGCCATCGGCGTGGGCATCCAGAATTTTCCTGAAGGCGCTGCCATTTCGCTGCCGCTGCGGCAGGAGGGCATGAAAACGGGAAAAGCGTTTGCCATGGGAAGCCTTTCCGGAATAGTCGAACCTGTTTTCGGGCTGATTACCGTGCTTATCGCCGGAAGCGTCACCTGGCTGATGCCGTGGATGCTGGCGTTCGCCGCGGGCGCGATGATGTATGTGGTCGTGGAGGAGCTGATACCGGCGGCGCATCTGGGAGAGCATTCCAATATCGGGACGCTCGGCGTGATGGCGGGCTTCCTGCTGATGATGGTGCTCGACGTCGCTCTGGGATGACATTAAAACAACGGGTAAAAGGGGCGGGCGGCTATGCCTGCCCCTTTCCGCGTTACGCGAAGGCATGAATATTCTTCTTTCCTCCAGGCTACAACTGTGCTAAAATAAGAAAAATCACACCGCTATAAACAGCGGCAGGCGAGGATGTGCATTATGGAAACAAACCAATACTTAATTGACCTTTACAACAATTACGACGAGGACGGCAGGCTTATATCAAAGCACGGCTCGGTCGAATTTCTTACCACAATGCGCTACATCGAGAAATATATAAAGCCCGGCGGCCGTGTGCTTGAAATCGGCGCGGCGACCGGCCGGTATTCCCATACGCTTGCGCGCCGCGGTTACGCCGTCGACGCGGTGGAGCTGGTCGAACATAATATAGAGATTTTCCGTAAAAACACCCTGCCGGATGAAAATATAACCATTACGCAGGGCAACGCTATGGATTTATCCGCTTTTCCAGACGGCCAGTATGATATTACGCTGCTGCTGGGCCCTTTGTACCACCTTTATAACGACAAAGACAAGCGGCAGGCCCTGGGCGAGGCAATCCGTGTTACAAAGCCGGGCGGCGTAATTTTTGCCGCGTATGTCATATCCGACGGCTGCCTCCTCGACGAAGGGTTCCGCCGCGGCAATATCAGCGTTTCGCAATATATTGAGAAGGGCCTGCTTGACGCGCAGACCTTTGCCGCCAAGTCTGAGCCAAAGGATTTATTTGAGCTTGTCCGCAAGGAAAATGTCGACGAGTTGATGTCTATATTTCCCGTAACGCGGCTGCATTATGTCGCGTCGGACGGCTGCGCCCTATTTATGCGTGAAGCGGTAGACGCGATGGATAAAGATGAATTTGATTTGTATTTGAAATACCACTTTGCGACCTGTGAGCGTGAAGATTTATTGGGCGTTACGAGCCACGCGTTAGACATATTCAGAAAATAAGCATATATACAGTAACGGCATGGCGCTCCAGAGCGCCATGCCGTTATCTATATTTCTCAGAAACAAGCCATTTTTTCGCTTGTTCAAAATCGTCTATAAACGCGAAGGCAAATCCGCCGCCGGAGATTGCTTTCCTTATTTTCGCCCTCGTCTTTTTGTCCGCGCCTACAAAGACGGCGCGCGTAAACCGCTTGCTTTTATCCAGCAGCTTTTCAGCAAGGGAATAGATGAGCGTATCGTTTATGCGCGTGTGGTCCAGGTTGACCGCTATCAGCGACGGCCTCGACGGCCTTTTGAACTGCAAATAATCCTGTTCCAGCTTTTTAAGCGCCAAATCCGTATATTCATAGATGCCGTCCAAATGCTCGAACCAGATTTCGCCCCCGTCAAAGCACATGGAAAACGATTTTTTCTTAACGCCGGGAAGCTCTTCCCCCTTCACGCCGTCACCCCCGTTTTGTGTTGTCAGACGGCCGGGCTGAGAAAACGCTTTTCAAACTCCTCAATGGGAAGCGGCCTGCTGATGTAATAGCCCTGGATATAGTCGCACCCCAGGCGCTTTAAAACCTCCATCTGCTCTTTCGTTTCAACGCCCTCCGCGACGATTTTCATATTCAACGCCTTCGCCATGCCGACGATGCTCGAAATAATCGTCTGGTTGCGCAGCTCAAAAAGCTTATTGTTGCGGAAAAACATCATATCGAGCTTCAGCACCTCGACCGTAACGTCCTTAAGCAGGTTAAGAGAGGAGTAGCCCGAGCCGAAATCGTCCATAGAAAAGCAAAAGCCGCGGATTCGCATTTTCCGCATGACGCTTTCCAAAAGCTCGGCATTTTCAACCATGGTCGTTTCCGTGCATTCCAGCTCGAGCAGGCCGTCCGGTATTTGGTAACGCTCTTTGATTTCCGTATACCGGCTGATAAAGTCCTTGCGCAGCGCGCTGATGCGGGAAACGTTGACAGACAGCTTAATTGGCGATTTTCCTGATTCCAGAAGGCCGTGCAGGTAGCTGCACACCTGCTCGAAAACATACCGGTCAAGCTCGACGATAAACCCGTTTTTCTCAAACAGCGGGATAAACTCGCCCGGTGTGAGGACGCCGTCTCCGGGCCGTTCCCACCGCACGAGCGCCTCGGCGCCGAATACGGCGCAGCCGTGCTGGACGTCGGCCATCGGCTGGAAATACGGCTTGAATTCGCCGTCCTCCAATGATTTTACCATGACGGCCTCGATTTCCTTTTCGTGCAGGAGCTGGCGGCGCATTTCGTCGCTGTAGAATGCCATACGGCTGCCGTCGAGACGTTTTACGCTCTTTTGCGCAAGGTTTGCGCGGTCTATCATATCCTCGATACTCAATAAATCCTCATTTTTTTCAATACAGTACACACCGGAAACAAGCTCCAGCCGCAGCTTTTTGCCTTGGTCCTTCCCATATTTATAGAGATGTCCCGACATTTCCTGAAAGCACTGCTCAAGCTCGCGGCGGGTTTCGTAATAACGCAGGCAGACAAAATAATCTCCTGAAATGCGCGCAAAAATCTCGCCCTCGCGCATGGCGCTGGAACCGATATTTGCCCAAAAGCGCAGTACCTGGTCGCCAAAATCGTAGCCGTACATGTCGTTGATGAGCTTGAAGTTGCGCAGGTCGCAATACCATAGGGCATATTTCTTTTCTCCGCGGCTGCGCAGCAGGGCGGCAGCGCCGGCCTTGAATTTACTGAAATTATAGTGCCCGGTCAGCGCGTCGTACTCGGCGCGGTATTCAAGCTCCATGCGGTCAACCGTCGCCTTATCTACGTCAGTCACCGTTATCATGGAACGGGTAATCTCCCCATTTTCTTCTCGCAGGACCGTCAGCGCGACGTTGCACCACAAATAAGCGCCGTCCGTCTTTTTCAGGCGAACCGTCGTCTGCGCGTTGGCTCTCCCCATATGGATGAGTTTTGATACCTTCTCCGCTTTTTCCCAATCGTCCGGATGAACATCCTCCCGCGTCAGGAAATAGTGGTTTCCGGCAGAGCCGGTATTGCGCAGGAAAGTAAACTGCCTTGCCTGAGCGGAGGCATAATATGTATTGGTTTCTTTTGTATATTCCAGTACCATCATACCCGCCTGCTCCATGATGGTACGGTAGCACTCGCTTTCCATTTGGCGGCCAAGCAATATGCGCCGCTGCGACTGCGCCTCCGCAGCGTTCTTTCTGGCGGTAACGTCTTTGACAAAGCAAAGATATACCTCCTTGCGCTGCGCTATCTGGATTGGCACGAGCGTAAACTCCGACCAGGAAACGGACTCGCCGTCATTTACAATTCTAAATTCTGATGAGAGGGACGCCGACCCATCCGCAAAAGCCCTGCGAACAGTGGGCCAGTGAAAGAACTCGAGAAAACGCGCCGCGTCCTCCTGGGAAATGGTATCCCGCGCGTTTTCCTCCAGAATTTCGTTTAATTTGCCCTCTTCCCGCCTGAAAACGCCGCCTTCCCTGTAGGACGGGATATAGAAATAATCGCCTGTCACGTCCATGACGGCAAGCTCCTCAAAAACACGCTGAATACTCTTGATGTACCTTCTGGTGAGGGAAACGCGTGTCTGCCTGCTCTTTTTATCGGATTCCGGTGTTTTCAGCGTCCATTCAGGTTCAAAATCACGCGGTGCTTCCCTGTTTTCTATATCGTGCGGCGTGTCGTTGTACGGGCTCCAGTTTTCCTCCAGCATATCGTTCTGGTAAAAAACACAGCAGCTGCGGCCAAGCTTTTTTGCTTCATACAGCGCAATATCCGCCTTCTGGTAAAGCTCGTCAAAGGTCATACCGTCCTTCGGGAATACGGCGACACCGAGGCTCGCGGAAATAAATGTCTGTTCGTCAAGCTGTCTGGATAAGGCGGTACATAGCTGCGCCGTCTTTTCCTCCAGCGTATGGTTGAGCTGTACGTTGCGCAGGCAAATGACGAATTCATCGCCGCCGATACGTCCGATAATATCTTCCGCGCGCAGCGATTCTTTCAGCGACTTTGCAAAATCCGTAAGCACACGGTCGCCGAATCGATGCCCCTTCGTATCGTTCAGGATTTTAAAATGGTCGATGTCCACCATGATAAACGCATGGCGGCCAAGCGGGGTGCTCGTTTCAAACAACTGCGAAATCTGCTCTATTACCGTCCTGCGGTTTAAAAGCCCTGTCAGCGCGTCCTTTTGCGACAGCTCCTGCAGCTCAAGCTCCCGCCGTTTTTCCTCGTCGATATTTTTCAGAAGGAAAAACGCCTTGACGTCGCCCGAATACGGCTCTGAAAGAAGCTGTACCTCCGCCTTTGCCCAAAAGGGGTTCTTGTCCTGCCCGAGACGCCTGTATTCAAGCTCTAAATGGCATTTGCCTTCTTCAAAGCGCCTGCATAAGCCGGCTCGTGAAAAAAAGTCGCGGTAGGCGACTAAATCCTCCGGGTAAATCAGGTTTTTCAGGATATAGCGGAAGGTTTCGTCATAACAGCCGCGCACCTCGTCAGGGATGTCCTGCGCAAGGGGGCCTCCAAGATGGTCTATCCTGTTTTTCGTAATATTGCATTCGTAATAGATATGAGCTCCTTCAAGCTGCGATTTGTTGTACTGCGTCCATTTTTCATACGCGATTTGTTTTTCTCTTTGTTCCGTTATATTTTCAATCGAAATAACCGCATATTTCGGTTCCCCTTTTTTCCCCGTAACCATGGAAAACACACAGCGGCACCAGACAGAGCTTCCATTGCGCGGGTCTACCGTCCTGATAACGGCCTCGCCGCCCTTTTCTCCGTGCAGCATCGCATTGTAGAAATCCATATAGTCCCGCTTGCTTTCCGGCAAAACATTGTTTTTCAGAAAGCATTCCGGTACGTTCTCAATTATTTCAGGCATATTAAGCTGCGCGGCGGTCTCCGGCGCAATCGTAATCCTGCGTTTTTTTATATCAAAGCGGAAAACGCAGCGTCCTGACTGCTTCAGCAGGATTTTGCGCTCCTCATCGTGTTTTTTTAGCTGCTCCATTTTATACCGGCGCTCCGATACATTGAGTACCGTGCAAATAAAGCAGGATGGGTCGTCTTTGTCTGGAATTCCCCTGGCAAGCGTCCACAGGATGGCGCCTCCGCGGTGGATACCGCGCACCTCCAGCTCAAAAGCTCCGCCGGCGTCTTTCTCTGCCGCCGCAACCGTTTCGATTGTACGCTGCCAATCGGGTGGATAGATAATGAAGCTGACGGTTGAAAAGCCCGCGCCTTCCGCTTCCTCGCGCGTATAACCGTAAATCCTGTAATATTCCTCATTTGCGTCAAGCAGCGTAAGGTACGCGTCGTTTTTGATACGGCAGACGCCGCAGGGAAGAACGTCGGACGTAAATATTCTTCTTTTATTTTCCACGTTCCTGTTCACACGCCTTTCGATTAATGCATCCCAAAGCTCCCGGACAATATAAAACACATTCCGGTTTGGAGCCTATCATTTTATATCCAGTAAAAGCAGTCTTATTATAATATATTTTCCATATAAATGCAATTGCTCTTTCGTCTATTGGCCGATACGATTTGGAAAATAGAATTAAAATTTGGTTGTCCTAACCAAAAAGAAGCGCCGGTTTCACTCCGGCGCTTCTTTTAATCTTCCGATGATTCCGGCTTATCGATTATGGTATTGCCGCGGGGCTGCCACTGCATTTCCAAACCCATTTCTTCCCGGTATGTGCAGCAGCGGTTTTTTCCGCTGTGCTTTGCTTCATATAAAGCAATATCCGCCTTCTGGTAAAGCGTTTCAAACGTCGTTCCATCATCCGGGAAAGCGGCGGTTCCGACGCTGCAGGAAATGGAAGCGATAATGCCGTTGTAATTAAATTCCTCGCTGAACACCCGGCAGATATGCTCCGCCTTTTTCCGGATGGTTTCCCTTGCGGGTATTTGTCTGAGGAATACCGCAAATTCATCGCCGCCAATACGGCCGATAATATCCTCCGGATAGAACAGCGGCGCAATCCTGCGGGCGCTTTCCGCCAGTACCTTATCGCCGTAAAGGTGCCCATACCTGTCATTTATGCCCTTAAAGTTATCAATATCTATAATAAGCAGCGCGTCGCATCCAGCCTGAGGCGGCCCTCCACCCATTATGCTCCTAATCCGCTCTTCCGTGGCTCCCTTATTAAAAAGCCCCGTGAGCGTATCGCGCTCTATTTGATTGCGCAGCAGCTCCTCGCGTCGCTTTTGCTCATCAATGTCCTCCAAAATACCGATGGCCCGCACGGCGCTGCCCTGCGCGTCGTAGATATTGGTCAGGGTAATTTTCCGCCAGACATACCGGCCCGCCGCAAGCCGGGTCTGTACCACACAGGACGCGCGCGGTGCCCCGGCGCGTATTTTCCGGTACATTTCCAGAAACACAGATACGCTGCCGGGGTGGATTGTACCGTTTTCGACGAGGGAATCGGGTACGTTTTCCAATTCCTTCGGCAGCCCGTAAACCTCCGCGGATTTATACGCGTGAATCATCATGCGGGTGGAGATATTATAATCGAAAATCGTGTTGTCCATCTGCGCCATCGCAATGCGGAACCGCTCTTCGTTTATTTTCAGTTCCTGCTCCATCTGCTTACGCTGGGTGATATCGACACAAACACAGTGGAGCGTCGTGTTTACCAGTCCACGGAAAAAGTTCCCTTTAATCAGCGCCCAAACCACTTCGCCGCTGCGCCGGACAATCCGGTGTTCGACCTCAAAGCCGTTTTCGCCGGCGTCAAACGCTTTTTGAACCGACTTTTGCACCACCGGCAAATCCTCCGGTAAAATGATTCTATCAATACGGTTTTGGTGCTCTGCAATCAACTGCTCGGGCGTATATCCGTAAAGCTGAAAAAACAGGTCGTTACCGTATAGCAGCGTAAAAAAATCGTCGTATGCCGCCTCGCAGATGCCCGCCGGTAAATTAGAAATAATTGAGGACAAAAGCAGGTTGTCCTTAGAAAGCGTATCGGCAAGCATTTCAAGCTTACCACGCGGCATCGTCTTCAAATCCTTTGCCACATCTGCATTATCCAAAGGTCCTATATCTTTAGAAACACCTTGTAAAAAATTTTTATTCCCCATACAATCCGCGCCTTCCATTCTACACTAAAACCAAGATTATACCGGATGTTTTCAAACAAACGCCCACATTTTTTAACCGGACCGCCCTTTTCATGCCGTATGGATTCCCCTTTCCACGCGGCGGGCAAACCCCGGCGGGTTCAAATATTTACTTTTGGTCCTGTCATCTTTTTATCAAGTTGGACTGCATCATGGAAACAAAGTCCCTGTCCGCTACGACAAAATGGTCAATCAGCGTAACGCCTACAAGCGCAAGCGCCTCATTGATTTCGATGGTTGCGTAAATGTCCGGCTCGGAAGGCAGAGCCACCCCACTGGGATGGTTATGCGCGAGCGCGGCGTATTTGGCGTTATTGGTAATCGCCAGCTGCACGATTTTCCTGATATAAAGCTGGCACGCGGACATCGAGCCTTTGCTGACCACGCCGCAGAACAGCTCCTTGTATTTTGCGTCGAGCAGCATCAAAATTACGGTCTCGTTGTCCCTGCCGGTAAATTTCTCGAGCATCCGATCCCCTAAGTTCTCTACATTAATAATTTTATGCGTGTTACGGTACTTGTCGTCGGTATATAGCCTAGACATACCGGGAATCAGCTTGAGCAGCACGGCGGCATTCTCAGAAAGCCCAGACTGGGTCAGGATGTCTATGGGCGCGTCGAACACCGCCGAAAGCGAGCCAAACTGTTCCAGCAGCCGGTGTGCGATCGGATTGGTATCCTTGCGCGGAACGGCATAATAAAGGAGTAGCTCGAGCGCTTCGTGCATTTCAAACCCATCGAAATCATTGAGCAGGAATTTTTTGCGCATACGGTCCCTGTGCCCCTTATGCGGCGAATTGGATTGCATAAACGTTCACGCCCCTTAAAGCCTGTATTTCAAAACGGGACGCCATGCTTTATATGCAGGGCGCCCGTTCAGGTTTTTATAAGCTTACGCTTTTCTTGAGCCGGGCTTGACGACCGGCAGCTTGCCTTCTTTACATAAGGGACAGTCATCCGGCTCCCAGGATTCTACCTCGACCTTAATGACGGATTTGAACGGTACGCCAAAGTCGACCGACCCGTTCGTCCTGTTGACGATGGAGCCCACGCCGACAACCTCGGCTCCGGCGGCCTTTACGAGCTCAAGCACTTCTTTTACCGAGCCGCCTGTCGTCACGACGTCCTCCACAAGCAGCACCTTCATACCGGGCGCGACGGCAAAGCCCCTGCGCAGAGTCATTTTACCCTCCTCGTCGCGCTCCGCGAAAAAGTTTTCGCAGTGAAGGTGGCGGCTGACCTCGTAAGCCATCTGTACGGCGCCCATGGCCGGACCGATTACGACGCCGACCCCCTGGCCTTCAAACTGTTCGGCAAGCGCCGCGCAAAGCTCTTCGCTGTACTTCGTATTCCTAAAAATTTTGGCGCACTGCAGATACCTGTTGCTGTGCCTTCCGCTCGTCAAACGGAAATGCCCCTCCAGCAGGACGCCGGCTTCTTTTAATATTTCCATAACTCTTTCCTGTGCAATCATGTTCCAATTCCTTTCAAAAAAATAATATATTGTTATAATCTCTGTAATTATAAACCACAATTTACAATTTAAACTGTAGTTAAAAGAATTTTCCAAACTTTTTCTGCCTATACTTTTTTCTTGTTCCTTTTATTCTGAAACAAAGGCGCTTTTCCGAAAAATACGTGTATATTACATTGACACCCCCGCTGGCAACGGGTAAAATGTATACATATATAACTTCCCGAATTTTCCTTTGGAAGAAGAGGATGAAATGAAAAAAAATGATTTTTTCCGGGACTCCGGTCAAATAAGCCTCGTAAATATAGCGGCGGTTTCTATCCTTGCGCTGGTTTTTGCCGCGGCCTCTATCGTAAACGTATGGCTTTTAAACAGCAATGTCGATTCCATTTATAAAGCGCCTTATTCCGTCACAAAAAACATTAACGGTATTACAAATACACTTTCCAACATGGAAATGCGGATTGTTCTCCTGCCGGAGTACGTATCAGCCGGGGAAAGCAACGTCATCAGGAAGGATATTGAAGCGCTGACGCCCAGCCTCATGGAAGGGATTGAATATATTAAAGAATACAGCATCCGCCCGAAAAACGAAATCCTTGAGCTGGAACAAACGGTCAAATCT
The DNA here is from genome assembly GCA_900540865.1 of uncultured Oscillospiraceae bacterium. Taxonomy (GTDB): domain Bacteria; phylum Bacillota; class Clostridia; order Oscillospirales; family Acutalibacteraceae; genus Scatavimonas. Next base: position 111,427 of record UQHH01000001.1, read on the forward strand.
ATTTTAGAAAAGCAAGAGTTGATTTTCAACAAAATAGATACTTACACGCCCGAAGGACTAAAAAGCGATATTAACAGCAATTTGATACCCTATTACAGGTCATCCGCCGAGCTATGCGACCAGATGACGGAGCTTGTGCAGAAAACCGCGGATGAAATAAGCAAACAGTCCACCTGGACCGCCGCGACAAATACGACGATGGCGGTCGTGCTTGCCGCCGTTCTGGTTATTGTCACGGTGTACCTTCAGACAGTCGTGCGCAGAAAAAACGGCGAACTGCTTTACCGTGAGCACTTGTTCTCCATGATAACGGAAAACGTCGACGATGTTACGTTGATATATAACCCTGCAAAAAAGGGAATCGACTTTGTAAGCGCCAACGCGCGGCGTGTGCTGGACTATTCCCCGGAGGAGCTAAAAGAGCGCTGCTTTGAAATTTTCCCCGAACTGCAGGAAAGGCTGTCTTTCCCGTACGGTATAAAGAATCCGGATGAAACGGAATTTCGTTTTATCCGTAAAAACGATACGATTCCCCGCTGGCTCCAGCCGCGCTTTTACCCGATTCAGGCGGATAAAAAGGAAAAGAACGTCATCATAACGCTGACCGACCTGACTGAAGAAAAAAAGGCGCAGTATGCCCTGCAGAACGCGCTGCTGACCGCGCAGAAGGCGACCGAAGCGCGCAGGGCGTTTCTCTCCAGAATGAGCCATGAAATCAGGACGCCGCTCAACGCAATTATAGGAATGGCGGCGATTGCGCAGTCGGCAGAGGGCAACCCTGTGAGAACGCAGGACTGCCTGATGAAAATCAGGTTTTCCTCAAAGCACCTGCTCAACATTATCAATGAGGTCCTCGATATGTCTGCAATTGAAAACGGAAAAATGCAGGTAGCAAACGAGCCGTTCCGGCTCAAAGGGCTGCTCGCTTCCGTTGCTTCCGTTTATTACGACCAATGCAAACAGGCCGGAAAAAATTTCAAATGCTATGCGTACAATATACATAACAGCGCGCTTATCGGGGACCAGTTCCGTCTCAACCAGATTCTCCTGAACCTCCTGTCCAATGCCTTTAAGTTTACAAAGCCCGGCGGAACCGTCACGCTTTCCGTTAAAGAGCTTGCGTTGCGTAACGGCCGCGTTTTCCTGCGCTTTTCCGTAACGGATGACGGCATTGGAATGGACGAAGCTGCTGTAAAAAGGGTTTTTGAGCCGTTTGAGCAGGCTACCCCCGTCACCGCTCAAAAATACGGCGGCTCCGGGCTCGGCCTTTCGATTACGAAAAACCTGACGGAGCTGATGGGCGGCAGTATAAACGTGACGAGCAAAAAGGACGAGGGAACGCAATTTCGCGTGGAGCTTTCGTTTGAATGCGAGCCGCAGGAGTGCGCGCCCGACGCTTCCTTCTCCAATCTCAGCGTCCTGCTTGTAGACCCGGATGAACAAAGCCGGCCTCAGGTAAGCGGCGCGCTCCACAGCCTCAATGTCCAGGCCACAGAGGCCCGTTCCTTTAAACAGGCGGATACTCTTTTATACGGCGCGGACAAAAAAGGGAAAGCCTTTGATTATTGTATTATCGTATGTGAAACCGCCGATGAAGAGGTTTTGGATTTTGTTGACCGCCTAGGCAATTCCCCGGCAGGCGAAAAGGCAGGGACTGCGTTATTTGCCTATTCTTTCGCGCAGGGCAAGGAAGATTTGAAAAACCGGGGCATCGATTATTTAAGCCTGCGTCCGGTTCTTCGCTGTGAGCTCGTACGCTTTTTTATAAACAAGGGCCTTGCGCAGGACGCGCAGCAAAACGCACAGCAGGAAATGGAATACGATTTCAGCGGAAAACGCCTCCTGCTGGCGGAGGATAACGAGCTGAACCTTGAAATCGCGTGCGAGCTGCTAAAACGTACCGGCGCGCAGGTGAACGTCGCGCATGACGGCCAGGAGGCCTGCGATATGTTCCTGAACTCGCCGCAGGGCAGCTACGACGCAATCCTTCTCGATATACAGATGCCATTGATGGACGGGTACCAGGCCGCGAGAAAAATCCGCGCTTCCTCTCATCCGGACGCAAAAGCGGTACCGATTATTGCTATGACAGCAAACGCCTTTTCGGAGGACGTGGTTGCCGCGCTTTCAGCCGGAATGGACGGGCATGTCGCAAAGCCCGTCGAACCGGAGCTTTTGTATCAAACGCTCGGAGCCTTTTTGAAGGGCGCTCCGAAGCATACATATAAAGGATGATATATATGAAAGAACAGCTCACAAAGGCGCTTTCCAGCTGGGGCGCCGACATTGAAGGCGCTGTGAGGCGTTTCGCGGGGAACGAAGCGCTTTACGAAAAATTCCTGTACAAATTTTTGCAGGACGAGACTTTTGACAGCCTTTCAAACGCCGCAGAGCAAAGCGACACGGACGAGGCGATGCGCGCTGCGCACACGTTAAAGGGAATTACCGGTAACCTGGGGCTGAATCCCCTTTTTTCTCTTTGCTCCGATTATGTTAACGCCACCCGCGCGGGCGAGCTCTCAAAGCTGCCGGATTTATATGAGAAGATTCAAATAAGTTATCAAGCCGTGACAAAGATATTACAGGAAAACGAAGGTTGACCGAGAATGAAAAAGGACGATACGATTCTAGTCGTTGACGACATGGAAGTAAACCGTGCGATTTTATGCAGTATTTTTGAAAATAAATATAACGTTCTTGAGGCGGAAAACGGCAGGCAGGCTATGGAGGTTCTGGAAAAGAATCCAACGGTCAACGTCATCCTGCTCGATATCGTCATGCCGGAAATGGACGGCTACCAGGTTTTACGGAAAATGAACGACAGCGGAATCATCGATAAAATACCTGTTGTAGTCATCACCGCGGAGATTTCTCCCGAAATCGAGCTGCTCGCCTTTGATTTGGGCGCGCGTGATATAATTTCAAAACCGTTTGAGCCGTTTATTGTAAAACGCCGCGTGGAGAACACCATCGAGTTGTACCGGCATAGGCTCCATTTGGAAGAGCTTGTCAGGGACCAGGCGTATAAGCTCAAGGAATCAAACGAAATTATCGTAGACGCTTTGAGCTCCGTTATTGAATCGCGCAGCCTGGAATCGGGGCAGCATATTTTCAGAATCAGGATGTTTACAAAAATACTTCTGAAGGAAATCGCAAAGACGAACAGCGGCTACGACCTGAACGAACATACAATCGAGCTGATTGCGAGCGCTTCCTCCATGCACGACATTGGGAAAATCGCAATTCCCGATTCAATTTTGAACAAACCGGGGAGGCTTACCGCCGACGAGTTCGAGATTATGAAAACGCATACCACGACCGGATGTAAAATTCTAAAGAGTCTCGATAAAATGTCAGACAGGGAATACCTGCTTTACGCATACAACATTTGCCGGTACCACCACGAGCGTTACGACGGCAACGGTTATCCCGACGGACTGAAGGGTGACAATATCCCAATCTGCGCACAGGCTGTCTCTGTAGCCGACGCATACGACGCGCTTACCACCGACCGCGTATACAAGAGCGCCTATCCGCATCAAAAGGCGATGGATATGATTCTTGGCGGAGAATGTGGCGCGTTCAATCCTCAGATACTCAAGTGCCTGACGAAGGTTTCCGAGCAATTCCGGCAGCTTGCCAAAAAATATGCCGACGGCAGCTTTATTTATCCACATGCGGAGGAAGGCGATTCAGGCGCGCAAATTGCGTCTTATACATTTTCTGAGGAAGAGCTTTCCCATATCGAGCTTTATTCCGTGCTGCGCTATCTTGGGCACACCGCGATTGAATTTGATTTAAACACGGAATATTTTAACATTCTTTACACGCCTGAGGATACCCTCGCTATATTTAAAGACAGGGGCGGCCACACGCACCGCAGTGAGTTTATGAACGACTTTATCAGCCATTACGTCCATCCGGAGGATATTGATTCGGTTATGCGTTTTATCTCCGCGCGGTATGAGGATTTTTTTAATGAGGTGCAGTCCCAGCCATATCATGAGTTTCGTGTGCTCGACACCCAGACTCAGCATTGTTCCGCCTTCAGGGCAACATTTTTGCCGCTGCGTACAGATGTTCCCAAGAACCGGAAAGCCATTGTCATATTGGAGAAGAACTCGCAGGCGAAAGCCCTTCCTTCCAATATAAACCGCTGTACAAACGACTCAGACGAGGCGCATGTAATGGAAGAGCTGCAGGAAAGCTACACGATGACAGCGGTAATCGATTTGACGAAGGATTCGTTCATGGTCCTGCATACAAACGACCAGGATACCTATATGCCCTCCGCCGCAGTATCGTACAGCGGAATCTGCGGGGAGCTTTTACAAAACAGAGTACATCCCGACGACAAAAGCTATTTTGAGGAAAACTTTTCTTTGGAGAATATGCGCCGCTTTTTTACAGCGGAAACAAAAAAATCCGTTGTGTACCGTTTCCTTGGGCGAAACGGAAAGTATCATTGGCGTGAAAACATGCTTGTAAAAAACAACAGCTTCAGCGGAGGCGACACGCTTGTTTACAGCCTTGTCAAATATGCGGACCAGAATGAAATCGACCGTATCAAGGCGGCGCGCCGAGACGTGATATTCGGGAGGGAAATTTACCCCGTCCTGCTGGATAAGTTCAGCGATATTATTTTTGAGTACGACCTGAAAAGCGGAACGACCTATTATTCGCACGGATTTGAAGAAAAGTTCGGCTTCCGCGCGCCGAATAACATGCGCGAGCTCTATAACGCGGCGCGAACCCATATCAGCAAGGAGGACATCGACGAGTACCTCGCGTGCATCAAGAATCTCGACGAGCCGCCCGACGTCCGTGATATAGAGTACCGGTACCGCAACGCCAAGGGCGACTATATCTGGTGCCGCAAACGATTTTTGATAACGCGCGACGAATCCGGCTTTGCTGTCAGGGTAAACGGAATCATGACCGACGTAGACCGCTATAAAAGAGAAAACGCGCTGCTCAGGCAAAAGTCGGAAACCGACCAGTTGACCGGATTGTATAACAAAATGACGGTGCAGGACAGGATTAAGGCATGCCTTTCTGAATGCCCCGAAGATACTATACACGCGCTATTTATCTTAGATATAGACAATTTCAAAATCGTCAATGACATTTACGGCCACCTCACTGGAGACAAAACGCTTGAAAAAATATCGGACCGCATTACCTCGGTTTTTGAGGACAACAGCATCGTCGGGCGCGTCGGCGGCGACGAATTTGTAATTTTCATCAAGGAGGTCCCTAACATTGCTTATGCGCACGATAAGGCGCAGCTGCTACTAAACCGTCTCAATGAAATCCTTTCCTCATTTAACAATACGGCAAGCATTTCCGTAAGCATCGGTATTTCCTTTTATCCGCAGGATGGCACAGCCTTCTATGATTTGTTTACGCGGGCGGATTTAGCGCTCTATGAGGCAAAACGCCTTGGAAAAAGCCAATGGCGCGTATACAATGAAGGTATGAACACAAACGCGTCCCTGCTGAAAAACTCGCCGGAACACCTGCGCGGAGAACACAGCTTTACAGACGGTTTTAAAATTCAGCTATTACAAAATTTCTACGCATGTGAAACACCTGAGGAAGGAATCCGGTTCATTTTCGACGCGACAGCGCGTTACTGCGGACTTTCCCATATCCTGATATATGAAACATACAGCGGTGTAAAAAAGCTGTACGACTGGAGCGCAAGCTCTATTTTGAGTCATACCGCCTACCCCGGCAAACCTCTTTCAGACGAAATGCGCCGTGAGCTGCTTGGCCTTGCCTCGGACAACGGGATTTTGTGTATTGAGGACGCCGGCTGCCTTTCCTCAACCGCACTGCGCGAATATCTCAAAGAGGCGCAGGGCGCCGCCTTGCTGATTACGAAGGTAGCGGACAGCAAGACCGACTACGGCTTTGTCGCCTTTGTCGAGCATGAGCACGCGCGCCGGTGGTCGGAACAGGAACGGGATATACTATCTTTCATCGCGAAAACAGCCGCGCTCGTATATCTGAAGACGAGGTACCTGCAGGACCTTGAAGAAAAATATTCGTTGAGCAACCTGTATTTCAACCAGATAGACACGGTAGGCTACGTAATCGACGAGACTTTTAAAATAATAGAGGCAAACCGGTGCCTATGCGAAAAAATCACGGTGAAAAACGGTGAAAAATGCTACCGGCTTTTTCAAAACAGGGATAAGCCCTGCGTTGGCTGCCCTGTGCTCAAGCTCAATAAATCGTGCCATACCGCCTCTTCCCCCATTTACAGGGAGCAATATGACGAAGAGGTCATGGTAACGGCGTCCAAATGCAAAACAGGACAGCGCGCGGTTTCCTATCTGGTAACGGTAGGAAAAAAAAATAAAATTTCTTTCTAAACCCTGTTGACAAACCGGCCGTTGGCGCATATAATAATTACAAAGAAGGAAATATTGGCAAACCTGGCGAAAGCCAGCGACGCAAAGCGATGAGTCTAAGGCGTACAGCGCTATGATTGTCAGGCTGCATTATTATTTCGTAATAATGCAGCTTTTTTATTGAAACAGGGCGGTTGTATGAGGCTTGCAGGCACAGTAAAATATTCGGCAAACCTGGCGAAAGCCAGCGACGCAAAGCGATGAGTCTAAGGCGCACGGCGCTATGATTGTCAGGCTGCATTATTACTTTGATAATGCGGCTTTTTTATTTCCTGAGCATCAAGGCGTTCAACGGAAAGGTATCAAAACAAAAAATAACCGGCAAACCTGGCGAAAGCCAGCGACGCAAAGCGATGAGTCTAAGGCGCATGGCGCTATGATTGTCAGGCTGCATTATTACTTTGATAATGCGGCTTTTCTTTTTCCTGAGAAGTATATTTTTGAAAGCGGGTAGTTAATATGAAAAAATGCAAGGGCATCAAAACGGTCACGGCGGTTTTCCTATCTATTATTATCGCGGCGGGATGCGCGCTCGTATCAGCATCGGCGGCCTCCGGCGAATATGCGCTGATTGCCTCCTCCGACACAAAAATAAGCGGCTCCGCGCAGGTCCGCGGCAACGCGCTGATTACAGGCGGCGAGCTTCAGGGCGGCTACAATGAATGGAGCACGGGTACGATATTCACCGCGCCCGGCGTCACTGTAAAAAAACTGTCCGACCCGAATAAAAACATCGTCAAGGAATATACGGGCGCTGTTCCCTCCTATCGGTTTGAAAGCTATAACAAAGCACCCGAAACAACATATTTTCTCGAAAAGAGCACACAGTTCAAGGACGGCACGAAGGATTTGACCGTCGGCAGCGGCGAATTTGAAAACGGCTACGTGCTTAAGACGGACGCTTATATCCGCAACTTAACAGTCCCCTATGAATCGACGCTCACCATCGACGCGCTCAGCGGCGTTTCCGTCATCCGTGTCGGTAAGCTCACAAACAACGGTAATATCAATATCAACGGCGGTAAGGTTATTATTTATGTCGACGAAATCGGTTCTGTCAACAACGGTACGTTTAACGACGGCAACGGCAAGACCGCCAACGGCGGAAATCCCGACTACCTGACCATGTTCATCAACGATTACAGCAAGAACATCGATATGAATTTCGCAAAGATTTTCGGCAACATCGTCGTCCCCTATTCTAGCTTTCATATGAACAGTACGGTAATGACCGGTAATGTCTATGCCGGCCAGGATGTAAAGTTCGACGGCGACAACAAAATTACAGGCCTCGTATACGCGCCCGAATCCGAAACCAAGATTGCAGGCAGCTCTTATATTAAGGGACAGCTTATTACAAATACGCTCGACCTGAGCGGTACGGGCTATATAGAGTTCGGCGGCTTCCAGGAGCTTCCCTCGGACATCATCGACGGCGTAGGCGACAAGAACAACGACCAAGTAACAGGCGACGGCGCTTCTCAGCCTGAGGAACCCACCCAGCCCGCGCCGGAAGAGCCGACGCAGTCCGGCGGCTCCGATAATAACAGCGGTTCTGAACAGCCGACCGGCCCTTCGACAGGCGGAAGTACGGACACACAGCCCGGCGACGGCGAGGTTACGATTACCGCGGTGGTCGCCCGCAGGATGTCCATCAGGCTCGAGGACGGACGCATTCTCAAGAGCGGCGACAAGTTCAACATGCCGAAATACGGCACCATCCGTTTCCAGGTCTGCACGAACAATTGGGATACCAATACGTACACGGACGACGGCCAGGGACTCGCGGGCCCCGTCGTATATGAATTCACACATAAGAAAAACAAAGAGCTTTACCTGCGAGTCGACAACGACCGTTACTTCATGCCGGTACGCTTCCATTTTGAAAAGGGCGACTACAGCAAGCTGACGGGCGTTGACCAGGTACTCTCTACTCCGCTTGAGAGCCTTTCCATCAACTTCCCGCTGGGCGCGACGGTCAACGTCAAGGCCTATGTAAAAAGCCAGGTCGTCGATTCCCAGAACATCTTTGTCGATTCCAATCTCGAATGGTACAACTGGCCGTACTAAAATAGTAGACTGCGTACCCAGAATATATTATAATTAAATAAAACCGGCTGATTAAAGAAGCCTCAACTGTTGAGTCCCTCTTTAGTCAGCCGTTATTTTTGAAAATTCTAGGAAAATTAGCAGGAAAGGCTGTAAAACAATGAAAAAAACCGCTAATAAAAAGCTTCCGGTAATACTCGCGCTCAGCGCGGCCGCCGTCGTAATCGCCGCCGTCTGTATTGTAGGCGTGCTCATGTCACAGAAGGATTATGATACCGTCAAGGATAACGAAAGCAGCAAGGCCGCGTCTTCACAAAAAGCGCCGCAGAGCTCCGCCTCCTCCGGCAGCGCATACGCCGCAATCAAGGTGACAAACGGCTTCAACGACGAAAGCTTCGACGCGGTTTTCTATACAAAGCGGCTTTACGAGCTGAAATACCAGTTCGGAATCGATAAATTCGATTCGGTTTCCGACCTGTCCGTGAGCGCGGTCGTCCAGTTTGCGTTCTGCCATATATATTACGACAGCCTGACCGATATGCCCGACGAAAAGAACATGCTGTTCCGGCAGGTGCTCCCTGAATCGATTTCTGAGAAAATCACAGACCTTTTTGGCAAAAATAATGTTGACGTTTCTAAAAGCGACCTTTACAATAAAGATAACGGCCTTGTAGAAATGTGGCAGCCGAAGCTCGGCGCGACGGTTTACGCCAACGCCTCCTGTGAAAAAACGGGCGACGGGCAGTACACTCTGACCGCCACGTTTTTTAAGGAAGAGGACAAAACGCAGAAGGACAGTACTGTCACAGGCGTTTTTGAAAAACAGGGCGACGGATATATTATAAAAAGCATGAAATCGCAGTAAGCGTTTTCATGTGTAAGCGATTTCTCTTTGACGGAAGGTGAACCCGCGCATGCATACGGCTGAAAATCCGAGCGAAACGATAACAGAGCAGGCTGCCGCGCCTCAGACGGAAGCTTTAGAACAGCCCGTTCCACCTCCCCCTGCGGAGAATACAACGGGAGAAGGCGCCGGCGGAGCCAACGGCACGCAGGCCCTTTCACAGCACAGCGAACAGCTTCAGGCGCTGCAGGCGGAAAACGAGGCGCTGCGCAAAGAAAACCAGGAGCTTTCAAAACGCTGTGAAAGCTTTCAGACAGAAGCCGCCGGAAAAACGGACGACACGGTAAATCAGCTCAACGAGCTGAAAACCGTGCTTACAGACAGGGTTTACCTGCTTGTTTGCGCTTATGAGGAAACCATAGAAAAAATAGACCGGCTTTTAGAATCCCTCTCCCCGTCCCCGGAGAAGGCCGGAATGGGCGAACCAAAAAATGAAGAGGCGCCGGGGCTTGTGGACAGCGACGCCTCCGCTGCGCAGCACACGCAGCTTCACGCAGGGGAACTCCCTGTTTCCAAAGCAGCGGACGCGCTTACCGAGGAAAAGAAGGTTTCTATTATAGAGACGCTTAAAAACAACTCAAAGCCCGCCGAGCCGGTAAAACCGGCCTTTGGCGTAACGCATAAGGAGCGCGCGAACGCCAAAAACCTGCTGAAAAAATATTCCAAGATTAAATAAAAAGAGCATTACGCCGGGGCCGACCCCCCGGCGATTTTACATAAGATGGAGCCATTAGAATGAAAGTCAAGTTTACCAATTTGAAAATTCTCCAAAGCACCGGGCTTTCTCTGCTCGTATTTCTTTTGCTGCTTGGCGCGGTCCTTCCGCTGTGTGTAATCGAGCCGCAGCTGAAGCCCATGGCAGAGGGGGATATTTCCATTACGGACTGGCGTTTTGTCTGGGGCGGCGACAGCGCCTCTATCGAAGGGAAGATAGAGGAATGGAATATCGCCAACGTAAACAAGCCTGTAACGAAGCAGCTTGGTTCGCAGTTTGTTCGCATGCGTACCACCCTGCCCGTACATGCGCAGGAAAAGGCACTGCAGGTTGTAACCGCCGGAAACCCGGTCAAGGTACTGCTCGACGGCAAGGAAATATATAACAACGGCTACGACGCACAGGTGTATACCGGAAACCGGACGAACGTTGTTACCATAAGCGCAACCGACAAGGAGCAGCAGCTCGAGCTTTTCCTGCAGGTTCCGCTTTCCTTCGACCTGGACGTAAGGCTGATTTCTCCCGCAAGCGCCGTCAATGTGTTTTCCCTGCTGAGCGTTATCGGAATTTCGCTGGGTATCGGCGTTATACTGACCGCGATTCTAATTATTATTTTGATGGGCCTGTTCTCCGTGAAAGGCTATCAATTGAACGCCGCGGTATGGGTCGGCGGTATGCTGCTGCTTACAGGGCTTGGGCTTATTCTTTCACAGGCCGGTTTTTTTGCTTCCGGCTTTTCCAGTCCATGGCTTTATAAAATCGAGGCGCTTTCCATCCTTGCTTCAAGCGCGGGTATGTCGTTTATCAGTATCCATATTGTAAACGGCTGGCGCAGGAATGAGCAAATCGTCGTATGGGCGCAGATGATTTACGCCGTGCTTTACATGATTCTGCCGGATATGATTGGCGTATGGCTTTTGCTGCTCGCGCCGTTTATCCTGCTCGCAAGCGTTGTGCTCGTTACGCTGCGCATGACCGATTTTATACAGGGTAACCAGCGTTACAGCGCGCTGATTACCTTTGCATACCTCAGCGGCTCCTTCTGTATCCTGTTTGATTTCCTCAACCAGCTCATTGGCTGGATGCCTCCCGTGCACGAGCTTTCCTTCGCCGGAACATTCATATTCTGCTATATCGCGTTTTTTGTCCTCGTCAAGCAGTCAATCCGTGTGCATATTCGCCTGCGTGAGCGTGAAAAGCAGATTGAGCTCGATTCCAAATGGGTACAGCGCACCATATCGAGCTGCGCCGTCGTATTTACCCAGCAGGACGATATTGGCTTCTGCCGCGAAACGGCAAACGCCGTGAAGGACCTCATCCTCTTTGACCGGCTGTGCCGTGAGGAAAACGCCGGATTGGGTGAAGGAAATTTAAATATCTGCATTGCGCTGATGGAAAGCGGTGCTTTCCATGAAATATATACGGAAAACCAAACGGAAGCATGCCGCTATGAAAAAATACTGGAGCATTCCCGCGATAAGGACGGGGAATCCCTCCTGTTCGGCGCGCGCTGCGTCGATATGCTCCTGCGCTACCAGGACGAGGTCTTCTGTATTATCCATGTGGAGGGCGTGACGGGCGGTATTTCGTCCAACCTGCAAAACATCATGCATATCGCATACACGAACTTTGAGTCCGCGCTAAACAGCATGAAGCTGCACAAGGGCATGAACGACACGCAAATCAACGTATTTTTAAATCTTGCGGAGCTTGCGGAATACCGTTCGCATAATACGGGCGAGCACCTGAAAATCGTGTCCGAGTTTGTGAACGTACTGTGCGAAGAGCTCGGCATTGAGGAAAAGGAGCGCGAGATTATTTCAATCGCTTCCATGATGCACGACATCGGCAAGCTTGCTATACCGGAGGCAATCATCGACAAGGAAGGCAAGCTTACGGACGAGGAGTTCGAGCAAATTAAAAAACACATTTATTACGGTTATAATATCCTGTCGAAATCGTCGGGCGAATTCATGGAAGCCGCCGCGATTATCGCGAAGGAGCACCATGAGCGGTTTGACGGTACGGGTTATATGGGAATCAAGGGAAAGAACATCCATCTGTACGCGCGCATCGTTATGGTGGCCGATGTGTTCGACGCGCTTTTGAGCGAGCGCTCCTACAAAAAGGCGTGGCCTGAGGAGGAAGCGGCCGCGCATATAGGCGAGCAGTCCGGCAGGCATTTCGACCCTGAAATTATAGAGGCGTTCTACCGCTGTAAGGACAGGATGCTCGACATCAAGCATAAATACGACGGGCCCGCGCCACTGCCCGAGGATACGAAAGGCTGACTGAGACGATGAAAAAGAAAGCAAAACGGTTTTTAAAGCCGTATTTTATCATACCGGCGGCAATATTGCTGCTCGCCATAATCATATTCGGCGGCTGGTTTTTAATCCCCTCTGCCCCGCTGGATATCGTCGTGCTCGACAAAACGGTTCCCGCCGGCGCAAGCGGTGCTGCGGACGACCCGATTTTGAGTTTTAGAAAGCATTACGGACTGTTTTGGCTGCTCGACACGCTCAAATACAAAAATCCGCAGACCGATAAGTCCTATGACTACGAAACGGATTATTACGGTTCTGTGCTCAGCGGCGACTTACAGCCAGAGGAAAAAAGCATGGCAGGCCTTGGGCGCACGCCCGACATGGTTTACCTTGCGGACGCGTACGGCGTGGAGACAAAAAACGCAAAGGGCGGCAACAAGGGGCTTTCCTACGACGACATTTCCGCCGCCGCGGTCGCGCATGAAAACGGCGCGACGCTGATTGCGGAAACCGATATACTCGCAAGCGCGACGGAGGATTCCGTCAAGGGCGAGCTGCAAAGCACCTTTGGATTCAAATACACCGGTTGGACCGGACGCTACATCACCGATATGGCGGACCTTTCAGACGTTCCCACGTGGGCGCAGTCGCTCCACGAAAGCCAGTTCGGCCGCCCCTGGGATTATAAGGGCGCGGGGATGCTGCTCGTTTCGGAAAAGGAAGAAATCATCGTGCTCGAGCAAAAGGATTTTGAGGGCGACATGCTTTCCATCAGCATCGCTCCCGGTTACGAAAAGGAATTCGGCAAGCACGCGGTCAATTATTATAACTGGTTTGAAATCGTCACGCCGGAGTACGGCACGGAAACTATCGCTAGCTATAAAATGAACCTAAACGACAGCGGCAAAGAAAAATTCAGCAAAATTTCCAATGATACGGAATTCCCCGCGGTTGTACGCACAAAAAACGCGAAGGCGCCCGCCTACTATTTTGCCGGTGATTTTAACGACTATGTTTCGTTTGAGCGTTATTCGCATTTCCTGTTTTCACTGAACCTGTACCAGATGTTCAGCTATGAGCGCGCGGGCGATATTACGAATTTTTACTGGAATTTTTATACGCCCCTGATGGATACAATTTTAAAGCAGACGAAGGAAAATAAAGACAACGTCGTCCAGCCCGCCCCGAACAACAAGGCGAGCTTCCGCATCGAAGGCAGCGGCTTCCAGCTGAAAAAGGGCGACGAGTGGCAGGCGTTCGATATTAAGGGCTTTAACGTAAACGGCGTAATGCCCGGAGACGCCCTTGGGGACGACACGCGGGATATTTCCGTTTACAAGGATTATTTAAAGCAAATCTCCGAGATGGGCGGCAACACCGTGCGCGCCTACGACCTGATGCCGCCGGAATTCTACCGCGCGCTGTGCGAGCACAACCAGGAAAACCCGGAGCAGCCTGTTTACTTTTTACAGACCATCCCCCTTCCCGATACGGTAACGGGCGACCAGGCCGTTTATGACGAGCCGAAAAAGGAAATTAAAAAATATATCGAGTATGTCGTCAACAGCGTACACGGCAAAAACAGTGAAACCAACGGACAGGAGAAGCGTACCTATTCAATCGACGCGACCGCTTACCTGATTGGCTACATCGCGCAGCTTGACGACTCTGTGGAAACCATAAAGGCAATCAACGAGGAAAACAACGGCTCGTCCGACTATCAGGGCGATTATATTTCCATCTACGGCGGCACCGCCGCGCAGGCACTCATGGCGGAGCTGTGCGATACGATTTACGCTTACCAGCAAAAAACGTTTGAATACATTACGCCTGTGGGCGCCGCGGGCAATCCGCGCCTAATCGGCGGCTCCGACTGGGTGCTCGATTATGAAAGCGTAAGCTTCGATTTAAACGCGCTGGAGGCGTCGGACAAAACAGGCGGCTCGTTCTTTGTTTCCTACCCGCTTACCCCGTACGACGACCTGCTGCTGAACCATACGAAGGATTTATTCGGCGATTATACCGACGCGTCGGGCAGCTATGCCTACGGCGGCTATGTCCGCGAGGTAAAAAAGCTCCACTCGGACTATCCTGTGCTGGCGGACAATATCGTGCTGTCCACCAACACCAACGCCTTTGAAAAGGAAACTACCATCAACGGCCTGACGGAAACACAGCAGGGCAACGGCCTTGTCCGTATGCTTCAGGCAGTGGAAACAGAAGGATATTTAGGCGGCCTGATTGGGGACTTTGCCGACTGCTGGAGCAAGGCGTCCGCTGAGCAGTCGAGGTTCATCCTGCCGGAAAAGGACAATCCCCTCTGGCACGACATGCTCGACTATATGCAGAATACCGGCGTTGTTTCAATTGAACCGAAGAACTCCGGGGAAATCGGCATGAGCGTCAAGGACACGGGGCGTATGCAGGAAATGCAGGTTTCCATTGACCCTGCTTACCTTTATGTAACGGCGGTCTTTGACAGCGAAATCAATTACGACCAGGAGCAGCTGATTATCGGGCTGGACACCTACCAAAGAAACAACGGCGAATACCTTTATGACTCCGATTATTTTGCGACGAGCCTTTCCGGTATGGAGTATACCGTTAAGTTCGAAAGCAAAAACACGGCGGCGCTCCACGTTATACCGAGCTACAACCGCAACAACGGCAAATACAGCTCCAAGGAAACATATAAAGGTAAATACGATTACGTCTGCCAGCTCGTTTACGGGCCGTTCGACGACAGCGCGAACCACTTCTACCAGACGGGCTCCACCATCCATCTGCGCATTCCTTTGAGCCTGCTCAATATCACCGACCCGTCCAAGATGCTCGTGCTGAATGACACCAGAAGCCAGAAGGACATCGACAAGGACGCGTTCGGATTGCAGACGATGAGCACCGACGGCATCATCTTCTCCGTACTGATTGCCGATAAGGGCAGCAAGGACACGGCGTATATTTTCCCGGAAAGCAAAAAATCCGGCGGGTACAAGACCTTCAAATGGTCCGCGTGGACACAGCCGGAATATGTGTTCCGCCAAAAGGCAAGCTATAAAATCCTACAGCGTTATTTTACTTCTAACTACTAAGAAAAGCAGGTGAATTCCCGCCGTGAGCTATGAACAGATTGCTATTTTAGGTATCATTATATGCGTGCTCGTCGTCGTGGCGGAGCTGCTTTGGCTGTTTTCCCTTGCGGAAGGGCAGGAATCCCATGCGAAGAAGCGTTTCGCCGCCGTCGAATACATTGACAATTCCCTCGGCATGATTTTGAATTACCCGACTGAAGCCACACTGAAAACGGAAACCGAGGCGCTCAAAGAAT
Source organism: uncultured Oscillospiraceae bacterium (assembly GCA_900540865.1). Lineage (GTDB taxonomy): Bacteria > Bacillota > Clostridia > Oscillospirales > Acutalibacteraceae > Scatavimonas. The sequence goes on from UQHH01000001.1 coordinate 127,109, forward strand.
TCGTCGGTGACGACCAGATGCGCATGGACATCATGTCCGACCGAATTCTGGATGTATTGTTCCTGGAGCAATACGACGACGAGCAGAAGGCGGCCGCCTGCTACCTAAACGACCAGATTGTCCCGCTCGATTTTTACCGCGACATGCTGCATGACGGCAACCAGTATGAAAAGGCGTTTGCGTGCAGAAAAATCGCCACCTTTGCCGGTGAGGACGAAATTCCGGAAATCCGCAAGCTGATGGACGTAAGGAACGCCGACGTTTCCTACAACGCCGCCATGGCGCTTTCCGCCTTTGGGGACGAGGAATCCGTTGTACAGTTCATTTTAAATTGTGAAAAGAACTTCCGGTATTCCCACCGTATTATCCTGGAGCTGCTCGACGTATACGGCGGCGACATGCTTTCGCTTGCAAAGCGTATCTTTGAGCAGTGCGACGACGACTATATCAAGTCTACGATTATCAAAGGTATTTCGGATTTCAAATTTACCGAATTTGAGGATATGTACATCGAGGGCGTGGGCAGCAAGAACAACAATATAAAAATTGCGTGCATCAAGGCGCTCGGTAAGATTGGCAGAAAGGAATACGAGCAGGCGCTTATTACGGCCTCGCGCGACCAAAGCTGGGTCGTACGCGCAACCGCCGTGAAAGAGCTTGGCATCCTGCACACGGAAAACTGTCTCAGCGCGCTGGAGGAGGCGACGCAGGACAAGGAATGGTGGGTGCGCTATAACGCCGCCAAAACGCTCGTCGAATGCGACAGAACGTGGGAGCATATCGAAGCGGTGCTGGGCGGCTACGATAAGTTCGCGGCGGACGCGGTCAAATACGCGCTTTATAAAAAATACGATATTAACCCAAATAAGGAAGCAAAGGAAATCCTGGAGGAGCGCCATGCCTCCATGGAAGAGGAGGCCAAATCCGGCGATAAGCTGCCGGAGACACCGGAAACCGCGCAAGCGCCTGCCGCGCCCGCAGCGGAGCCCCCGGCGGAACCGCCCGCGCCTTCTCACGGTTTGGAGGACGTTTCTCCCATCGGGGATATACAGGGCATACAAAATGATGAAGGGGGCGGCATTACGGAATGAATTTTATGAACGCCGTGCGTATTTTTATATACTACTTTAATATCTTCTGCATGGTCTTCACGCTGCTGCTGAGCATCATATACGTATTGCAGCTCGTGTTCTCATACCGGCAGATTACGAAGCACCGCAAGCGCAAGCCGGCGGACGATTATATTAATTATATCGACTCCGACAACCTGATGCCGATTTCCATTCTCGTACCCGCGCATAACGAGGAAGCGCATATCGTCGATAACATCCACGCGCTGATGGAGCTCGATTACCCGGAATTTGAGCTGATTGTCGTAAACGACGGCTCGACCGATTCGACGCACGATAAAATCATAAGCGCGTTCGGCATGTATAAAATCGAGCATTCCATCAAGGTGTCGATTCCAACCAAGGAAATCCGCGGCGTTTATTATAACGCGAAATACCCAAGGCTCATTTATGTGGACAAGGAAAACGGCGGTAAGTCGGACGCTTTAAACGCCGGAATCAACGTTTCGGTCTATCCCCTGTTCGTCTGCCTGGACGCGGATTCCCGTATCGAGAAGGACGCCGTACTGAAGCTTGCGACTGAGTTTATGAAGGATTCCTCTACGGTCGTCGCGGGCGGGCTTGTCCGTATCGCAAACGGGGCGGTCATTGAAAAGGGCGAATGGAAAAGCTTTACGATGCCGGAAAAAGCGGTTGAAAAATTCCAGATTGTCGAATATTTCCGCGCGTTCCTCGCGGGGCGCGTAAGCTGGAGCATGAACAATTCCCTTCTGATTGTCTCGGGCGCGTTCGGCGTTTTCAACAAGCAGACGGTCATCGACGTAGGCGGCTACAAGAACGGTACCGTCGGCGAGGACATGGAAATCGTCGTGCGCATCCATGAAAAGCTCAGGCGCGGCGAGCTGAAACGAAAATACAATATCGTGTTCTGTGAAGACGCCGTATGCTGGACGCAGGGGCCGATGTCCTTAAAGGATTTGCGCAGCCAGAGAAGGCGCTGGCACATTGGGCTTACAGACACGCTGTTCCACCATAAAAAGATGATTTTAAACCCCTTTTATGGGGCGGTCGGCCTGTTCTCTATCCCCTACAGCTGGATTTTTGAATGGCTCGGCGCGCCGATTGAGGTGCTCGGCTACCTGATTATCCCGCTGTCCCTCTTTTTGGGCGAGCTGAGCCTTCAATTCTTTCTCCTGTACCTGTTCCTTGCAATCGGGCTTGGTATCGTCATTTCGCTCGGCGGCTTGATTCTGGAGCAGAAAACCCGTCAGCAGCGCATGTCCGCAAGGCAGGTCATGACGCTCACGCTGTACGCGATACTCGAAAACTTCGGCTACAGGCAGCTGGTCACCATCTTCCGTATGGAGGGTATTTTGCGTTACCCGCAGCTGAAAAACACCTGGGGCCAAATCAAACGGCAGGATTTCAACAAAAGCAGTACGGGGAGCACCGGCAAATAATAACCGCCCGCAGGCTTATAGGGTGTAACCGGTAAGGAGTTTATTATATGAAGAGCAAAAAAATCATCATCGCGGCCGCTGCCGTTATAGCGGCTACGCTTATTTTAATACAGACCGGTTTGCTGCGCGGCGTCGGTATCCGCCCGTTCGGCGAAGAGGAGGAAAGCTCCTCCTCCCAGCAGAGCGGCAGCTCCTTCGATTACGTCACGCAGGGCAACCTGAAATACCGCGTCAAGGCGGAGGGTAACTATTTCTATTTTTACCAAAACGGTGAATGGAAAAAGGAATTCCTCAAGGGCGTGAACATCGGCGCGGGCGAGCCCGGCCTCTTCCCCGGCGAGCTTACCATCAGCTATGAGGACTATTACCGGTGGTTCCAGCAAATCAGCGATATGAACATCAACTGTATCCGCGTTTACACGACGCTGCGCCCGCAGTTCTATAACGCCCTTTACGATTTCAACGAACAGGCGAAAAATCCGCTCTATTTGTTCCAGGGCGTCTGGATAGACGAGGCGGACGTGCAGGCCTTATCCGACGTGTACGCCCAGAACGGCAAAATCGCTGAGGACTTTACACAGGACGCGCTCGACCTCGTAGACGTGCTCCACGGCAACAAAACGTTGCCGGTGCGCGCGGGCTTTGCCTCCGGCGAGTACACGGCGGACGTATCGAAATACCTCGGCGGCTGGATTATCGGCATCGAATGGGACCCCAACCTTGTGGATAATACGAACAACAACAATCCCGATAAAAACGAGTATGAGGGCAATTATCTCTATACGATGAGCGCCACGCCGTTTGAATCGTTTCTGTGCAGCGTCGGCGATAAGGTTATCGAACGCCAGACGAAGGAATACGGCGTGCAGGTACCCGTGGCGTTTGCGAACTGGGTGACGACCGACCCGATTTCCCACCCGAACGAGCCGCATGAGGACGAGGACCGCACGACGGTCAATATGGAAAATATCAAAAGCCGCGACGGGTTCCTTCCCGGACAGTTTGCCTCCTACCACGTTTATCCCTATTACCCCGATTCGTTCAATTACCAGGAGGATTATATCAATTATGTCGACCCCGACGGCAAGGTCAACCCCTACCGCGCGTATTTAAAGGACTTGAAGCTTGCGCATACCATGCCAATCGTCGTGGCGGAATTTGGTATCCCGACGTCGCGCGGCAAGGCGCATGAAAGCATTATGGGCTACAACCAGGGCGGCGTGAGCGAAAACGACCAGGCGGAAATGCTGCTCGACATGTTCAAGTCGATGTATGAGGAAAATTACGCCGGCGGCATCGTCTTTACCTGGCAGGACGAATGGTTCAAGCGTACCTGGAATAACGTCAAGTTCGACGTACCGGACAAACGCCCGTTCTGGAGCAACTACCAGACGAACGAGCAGAATTTCGGTATTCTGTCGTTCGACCCGGGCGAGGAGAAAAGCACCTGCTATGTGGACGGTGACATCAGCGACTGGAACGACAATTCGCCTATCCTTACAAATTCCGCCGGCAGCCTTTATATAAAGAGCGACGAGAAATACGTTTATTTTATGGTAAAGTCCGACTCCTACGACTTTGAAAACGATACGCTGCTCATTCCGCTCGACACCATCGCGCAGCAGGGAAATATGAGCATCAAGGATGAAAAGGTAACCTTTGACAAGGCGGCTGATTTTGTCATACGGATAAACGGCAAAGACAATTCCCGCATTACGGTAGATTCTTACTATGATGTATTTTATTACCTTTACGGTGAACAATATAAAATGCTGGAGCTCGTGGATGATATCCGCACCAAGAATTCCGGGCGCTTCAACAACATGATGATGTGCTATAACTACGAGATGACCGTCCCGCCGAAGAATACCACCATCCCCTTCGGCTCATATGAAACGGGCAAGCTTACCTACGGCAACGCGAACCCGGACGCGGAGGATTACGATTCGCTCTCGGATTTCTGCTATAAGGACGGCGCGCTGGAAATTAAAATTCCGTGGCAGTTATTGAATGTAATGGACCCGTCCGGCAAGGAGATTATGGACGATTTCTATACCATGCAGAACATCGTCGCGATGGACACGGACGACTGGTCGGCCGGCATGGGAATCTACGACTCCAAGTCGGAACAGGAAATCAAGCTCAGCGGCACATACACATGGGAGGAATGGACGCTTCCGACGTATCATGAGCGCTTGAAGCCCTCCTACTACATCCTGAAAGACCAGCTCCCGCAATTTGAATGATGAAGGAGAATCGCCTGTGAACGAACACATGGACAACAACGAGACGCCGGCGAAAAAGCATTTGTATAAAAGACGCCATATGATTATCGCGACGGCCGCGCTGCTTACCGCGGCGGCCGTCTTTTCCGTACTTTGGATGACGCTCGGAGGCGGGCAGGCCTCCCCTGCGGGGAACCCCACCCAGAGCACACAGCCCCCGCTCAAAATCGACGGTAAAGACGTTTACCCCACGCCAAAGGCAACCATAGAGGCGGTGGACAGCGGAAATGTGAAGCTTTATTCAAGAGCGTCCGGCGATTATTTTTATACGCTTTCCGAAAACACCTGGAGCTGCACGTATTTAAAGGGCGTCAACATGGGGCTTACACTCCCGACGACCGATTTGAACGACCCAGATATTCCATATGACACCTATATGGAATGGTTCGGGCAGATAGCGGCGATGAACGCGAACACAGTAAAGATTTTTACGGTAATGAACCCGGACTTTTACAACGCCTTTGCCGATTACAACGAGAAGCACCCTGACAACCCGCTGTACCTATTACAGGGAATCTGGTTTAACGAAACGTATATGGAAACGGTCGGCGACGCGTTTGGTGAAAACGGAAAAATTGTACAGGCGTTTGAGCGCGCCTGTAGGGAAACGGCCGATATTATCCACGGAAACAGCGATTACACCTCCTATGGAAGCATAGAAAAGGCCGTTTACGACCGCGATATTTCAAAATATGTAGCCGGTTATATCCTGGGGCTCGAATGGCAGCCTGATTTTGTGACGAACACGAACAAAAACAACGCCGAGCGCAGGGCGTATACCGGAAATTACCTCAAAACAGAAAACGCCGCGCCTTTTGAGGTTTTCCTCGCACAGACAGGCGACACGCTGATTACCTACGAAACAAAAACCTACGGCGCGCAAACTCCCGTGGCCTTCCTCAACTGGTCGACGACCGACAGCCTTACGCACAGCAACGAGCCGTTCCCAGAGGAGGACGCCGTATCGGTAGATACGGAGCATATCAAGGCAAAGCCGGAGTATTACGCCGGGCTATTTGCCGCAATCGATTTGTACCCCTATTACCCGGAATTTATAAATTACCAGCCGGAATATGTGGATTTTATCGATTTTACGGAGCAGTCGAATCCCTACCGCGCCTACCTGCGCGATTTGAAGAAGCAATATTCCGTGCCCGTGATTGCCGCGGAATTCGGCGTGCCCTCCTCGCGCGGCATCGCGCATGAAAGCGTGATGGGCTATAACCAGGGCGGCCTGACGGAGCAGCAGCAGGGCGAGTATACCGCGAAAATGGCACAGGACCTCGCGCGTGAGCAGTTTGCGGGCTCTATGGTGTTTGAATGGCAGGACGAGTGGTTCAAGCAGACATGGAATACCGTAAAGTATTCGCCTGAGGACTCAAAGAAGCGCACGCCGAACGTACAGTCGGCGGAGCAGGGCTACGGCCTGCTTTCCTGCGAGCCGGGCAAGACGGAAAGTATTAGCTATCCGGACGGCGATTTGTCCGAATGGGACGGAGACGAGCCTGTTTACAAGGACGAAAAAATCAGCGTCTACGCAAAGACAGACGAAGGTTACCTTTACCTGATGGTAAAGCTCACCGGAACGCCCTCCCCTGAGGAATGCCACCTGTATCTTCCTATATCCCTGGGCGGGAACGGCAGCATCTTTGCCAGTAAAGAGGGGCTTATTTTCAGCGACCCCACTGATTTTTTACTGGAATGCAACGGAAAAGGCGAAACGCGCCTGCTGGCAGACGCCTACAACGACTTGTTCTATTACCAGTACGCAGTGGAAAAACCACTGTTTGAGCGCCAAAAGGAAAACGAAAAGAAAAATTCCGGCGTATATAATCCCATCCGCCAGTTTTTGAGCAACGAAATCGTCCTGCCGCTATCCGGCAAAACGTATGAGCCCAAGGCATATGAATCGGGCCTGCTGCGCTACGGCAGCGCAAACCCGGGCAAGAGCGGCTATGATTCACTTTCAGATTTTTGCTATGGGGACAACGCGATTGAAATACGCCTGCCCTGGTACCTGCTGAACGTTGTAAACGGCGCGGAAAAGAAAACGATAGGCGACTTCTTCCAGAGCGGGCAAATCACGTTTGCAGACGGCGGCAATATCAAGCTGGGCGCCGTGTTCGCAGGCGATAACTCGCAGACAGCGATGAAAACCTACAAATGGGACACGATAGAAAAATCGACGTGGCACACTCGTTTAAAGGATTCCTATCAAATTATGCAAGACTGTTTTTCCAGCCTGATGAAGGATTATAGCTAACGCTGTTTTTATATCCGGGCGCGCAAGCGTTGCCGTGCCTGAACTGACGAAGGAAAAACGAAAGGGAGGCGGCTTTTGGCCGTCTCCCTTTCGTTTTTCAAACCCAATATTCTACATTTTCATGTCGTAATCAATCATCTTTTTCTTTCTCGAAATCCCTGATACTGCCGCTGTGCGCGTCAATATCGTATTGGTACTCAAACCCGCCGTTTTTAAAGGATACCTCATACACCGCCGTACCGTCATCCCTGTCAAGCTCGCATTCCAGCTCACGTACGGCGCTTTGTGAGAGCCCCGCGTGCTTGAGCGCAATCTCACGCGCCCTGCCTTCCCCTATCAACTGCCTGGAAGGGGCGCTTGAAGCGCTTTGATTTCCGTCATGTGTATATTCTTTTTCATAGTCGAGGATTTTACCGTTTACGGCGTCTATTTCGTAATCATATTCTGTGTTCCCAGATATAAACGATATGTCGTAATGCGGGTTTCTTCCCTTTTCCAGCTCTGCCTCCACCTTCTTTGCGGTAGAAGCCGAAACGCCGGCGTGCCCGAAAGCAATTTCCTTTGCTTTTTTGGCACCGATATAAGAAGCCTGCGCGGTGGACGAGGTTTGCGTGTTATGATTTCCGTGGCCATTGTCTTTATCATTCGGGCGTACGGCGCCGCTGTTCCCATTTCCGCCGTTTGGCCGGGAGCTTACAGTACCGGCGCTGCCGTTATCCGGCCGGGAGGAGGAGGCGTTATAATCGTCATCATCTCTATCGCTGCCGTCGTCCCTCTCGTCGTCTTTATCATCGTCGTGCGCTTTGCCCATTTCTGTGTCATAAAAAAGGATTTTCCCCGTAAGCGCGTCGACGGTAACGTCATATTTCCTGCCCGCGCTGCAAAACTCAACTTCATAAACCATCGCGCCGTTTTCACAGTCCAGCTCGACTTCTAAGCGCGACACACCGGCCGCCTTGACGCCCGCGCGGTCAAACGCCGCCTGCTTTGCCTTTTCTTCACCAATATACGCCTTGTCGCTTGCGTTTCCTGAAACGCTTACATTGTCGAGCGACGCGTTTTTCGATTCAGAGAGCAAGTTGAGGTCGTTAATCGGCATTTTCGCAAGCTCTTCAAATTTGAGCGCCGGATTTTTTTCGATTATTTTTTGAATCAGGGACGCTTTCCCAAGGGAAATGCCGTTTTCCTCAGCAAGCTTTCGCAGCGCCTCATCGTCTATTGGAACGACCTGGCTCAGAACAGAACCGTCGACTGAGCTTGAGCGGAGCAGGCTGTCGATTTCCTGCGCGATTTTCTGTTTGAGCGAATCGCACTTTTCCCCGTTTTCGCCTTCTACCGAAATTAAAATAGAATTTTGAAGCTCGTCGATAAAGCCGTTTTTCAGCATGGAACCAATTATCGCGTTGACCGCGACGTCCAGGTCGGTATTCTTCAAATCCATATCTTTCAGGATGAGCTCCCCGTCGCCGTTTTTTGCGTTGGCCTCGAGCACCCGCTCACCGCGGTTGATTTTCAGCTCGACGCTGGGGTTGACGTCCAGCGCGATAATGGAATCTACGTGATAATAAGCACCCGCTCCGACTCCTACGCCGGCGAGCGCGAGGATAACGACTGCCGCCGCCACAGCGGCCCATCGTTTGATGTGTTTTTTATATGACGTCATTTCAATCACCTTTTCCCGCTTTCTTTCACAGCCGGAGACGACCTGCTCGAGAACGTCTGGGACAGAATGCGTGACAGCGTCATGCAAATAGGTTTCTATCTCTCTGTTTTTCATTCAGACCACCTCCGACAGCTGTTTTTTCAGCTTTCCCATTGCCCTGTGGTATTTGGATAAAACTGTAGGCAGGGGAAGGCCAAGGAACCCGGCGATTTCCCTGTGCTTGAAGCCGGAAACCGCGCGCAGCATAACAATCTGGCGTTCACAATCGGATAAAACCGTCATTGCCGCTTCCAGCACGATTTTTTCCTCCGTGCTCTGCGGGTACGCGGCGCGGCTTGCGGGTACGGCCTCTTCTAGAGGCAGCCCGCTTTCCTTTTTGTGTTCGCGCAGCTTCATCAGGCACAGGTTTTTCGTGACCGTCAAAACCCACGCCATCGGCTTACCCTTCGGGGTGTAATCCTTCGCCGCCGTATACACCTGCAGGAACGTTTCCTGCAGGGCGTCCTCCGCGTCCTGCCTGTTGTGTAAAATAGACAAGGCAAAGCCATAAACCGGAGCCTTCGCCTCTTCATAGAAGGAGCAAAGGGCGTCTTTATTGCCCCGCGCCATTTCCAATAGAAGCTTTTCCAGCCTGTCCAGGTTCCGTATATTTTCTGTTTTATTTGCAGACGTCATACAAATGAAAAGCATGGCTTTTTCTCCTGTCATAAGGTTAATGCACAGCAGGCGCGTTTTATTGCAGTAAATGGAAAATTTTTTCCATATCCATTATAGCGTATCACATTCCAGAATACCAGAGGCCGTATAAAAAAGGCCGCACGCAGAACAAACGCCCGCTTTAAAAGCGGGCGTTTTGCTGATATTTCAAATTTTTATTTCTGTTGATGCAGGCGTTCTTTGATATACGCAAGCCCCTTTACGGCGATATCCTCTTTGCAGGGCGCCATTTCACGCCAGATGTGCAGACGCGAGGCAAGCGCCGGTACGGAGGTGTCGAACGCCTCTATCGTCAGCCAGCCGTCGTACCCGATTTCACTGAGTGCTTTGAAAATTGCATCTGGAACTGCGCAGCCTGTGCCGGGTATGCCGCGCGTATTCTCTGAAATATGCACATGCCTGATATATTGCCCCGCTTCTCTAATCGACCGCGCCAGGTCGAGCTCTTCCATGTTTCCATGGCAGGTGTCGGCATGGATGCCGAAGTAAGGGGAATCGATGCGCTTCACGATGCACAGCGCCTGCTCGATTGTATTGACGAAATACGTCTCGAACCTGTTAATCGGCTCACCCGCCAGAGTGATCCCGTACTCCCGCGCATACGGCAGGATTTGGCGGTAGGTATCCACACACCAGCCTATCTCATCTTCTGTGGGGCCGGCGCCCGTAAAACGGCCAAGGCCCTGATAAAGCGGGCCCGCGATGACGTTTGCGCCAAGGACGGCCGCCTTTTCAATGCAAGCCTTCATATAGCTGACCGCACAAAGGCGCAGGGCAGGGTCTGGGCTTATGGGGTCCGCTTTATCCGCCGGCATAGCAATGATTCCTGTCGCTCCCAATGAAAGGCGTTTTAGCTCCTGTGAAAATAAAAGGGTATCCTCCGGCGTCATGTCGTCCAACGGGAATTCCACGCCGTCAAAGCCCCATTCCTTTATCTGCCGCAAAAGCGGGAGATGCTCCCTTGTAGGCCTGTCCGTCCAAAGCAGCAGGTTCATCCCGATTTTCATACGGCTTTCCCCCTTCCCATCCGTTTATAAAAACTGTTCTGCGTCGGGGTTTGCGGGCCCGAAGTGCTTGAGCATGACAAGCGGGCTTTTCTTGCTGAAATTTTGAATGGTAACACCCTTTTTTGCCGCGTCGAAGCAAACATACATTTCATCCGCAGTAATATCGTCGTAGCCAATCATCGCGGGTGTTTCAATTTCGATTCCATTCATTGTGCCGTAGCCCTCCATCATAATCAGGCCGTAGGCCGCAGCGTCCTTGATGGTAACCGTTTGTCCCGGCAGGATGGTCAGCTGTTTTGCGGAAAAATCCCCGGAGCCGTAAACGACCCATTCCTCCCGGTAGCCCTCGTTTTCCATTTCTTCAAGCGGCATGACGGGAACAGGCTCGTGATAGTGGTTCTTTTTGAAATCCGGGTCGAGGTTTGCCTCCCAATCGATGGAATCGGCGATATAGCTGTAGTCGTCCTTTTTGTCGTCGGTATAAAACTTGGTCATTAGCTCGCGTTCCATGAACTTGTCGTGCACCATAGACTGCCAGAAGGACGATGTATCGCTGACGCGCTGCGGCTCGTAGGTCACAAAGGAGCCGGGCGCGTGCAAAATGCCAGCCGGAATGTTCCAGCCGGTGCCGAGCTTTAATTTAAACGCCGCGGAATGCTCGACGATGCCATTGTCGCCATATCTGCCCCAATGGGAGATACAATCGACGATGTCCTCCTTTGAAGTGCCCGGAAGCAGTCCGAAATACGTATATGCGCTGTGGTAGTCGATTGCGTTTAGCTGGTACGGGAAGAAATACGCCTCCGGCTTGGAATGCGCGCCGACCTTCTGTGCGTCCTGCTCCAATAGGTGCACATGGAACGGTATCGGCGCCTGGAAATCGTAAAATTTTGCAAAGGACTGCAAACAGCCGTATTTGTCCATAATTTTCTTGCCCAAAATCGTATCGCCCGCCGCTTCAATCGCGTCCTTTAAGGTGATTAGCTCCTCCCCGCCGTTTAACACGACGAAGCTCAAGCCTTCGTTTTCGAGCGTCAGCTCGCCGTTGTCCGCCATACCCGTGGAGGAAAACCACCGCTCGCATACGCCGCCGTGCTCCGCGCCAGCGCGGTACAAATCATCCGGATTGAGCTTTAGCCGCTTGCCGGGCGGGAGTAACGTGCGGTGTACCCAGCACGGCTTTAAATTGAGCACGCCGTTTGAACGTTTGATTTCTTCTAAAATTTTATCCCTGATATTCATCGTGAAACCTTCCTTCCGGTGTGGAATAATTTTAATTGAATTTCATAGTAAAGGGCGCTTGCCCCACCGTTTTGGCAGGGCAAGCACGTTAAAAGAGCGGAGGTATTTATTTAATATATTCTTCTACATTTTCCTTTGTAACGACCTTCGGCTCGATGAGTGTTTCTTTTTCAACCGTTTCGCCGCCTATCGCCTTGATAAGCAGATCCATGCCGGTGTTTGCTTCGCCGTGGAAGTCGTTGAAAATAGTCGCCTGGATGTTGCCGTCCTTGACCTCCTTCAGAACGTCCTGCTGGGCGTCGAGGCCATAGATTTTAATTTCCCCTGATTTACCGGCTGATTTGACCGCCTGCAGCGCGCCGATAGCCATGCCGTCGTTGTTGCAGACGAGCGCGTCGATATTTTTGCCGGTGGACAGCCAGTTCGATACGAGCTCGAGCGCGTCCTCAGAGTTCCAGTTTGCTTCGCCGTCGAATACCGTCTTGTATTTGTCTTCCTTGCCGGCTTCCTTGAGCGCGTCCTGGTAGCCCTCTGTAATGTCTATCTGCGCCGTCTGTCCGAGCGGGCCGTACAGGGTGCCGAGGTCAGCGCCGTCGGGGAAATCCTTCATGACCTGCTCCATCTTGAGCTTGCCGCCCGCCCTCAGGTTGCTGCCGACAAACGCCGTGCAGTCGTCCTGGGTCGAAACGGATTCATGAACGGTTACAAACGGGATATTCGCGGCCTTCGCGGCAGCAACGGCTGTTGTGATACCGTCGAACGATACCGGGTCGATCAGAATACCGTCTACGCCCTCTGCGATGGCCTGCTCAATCTGGGAAATCTGCTTTGCGGGGTCGTTGTCCGCGATGTAGACCTTGCAGTTGACGTTCTTGGCCTTGGCCGCTTCTTCGACCGCTTCCCTCAGGCCGATTTGATACTCGTTGTCCTGGTGAGGGCCGAAATACGCGATGTTGAGCGTTTCTGCTGTGCCGCCGCTTGAACCGCCGGAGCTGTTATCTGACGCCGGAGGCGCGGAGCTTTCCCCGCCGCCGGAGCAGCCTGCAAAAACCGCAGCCACACACAGGATTACCGCCATAAGGATTGCCCATTTTTTCATGCTTTTCATAATTTTTTCCTCCTTTAATATATTCCACAGCCGGTTTTTTCTCCGCTCTTAAGCGTTTCACCGACAAAGAATCCTAGGTTTTTATGCTTCCGCTCCCTTTTTTGCCTTGCTGCGCAAATCGAGGAACACTGCCACGACAATAATGAGACCCTGGATAATGCTCTGGTAGAAGGCCGAAACACCCATGATGTCAAGGCCGTTTGTAATCACGCCGATAATCAGCGCGCCGACGACGGTACCCCAAATGGAGCCGATGCCGCCCGTCATGCTTGTGCCGCCGATGACGACTGCCGCGATGGCGTTGAGCTCGTACCCTTCGGCGGAGGTAGAGCTGCCGGAGGAGATACGCGAGGTCATCAGCACGCCGCACAGTCCCGCGAGCAGTCCGCAGATGACGAACACGAGCAGCTTGACGCGCTTGGTGTTGACGCCGGAAAGGCGCGTCGCCTTTTCATTGCCGCCTACGGCGTAAATCCGGCTGCCGATTACCGTCTTTTTAAGCAAAATATACCCGATAACCAGCACAACCACAAAGAAGATAACGAGGTTTGGAATCCCAAGAACAAAGCCGTTTGCAAGCTGTAAGAACGATTCGGAAATACCGAACACCGGCTTACCGTTACATAAGACCTTTGCGACGCCCCTTGCAATCATCATAGAAGCAAGGGTCATAATAAACGACGGGATTTTCAGGTAAGATACCGCAAAGCCGTTAATCAGCCCGAACAAAACGCCCGCGGCTAGGCCGACGAGGATTGGAAGGATGAGCGGCATGTTCTGGTCGGCAAGGCCGCCGAACATGGCGGAGCAGACGCTGCTGAACGCGATGATGGACGCGACCGACAGGTCGATTTCGCCAGTCAGGATGACCAACGTCATACCGATTGCGAGTATTCCCGTAATGGAGCTTTGCTTGATGATGAGCATCAGGTTCTGCGGCGTAATAAATGTCGGAGAAAAGATGGTCATCGCGATACATAAGAGCAGCAGCACCCAAAGGATTGCCGTTTTTTGCAGAAAGCTCTCTACTTTAGTTTTTCTGAGCGACAAATTCATTGCTCTCCACCCCCGTTGTTATAAGCGTGCGCATAGGACATGATGTTCTCCTGTTCGATTTCTTCACCGGAAAGCTCACCTGTAATTTTTCCTTCGTACATGACGATGACACGGTTGCTTAAGCCAATGATTTCATTGAGCTCGGAAGATACCAGGACGACCGCCTTTCCGCTGAGCGCAAGATTATTGATGATTTTGTAAATTTCTATCTTCGCCCCGATATCGATGCCCCTTGTCGGCTCATCCAGAATAATAATATCGGGGTCGGAGAGCAGCCACTTTGCCAATACGATTTTCTGCTGGTTGCCGCCGCTCAAGGACATGACCGGCTGTAAAACTGAGCTGCATTTGATGGACAGCGCGCCGACCATTTCTTCCGTGTCCTGCATTTTCTTTTTCTTGTTGAGGAAAACGCCCCATTTGCTGTTTTCCTTTTCCACGGCGAACTCGATGTTGTCGCTCACGCTTGAAATCAAATCGAGGCCGTACTGCTTCTGTCCCTCCGGTATCAGCGCGATTTTCTGCGCCGCCGCGTGTGCCGGGCTCTTGATTACCATGTGCTTGCCCTTGACCTCTACAGAGCCGCCGTCGGGCTTTCTTTCACCGAAGAGCGTCATCATCGTTTCCGTACGCCCGGCGCCTACAAGACCAGCGAAGCCCACGATTTCTCCGCGCCTGACGCTGAAGCTCACATTCTCGAATTCGCCCTTTCTTGTAAGCCCGTCCACCTTGAGAATCGTTTCCCCGAACTCATTGTTCTTCGGCGGGAAAATATCTTCTATCTTACGGCCGACCATCAGGCGGATTAGGTCGTCCTCCGTCATGTTTTTCGTTTCATCCGTATGTACCATGTAGCCGTCGCGCATGACGGATATGGTATCGGTCAGCTCGAACAGCTCGTCGAGCTTATGGGAAATATAGATGATACTGATTCCCCTGTCCTTGAGCTTATGGATGAGCTTGAAAAGCTTTTCCGTCTCGCCCCTGGTAATCGAGGAAGTCGGCTCGTCCATTACGATGATTTTCGAATCGTAAGAAACGATTTTCGCAATTTCTACCATCTGCATTTCTGAAACAGACAAATCGCGCATACGCCGCATCGGGGAAAAGTCGAGGTCGAAATCCTGAAGATACTGCCGCGCGCGGCGGTTCATCTCTTTCTTATCCGCAAATCCGCGCTTCTTAATTTCGCGGCCGATAAACATATTTTCAGCAATCGTCATATCCGGCGCGTTATTGAGCTCCTGGTAAACCATCGAAATGCCGAGGTCGAGCGCGTTCCTGGGGCTTGAAATTTCCGTTGGCTTCCCATATAGGATGATTTCGCCAGCGTTTTTCTGGTACTCGCCCGTAAGGATTTTCATCAGCGTGGATTTACCCGCACCGTTTTCCCCAATAAGGCCTTTGATTTCCCCCTTTTGAAGGCAGAAATCCACCCCGAACAGAACCTGGACGTCGCCGAATTTTTTATCGATTCCCTTCATCTCTAAAATCGTGTCGCGTCCCATGGGCTACCCTTCTTTCTCCAGCAAAATCATACCTTTGATTTTGTCCTTCGCGCCGGAATGCATGAATTCTATGCCCTTTACGGTATCTTCAAGCGGGAAGGTGTGGGTAATCAGCGGTTTTATTTGCAGCTTACCGGACTCCAGCGCCTTCATCGCCGTGTTCCAGGTGAAGGGAGCAAGCCACGAAAAGCGGATGGTCTTGTTGGAGGTCAGCGTTTCAAGCGCGGGCACCTCTATGACGTCCCGCTCACCCGGCAGGCCGAAGAAAACGATGGTAGAAGCCTTTCCCGAAACCTCAAAGGCGTTTTGATAAGCAGCCTTTGCGCTGGTCGGTACGATAACTCGGTCAGCATACAGCCCGCCTGTCAGTTCTCTTACGGTTTCTTTTATGTCCGGTGTATAGTACAATGAATCTTTTTTCAGCGTGTTACAAACATAATCGGCTCCCGTCTGTTTCGCCATGGTAAGCGGGAAATCCTCAATATCGGTAACCAGCACCTTTCCCGCGCCGCGCAGCTTACACAGCTGGGCCATCATAATGCCCATCGCGCCCGAACCTATGACGACGACAAAATCGCCAATCTGCACATCGAGGTTCTCGATGCCGTAGCAGGCGCACGCAAGCGGTTCAGCCATCGCGCCCTCCTGGTAGCTCATCCCCTCGGGCAGCTTGAATACGTTTGCGTACCCGACCTTGACGTACTGCGCAAAGCCGCCGTTAACGCTTACGCCGATGGTCGAGGTGTTCTCGCAAAGGTTCACCTTTGTTTTGCGGCACATCGCGCAGGTATTGCATGGCTGCGGCGGATTGAGCGTTACACGGTCGCCGGGCTTGAAAAAGCCCTTTTGCGCGACATAGGAGCCCACCTCGGCAATCTCTCCGCTTATTTCGTGACCGATAATGAGCGGACCCTTGCCGTCAGGCGTTTCCAGCGGGCTTTTCCCAAAGTAATAGGAAACGTCAGAGCCGCAGATGCCGCACGCTTTTACCTTTATGAGCACCTCTGTCTCAGAGATTTGCGGTATGTCCGTTTTTTGGTACTCCATGTGTTCCGGCTCATAGAATACGTTCGCCATCATTTCTCTGTTTGGCATATGGCATCCTCCTTCTTCTTTTCTGTTGCTGTGCGTCAGCTTTCATACTTCTTTTGCAGCTTCCTTATATAATCGTAGCAGCGGCGCGTTACGTTCCAGGCGTCCGCCCAGAAGCAAAGGTCGATTGAAATAAATTCGCCGCTGTATATTTCGGGCTTCAGCAGTTCTTGGTAGATTGCGTCCATATCGAGCACGCCGTCGCCGAACGGGGCGTGGGTGGAGGTATCATCATCGTGCAGGGTTCCGTCGGAATCGATTAAATGCACCATGCCGATGCGTCCTTCAAGCTTTCGCATCAGTTCAATCACGCCGCCCTGGAGCGTTTCTCTTTCGCCCAGCTGCCTTGCGCCGACCACGCTGCACATGTGCGCGTGGCATGAATCGAACAGAATGGAGAAGTTTTTATCCGGCACGTCCTTTAATATAGAAAGAATTTCACTTGGTTTATTGAACAGGAAGCCCGGTTCAAACTCCCAGACGACTTTCACATGGTGCTGTCCCGCAAAGGCGGAAAGCTCACGGAAGGTTTCTACTGTCCTTGCATACGCCTGGTTGTAGCTTACGTTTTCCGGCAGGATGGGCGGGCACGCTGTGTCGAGCCGCAGCATTGGAAAGCCGCACTGCTCAAGGAACAGGATATTGCGCTTCATCCGCTGTATATAGGGTTTTGGGTCTATCACCGGATTGAGCCCGCACGGGTCTGGCGAAAATTCCGCCGCCCGAAGACCTGTCCTTTGGAGCAGTGACAGCAGCTCTTTTTGTTTTTCCGGCGTTTCATAGTCGTCTACCAGAATATGCGGGCGAAATCCCGCGATGCTTACCGCGTCGAACCCAATCTCCGAAAGTGTTTCCGCCACGGTTTCAAAATCGATTGGATGGCTTTCATACGGGCCGAAGATGTATGCCCACGTACCGATTGCAAGCTTTTTCACCGCTATCATCCCTCCCGGTAAATCCCTTTGATTTGCTCATACAGTCTCTTGTATTTCTCGTACTCCTCGGAAAAAGCCGAAGTAAGCTTTATATCCGGCAGATATTCCTTTTTCACGTGCACCATATTTTGACACACTTCTTCCATACTGCCGTAGCATCCATCACCGACCGCCGCCGCGGCTGCCGCGCCCAGAGCGCTTGCCTCCTTGCATTTTGTAGCGCGGACGGGAACGCCGTAAATGTTCGCTTTATATTGCAGCCAAACGTCGGAGCTTGCCCCGCCGCCGACCGCGTAAATCCGGTGGAGCTTTATCCCGTTTTGGGAAAGCCTGTCCAGATTTGTTTTCATTTCATAGCTTACGCTTTCCATAATTGCCTGGTAAATGTCAATTGCTGAGGTATGGAGGTTCAGCCCGGCAATCGCGCCGACCGAAAGATGGTCCATCGTCGGTGTGCCGGCGCCGGAAAAGTGCGGCAGAACCAACAGTCCCGACGGACTTTCCTTGCACCGGAGGTCGAGCGCGTGAAAGCTCTCCACCTTGCCGGTTTGCATCACGCTTTCTGTAAACCATTTGAGCAGCCTGCCCGCCGTATGGGTAAACGCGATTGTGTTAAACATGCCGTTTACCAAAAACGGCTCGCACGGAAAGTTTGTAGCCTTAATAAATTTCGGTTCAAGCTTCTCTTCCCCAAGCACAGCCGTAATACATTCCGAGGTTCCTATGGAATCGGCCGCCTCCCCTTTGTAAAACGCGCCCGCGCCGATTGCCGCGCAGGGCTGGTCATGCCCGCCCGCGTATACAGGTGTTCCCGAAGGAATGCCTGTTTGCCGCGCGATTTTTGGAAGGAGTCCGCCGATTTTCCTCTCCGGGTTTACCGGAGAGGAAAACAGCGCCGGATTGATTCCAGAACAACCAAATAAAGAAGAAGGAAACTTCATTTCGTGGATGTCGAACGCTAAAGTCCTGGAAGCAAGCGAGAAAGAAATACATGCTTCCCCCGTCAGCATATACGCGATATAATCGCCAAACAGCATGACGCGCTTTGTTTTTTCATATAGCTCGGGTTCGTGCTCGCGCACCCATAACAGCTTTAGGAGCGAATAGGTAGCGTTGAGCGGGAGCCCCGTTGTTTTTATAATCTCGTTTTCATTCTTTTTGATTTCAGGAAGATACTCCGCGCCGCGTTTGTCTCCGGGCAGGATGGAGTTTCGCAGGACGTTTCCGTCTTTATCGAGCAAAACGCACGCTTCCCCTAAAGAGGAAATACCGATTGCGCGTATTTCACAGCCCGTATCGGAAAGCCCGCGCAGCGCTTCTGTCACCGCGCCGCAGACCTCCTGCGGGCACAGCTCAAGCTGCTGCCCTTCCCCGCGCACCGGATATTCCCGGCAGGCGCGCTTTATCATTTCACCCGTTTCGGAAAACAGCACCGCCTTTACGCCGGAGGTCCCGATATCGAGTCCTATGTACATCTTTTCCACCCGCTTTATTGAATGAGTTCGCGGAACTCCTGGATACGCTGCGTTAAATCGCCCTTTTGGAACAGGCACGAGGTTCCGGCGACGAAGATGTCCGCGCCCGCTTTGCGCATTTTCAGCGCGTTTTCAAGGCTGACGTTGCCGTCGACCTCAATCATTACATCTGTAAGCCCTTTATCGTCGAGCATACCGCGCAGGCGGGTTATCTTTTCGAGCGTTTGCGTTACGAGCCTTTGCCCCGCAAAGCCGGGATTGACCGTCATGACCAGCACGCCGTCCACATCGCACAGCACCTCTTCAATCATACAAAGCGGTGTCGCCGGATTTATGGCAGCCATCGGCCGGGCGCCTGTTTCCCTGATTTTCGCAAGCGTGCGCTGTAAATGCCTCGTGCTCTCCGCATGGACGGAAACGAGCTCCCCGGGCTTTAAATCAAACCACGCAAGCTTTTCCTCCGGGCGTTCCACCATCAGGTGGATGTCGAGCGGAATAGTAGAAGCGCTGCGCATCTGCCTGACCGTATCCGTCCCAAGCATGAAATTCGGAACGAACTGCCCGTCCATCACATCCATATGCAAATACTCGATGCCCTCGCGTTCAAACGTCTCAAGCACCTGCGGAACTTCCAAAAGGCCCGCGCACATCATGGAGGGAGAAAGCTTTGCCTTCATATACATATACCTCCTCAGGGATGCACCACCACGCGCATACACGCGCGGGAGGCCGCCGTATCAAACGCCTTTTGAATGTCGTCGAGCGAAAAGCTGTGCGTGATAAAAGGCTTGACGTCGATGGTTCCGCTGCGGATTAGCTCCACCGCCTTACGGTGCTGCCGCGGCAGCGAGCCGTGCGAGCCGTGGACAAACAGCTCTTTATAGTGAATGAGGTTTGTGTTGATTGTTACATTGGAGGCCTCCGCCGGAAGCCCGCCGAAGAAATTGATGCGCGCCCGGTTCTTTGCCATACGGATGGCGCGTTCCTGCATTTCCGGCACAGGTGTCGCGGTAAAGATAACGTCTGCGCCCAAGCCCTGCGTTTCGTTGAGGACCGCCTCCACAATATCGCATTCGGATGGGTTGACAATCACATCCGCACCGTTTCTAATAGCCGTTTCCTGGCGTTCAGCCGCGCGTTCTACACATATGACCTTTGCAGCTCCCATCCTTTTTACTACCGGTATCATCATACAGCCGATAGGGCCGCAGCCGATGATGACGACGGTATCGCCAAGCGTTATACGCGATTCCTCCATCGCGTTTAAAACACAGGCGAGCGGCTCGGCCAGCGCGTATTCGTCGAAATTGCCGTCAGGCGGGATAACATGGACGGGCCCCTGCTCCATTACCATTTTGTTGAGCAGCACATACTCGGCAAACCCGCCGGCGTACTGGTAGCCCATCGCGTAATTCGTCTGGCAGTTATTGCCGATGCCGTCCTCGCAAAAGGAGCATTTTCCGCAGGGGATGTCGGCGCCGATTGCGACTTTATCCCCGACCTTTATTTTATCAATATTCTTTCCGGTTTTGACTACCTCGCCGGAAATTTCATGGCCTAATATCTGTGGTAAATTCACCCTGTTGTTGCCGCTGCGGTAGATTCTCAAATCAGAACCGCATACCGCGCACGCGCGGACCCTGACCAAAGCGCTGTCGTCGTCGCACAGGGGCGTCGGGACTTCCTTTACAACCAGCTTTCCCAGCTCTTCCAAAACTGCAGCTTTCATCTCTCCATCCCTTTCATTGATTGATAAACATGACTTTTACAGTAAATTCGTCTTTTGAAACAAGCGCGTCAAACGCCTCTTTATGCTGTGCGAGCGCAAAACGGTGGGTAACGAGCGGACCGAGCGCAATTTTTCCTGTCTCTATCCCTTGAATAACGCGCGTCCAGTCGTTGTCGGTGCCGCCGTACAAGGAATTCCAGGTACCGTAAAGCTTCAGCTCTTTTCTGAGAATACACCAATACGCGTTTTGGGAAAGGCGCATTTCGCCGCCTGGATTTCCGACCGTCACGACCCTTCCGAATATATCCGCCGCGTTCAGGCAGGTTTCAAGCGCCGGGGATACGCCCGCGCATTCAAACGCCGCGTTGACAAACCTGCGGCCTGTCAGCTTCAAAAGCGCGTCCTGAATCTCTTCCCTTTGCGTGTCCACCGTGCAGGAAAAGCCGAGTTCTCGCGCCAGCTCCAGATGCCTGGCGCTGATGTCCGCGATTATCACCTCACCCGCGCCTGCCGCGCGGCACCACATAGCCGTCATCAGGCCGATTGTCCCCGCGCCGACCACCAGGACATTGTCGCCGGGACGCAGCGCCGCCTTTGCCATCGCGTGGTAAGCGACGGCCGCCGGCTCGCACATGGCGGCCTGTTCAAAGGGAACCTCCTTCGATACCTCCACGAGGTTCCAAACAGGAACCGCGAGATACTCGCTGAAGCCCCCGTCGCAGCGTGAGCCGAAATAGCTGTAGCTCTCACATTGCGCGTAATTGCCGGTCCGGCAAGACGCACAAGAAAAACAAGGTAAAAGCGGAAACACAGCGACATGCTTATGAAGCCATGACGGGTCGGCTCCCTCCCCTATTTCTTCGACGACTCCCGCAAACTCATGCCCAGGAATCGTAGGAAAGTGATAGGTGCCTTTTGTAAGGACTCTGGGAATATCGCTTCCGCAGATACCGCTTGCCATAATATGTACGAGCACCTCGCCTTGTTTTGGCTGCGGCTTTGCCACCTCTTCAAAACGGAGATCGCCGGCTGCATGGAGTACGCAGGCTTTCATCTGTAACACTTCTTTCAAAATTTTGCAAGTTTTCTCTGTTATCTATTGAAATTCGCGTTTTATCTCGCTATACTAAAGACAACAGGTTTCATTTTTCTGCAATATTTCTTTCATTGCTCTTTTTGCATCTCTCTTTTGTACAGTTTTATTATAGTTACCCCCGTTTTATATGTCAACTGTGTGCGATAAAATTGATAATTCGACATTGTTCGCCTATTAAAATTACACAAATGAACAGGAGTGTGCAACATGTTTACCTTAGAGCGGCAAAATGAAATTATGGAAATCCTGAAGAAAAACAAGTTTATTTCAATCAACGAGCTCGCGAAGCGCTTCTATATCAGCACGGCGAGCATCCGGCGGGATTTGGAAAAGCTTGAGCAGCAGGGTCTTGTGAAAAGGACCTACGGCGGCGTGATGCTGGTAGAGGGCGACCACGCGGAAATCCCGCTGGTTGTGCGGGAAGCCGAGCAAAAGAACGCAAAAACAAAAATTGCGCAGGCAGCCGCTTCCCTCATCAAGAACCAGGATACCGTGTTTTTCGATTCCTCGACGACGACGAGGCAAATCTGCGGTTTTCTCGGCGATAAATCCAACCTGACCGTCATTACAAACGGTATCCGCGCTATTTCCGCTTTGGCGGAATATGAAAACGTGGCGGTTTACGGTATTTCCGGAAAGCTTCGCCACCATTCCCTGTCGATGGTAGGCAGCCAGGCGGAAAGCTTTGTCAGGGATTTTTGGGCGTCAAAGCTCTTTTTCTCATGCACGGGCCTTTCTATGAGCCACGGCGCCATGGATTATTCCGACGCCGAGGCCGAGGTGCGCAAAACCATGATGAACGTCTGCCAGCAGAAAATCCTTTTGGTTGACCATACAAAGCTGGAACGGCCCGCGTTTTACCGTATTTGCAGCTTTTCGGACATCGATACCGTTATAACCGATAAAAAACCAAACGAGCAATGGGAACAGCTTTTTATGCAAAACAATATTAAGCTGATTTGTGTGGAGGCGTAATGATAGAGTGAAAAAACGAGCCGGAACTTTTAAGATAAAGTTCCGGCTCGTTTTTTGTTTCTCACTTTGTTTTATAAATCCAGCGCTTCAAACGTTTTTGCCGAACGCCGGTACGCAAGCAGCGTCAGCAGTACAAACGCCGCAGCGCCTGCCAGCAGCACAACCAGCTTTGGGACAAGATACTGCTCCCCCGGGTGATTCAGCTCGATTTGCACAAAGGGGACGATGTGTGCGCAGGTTTCGACAATCAGCATACATACCGTAAACGCGATGCATCCATATAAGAAAGACAGCCCAACCTTGCTTGTATCGTTGTAGTATTTCGTGAAAAAGAAAAAGTTGAACAGGCCGAGCATAAGGAGCGCAAAGCCAAAGAAAGCGGCGTTTGCGTTCATTCCGACCGCGTTGCTTTCCAAAATCAAAACACTGCGCAGAACCGCGAACGGCACGGCAAGCAGCAGCTGCGCGGCTTCGAGCAGGACAACCAGCAAAATCCGCGCGCCCACAATATTTCGTTTACGGACAGGCAGCGCCATCGTATAGTCGATATCCTTGTTTTCTCGCCCGGTTAAACAAATAAAAAAGACGCCGAGGCTGGTGTAAAAGAACGTCACAAAGAGCGGGTAATTCGGAATCAGCATCATAGCCGAAAGGCCCAGGAACATGACCGACGCGGGATGAAGCGAAAGGCGCAGCTCTTTATATAATAAATTTTTCAAGCTATTCACTCCTTTTCCAGATGAACCATAATAGATTCGAGGTCAGCCGGACACGGATTCAATCCAGAAAGCGGCAAAGCCTCCGTTCTTACAAGCGCCGTATAGCCGTCGCGGTTTCTTTTCATACCAATCAGTTTCCCAGAAAACATTGCCGCATCCTGCTCTTTTTGAAGCGCGACAAGGCGGAACCTCTGTTTTATTGCTTCGATTTCGCCATCCTCGATGATTATCCCGTTTTTGATATAGACGATATGGTCCGCGCACTTTTCCAAATCAGATGTAATATGCGTCGAGAACAGAATCCCGACCTGTTTTTCCTCCGCAAGCGATAGAAAAACGTCGAGCAGGTCGTCGCGCGAAACAGGGTCCAGGCCACTGGTTGGTTCGTCTAGAATCAAAAGCTCCGCGTTATGTGAAAGCGCCAGGGCTAGGGCAAACTTCACCTTCATTCCCTCTGAAAGCTCACGCGGGGTCTTTTGTCCGTCAAGGCCAAAAGCCGCCATATAGCTTTGAAAAGCGTTGTCGTCCCAGCCGCTGTAAAACCGTTTCGTTACAGAGGCTATGGTATGGAGCTTTTTCTGCGGGTAATAATCGATGCCGCCGGTGACAAAGCCAATCCGCTGCTTGATTTCCATCTCGTTTTCAGAAAAAGGCCGGTCAAAAAAACGGATACCGCCCTTGTCCGGATGAACGAAATTGAGCAGAGATTTCAGCGTTGTCGTTTTACCCGCGCCATTGCGCCCGATAAACCCTGTAATGGAACCGGGCCGGACCTCAAAGGACATGTTTTTGAGCGCAAAGCTCTCATATTGCTTACAGAGTCCGTTTACAGACAATAGCGGAGCCATATTATTTCTCCTCTTCTTCCGTCGGATTTGTCGTACCTGCCTGGGCATTAAAAATCGCTTCCGCAAAGTGCTTGAACGCGCTGTTGTTGACGATAGCGATACCCTGGTTGATATCACCAAGCAGCAGCAGCGTGTCGCCGGGCTTGATATCGAATACCTCTCTCGCTTCCTTTGGAATTACAATCTGCCCCTTTTCGCCCACTTTGGCCGTCCATGCATATTTGCCCTGGGGCATGCCTTCGCTCATCTTAACTCCTCCTCGTATGAAAAGTATGATTTGTTATACTTGTTGGATATATCATACCTCAACAGGATGTAGAAGTCAATAGCTGTGGTATCAATATTTTTCGCCTGCCTGACAGCCGCACTACAAAAATATGGATGCAAATAAGCGGACAAAAAGCACGTAGCACAGCGCTTTTCATCCGCCCGGTCTTGATTTATTTATACTTATGCGCCGTCTTCCATTCGGATAACGGGGCAGCCGTCAAGCAATTTTCTGTAGCAATGGCAGTCTTCCGTGTGGTCGTTTATAATCCCGCAGGCCTGCATATGGGCATATACCGTAATAGAGCCCAAAAACTTAAAGCCGCGTTTTTTAAGGTCCTTGCTGATTTGGTCAGACAGTTCTGTTCTTGCAGGCAGGTTTCCCTTTTCATGTTCATTATAAAGTACCGTTCGGTTATCCGTAAAGCTCCAAAGGTAACGGTCAAAGGTTCCGAATTCCTCACGAACCGCAAGAAACCGTACCGCGTTATGGATGGCCGCGTCGATTTTCCTTCGGGAGCGGATCATATTCGGCGTTTCCATAATGCTTTGGATTTTGTCTTCGCCATAACAGGCAATTTTTTCATAATCGAACGCGTCAAAGCATCGCTTAAAGGTTTCCCTTTTCTTGAGCATCATCAGCCAGTTCAGGCCGCACTGCATGACCTCCATCAAAATAAATTCGAACTGCTTGCGGTCGTCATGCACGGGAACGCCCCATTCTTCGTCGTGATACGCCTGCATAATTCCGCCGTCCTCGCACCAGGCGCAGCGTTTCAAATTTTGCATATTTACTCCCATTCGATGGTTGCGCACGGCTTCGGAGACATATCATAGCACACGCGGTTGACCTGCGGAACCTCCGCCAGGATGCGGTCTGTAATTTTCATCAATACCGGCCAATCGGGCTGTTCAACTGTGGCGGTCATCGCGTCTACTGTATTGACCGCGCGGATAATGACGGGATAGTCATAGCTGCGCTCGTTGTTCTTTACGCCGACCGATTTAAAATCAGGCACAACGGTAAAATACTGCCAGACCTTTTTATCGAGTCCTGCCTTTGCAAACTCGTCGCGCAGAATTGCGTCGGACTCGCGCACAGCCTCTAAACGGTCCCTCGTAATCGCACCGAGACAGCGTACCCCGAGCCCCGGGCCAGGGAACGGCTGGCGGTAAACCATCTCGTAGGGCAGGCCAAGCTCCAGCCCGCAAGCGCGTACCTCGTCCTTAAAGAGCTGGTAAAGCGGTTCGACCAGCTTGAACTGCAAGTCCTCCGGCAGGCCGCCGACATTATGGTGGGATTTAATCGTCTTCGCTGTCTTTGTACCTGATTCGATAATATCGGGGTAAATCGTACCCTGCGCGAGAAATTCGATTCCGTCAAGCTTGCGCGCTTCTTCCTCGAATACGCGGATAAACTCCGCTCCGATGATTTTACGCTTCTGCTCCGGGTCGGAAACGCCCTCGAGCTTTGTTAGGAAACGCTCGACCGCGTCCACATATACGAGGTTAGCGTGAAGCTGGTTTTGGAACACCTCAATAACGGCTTCGGATTCCCCCTTGCGCATCAGCCCGTGATTGACATGCACGCAGGTGAGCTGGCTCCCTATCGCCTGAATCAGCAGGGCTGCGACGACTGAGGAATCAACGCCGCCGGAGAGCGCAAGCAGCACTTTTTTACCGCCGACCTGCCGGCGGATTTGCTCTATTTGGTCCTGAATAAAGTTTTTCATGTTCCAGTTGGCCTGTGCCTTGCAGGTATCGAAAACAAATTCCCTGAGTAACTCTTTGAGCTTTGCTTCATCCTGCGGAAAAGCAATATTTTCGACACGGGCGGCCGCATGGTTCAAGGAAAGCACCGGATATCCCGCGGTATATAAATCTTCTGTAACGCCGATTGGCTCTCCGTCGACGATATTGTTCTCCCCGCCGCTTAAAATAACGCCCTTGACGTTCGGCAGGGTGTTAAGCTCAGCTGCGGTAATATCATGCGGCTTGATTTCGCTGTATACGCCAAGCTCCCTGATGACGCGGGCAATTTTTGTATTTTCGTGGCTGCCGAGGTCTAAAATTACGATCATATCCTGTTTCATTGCACGTTCCCCCGTTATTGTATTTACAGTAATGTTTCTCGCAGCTCTTCCGGCGTTCCCGGATGCAGGTACGCGGGCGCGATATCTAAAACGGTCTTGCAGCCGTACTGCCCTTCCCTGTTGAGGCGGTACGCCGCCCTGGCGTAGGCGGTGAGCACGCTGGCGGTAAATTCCGGGTTGGAATCGAGCTGCAGGCGGTACTCTATAATGTGCTTATTTTGATGTTCAAGACCTGTTACGCCGCTTCTGAACACCACGCCGCCGTGCGGAATGCCCTTATGATTCTTCTGCAATTCTTCTTCGCTGATAAAGTGGACCGTCGTATCGTAGTCCGCAAAATAATTCGGCATGGTTTTGATGGCCTCTTCTATTGCCTTTAAATCCGCGCCGTCCTGCGCCACGACAAAGCATTCGCGCGTATGCTTCTGGCGGGTGGTGAGCGCAGGGTTTTCACCGCGGCGCACACTGTTCTGCGCATCTTCCACCGGAATGGTATATTGCCGCGCGTCCCTGACGCCCGGGATACGGCGGATGGCGTCCGAATGGCCCTGGCTTACACCCTTGCCCCAAAACGTATAATCCTGTCCGTCCGGGAGGATAGCCTGTCCAAACATACGGTTGAGTGAAAACAGTCCCGGGTCCCAGCCGACGGAGATAATACTGATTTTTCTGCTCTTGCGGCTCGCTTCATCCACCTTGCTGAAATGCTCCGGGATTTTTGCGTGGGTATCGAAGCTGTCGACCACATTAAAAAATTGCGCAAGCTCCGGCGTCTGCTGCGGCAGGTCGTTCGCGCTGCCTCCGCAAAGCACCACTACGTCGATTTTATCCCGCAGCTTCAGGGCTTCCTCCATGGAATAAACGGGCACGCCGGTTTCGGTCCTTATACTTTTGGGGTCTCTTCTGGTAAACAGCGCGATAAGCTCCATATCGCCGCTTTGAGCGGCTGCGCTTTCTACGCCGCGGCCCAGGTTGCCATACCCCGCAATTGCGATTCTGATTTTCAAAACAAATCTTCCTTTCTAAACAATATCATATAAAATAACCCAAGCGTTCGTGTGTATGATAAATAAAGCGGAAGCCCGCCGGTAAAAGCGGTATCCGCCGTCTATAACAGGTACATAATTATAACACTGTCTCTTATACAAATC
>UQHH01000002.1 GCA_900540865.1 uncultured Oscillospiraceae bacterium
TGAGTGCGGGACAAATTTCTGTAGACGAATTGCGAAAAACCAACGTGTTTTGTGGACCTGTCGCAAGCATTTTAAAGGGAAACATCTGTGCAGCATGGAGAGCCTAAATGAAACTGAAATACAGCAGTGCTTCCTTACTTTATATAAAAAGCTGGCTGAAAATCGTCAAGAAATCCTTGGAAGCTATCTCCGCCAGCTTGAAGAACTAAAAGATAAGGATTTTATGGCCCATCCTGATGCCATGGAATTAAATAGACAGATTGCTGGATTATTAGAGCAGAATCACACTCTACACCGCTTGCGGGCAAAAGAGTGCATTGATTCTGCTTTTTTTATAGCACAATCCAATGAATTGAGCCAAAAGATATCCAATTTAAAAGCCGAACTTAAACAATATCGTGATTTAAACGAGTATGCGGATTTTATTGATAACACCCGCCTGATTTTAACGATATTAGACTCCCCGATGCCGGTTTTTAGCTCATCAGTGTTCCGAAATATAGTGAGCCGTATTACAGTGACACATGAAACATTGAGATTTCAACTTGTCAATGGATTGGAGTTGGAAGAAGAAAGGATAAGCGGAGGTTAATCATGAAGAAAAAAAGATACTTGCCTTTTGGATATCAGATGAATGAAGGAAATATTATACCGGACATACTGGAATCTTCTGCTGTGCAGTCAATTTTTGAAAATTATCGAAACGGCGCATCGCTGCAGACGCTTGCCAAGCAAATGCAGCAATCTGGTTTAAAGTACCGAGAAAATGCGGTTTGGAATAAGGCGATGATCGCCAGAATATTAGACTGCGAAAAATATATTTCAGAAGAATTTCCTGCAATATTACCCTCTGACTTATTTCTACAGGTTCAAAGACTAAGAAAAGACAGAGCTCAAATTTATGGTGGAAGTCTGAATCCAGCCTTGCGAGGAATACGAGATCTTATCTGCTGCCAGACCTGCGGACAGAAGCTTGTTCGAATCAATCATCGAGATAATGTATATATCATCTGGAAATGCCCTTCCTGCAATACGGAAACAAGGTATTTGCCCGACATAGAGTTGATGTCAAGTGTTTTATCCGCAATCAATAGGGCAATTGAAGATCCACAGAAAGTTATGAATTTTAAAAAGAATGCCAATTGCCTGTCAGTTCAAGCCGTTAGGTTAGAAAACGAGATTTATCGAGAACTTGGTAATCCCAAGTCCAATTCAAAAAGATTATTGGAAATCATCAAACAATGCGCACAGGAAAAATACAAAGCCTGTCATGCCAATGGTGATTCAGAAGAAACGGAATGTTTGATAGCAGATCTGAAAAAACTGCAGCCGATGGAACACTTTCAATCTCAAATACTACGGAAATTTATTTGTAAAATTTTGATAACACCAGCAGGTGCTGTTACAATACAACTCAAAAATGGGGCGATTATTTAAGTAAGGAAAGGAGAAACCATAATGCCACAGAAAAAGACTAAAGTGATTAGGGAAATTCCCGAAAATCCCTTTATTCAAGGACAGGCCAAAAGGAAAAAGCTACGAGTAGCCGCCTACTGCCGAGTTAGTACAGAGCAGGAAGAACAAGAGAGTAGCTTTGAAAATCAGGTTGCCTATTACACAGATCTTATTCAGAGCAATCCGGAATGGGAATTTGCCGGAATTTTTGCGGATCGTGGAATCAGCGGCACTAAGGATACCATTCGTCCAGAGTTTATGAAAATGATCGAGCATTGCCAAAGACATAAAATTGACTTGATTTTCACTAAATCACTTAGCCGGTTTTCTCGAAACACGTTGGATTCTATCAAATACATACGGCTGCTGAAAAGCTTGAATGTAACCATAGAATTTGAAAAAGAAGGACTCAATACAAGTGATGTCAGCAGCGAAATTTATTTGACATGGTTTAGCGCCTTCGCTCAAGCAGAAAGCGAGTCCATCAGTCAAAATGTTACCATGGGAAAACGCAGGCAGTATAAGGAAGGCCATTTTGCCTTCAGGTACAAAAACTTTTTAGGCTATCGACCGGGAGAAAATGGAGAGCCTGAAATTGATCCTGAACAAGCTACCATTGTTTCACGGATTTTTTTCGCATTTCTCAGTGGAGATACCCCGGAACAAATTGCAAAATCTCTGGAAGCTGACCACATCCCATCGCCAACAGGAAAGCCAACATGGTCAAAAACTACCATTCGAAATATGCTGCAAAATGAAAAATACGCTGGAGATGTGCTGCTGCAAAAAACCTATACTGCAGATTTCCTCGAAAAGAAGGTGAAGAAAAATAGAGGTGAGGTCAAACAGTATTACATTACTGACAATCACCCAGCTATTATCCCAAGAGATATTTTTCAGGAAGTCCAGTTAGAGATTGCAAGGCGCAGTAGCAAAAGAAAGGTTTCTTGCCGGAGGACAAAGTCTGGTCGAGGAAAATATACCAGCAAATATGCACTATCGGAAAGAACCGTTTGTGGGGAATGTGGTGCTATGTATCGTAGAACCATGTGGATCAAACGGGACAGAACGAAGGAAGATGTATGGCGATGCGTGAACCGACTTGAATTTGGCACCAAGTATTGCAAACATTCCCCAAGTTTAAAGGAACCCATTTTACACCAAGCAATTCTGAACTGCATTCAGTCCGTATTTCATAATAAAGAAGAAATAGCAGAAGCAGTTCGTGAAGCACAGAAAAAAATCATTTTATTTGAAGATGCCAAAAATAATCCAGAAGTGATCCGTCAAAGAATGCAAGACATTGATCACGGAATGGCGAATCTTTTAACTTTGGCAGCCCAAAGTTCCCAAATAGAACTATTTGAAAAAAAGTTCAAGGAGATGACTGAGGAAAAGGCTCGGTTGACAGAGCAGCTAAAACAAGCCGAAGAAGATGCAACAACCGATGCAAAGCGTCAAAAGCAACTTGATGATATTCTAAAGGCAATTGACATCGATATCGTTGAGTTAACAGAATTTGATGACACGTTTATCAGAAGAATTGTAGAACAAGTAACTATCCTTTCAAAAGACAAGATAGAAGTCCGGTTCATAGGAGGATTTTCAAAAGTTGGTGATATTCCGACAAAATAATTGTCGACAGAAAAAAGCCGATCATTACTTCATCATTATTGATGGAATAATGGTCGGCTTTTTTGTGTTTGCAAACATTCCATGGGGTTGAAAAAACTCCTTTATTCTATTATAATAATCAACATCAAGAAAAACGCTTCGGTGGTTCGAAAAAGGGTATCAGATTTTCAAAAAAATTTTTTGAAACACACCGGAAACCGCATGGTTACTGGGTGCCAGTAATTTCGGTCACCAAAGACAAAAAGAAACCATCGCTGTTAAGCGGTGGTTTTGTTTTGTGGCTTTGAGAAGGTGAGATGAGAACAGGCCGTACCGATTGCGGCAAAAACAGTCCTGTGAACTGTTTTTAGGCCGCGGCTCGCGAATCCACCTTCTCCCACCACACCTGCGGTGAGCATTTCGCGCTCCGCAGGTTTTTTCTTTTCTGTAGCTATGCGCCCGCGTTTCGGCAGACATCTTGAGTATCCACCCCTGCCAAAAGGAAACCATCGCTGTTAAGCGGTGGTTTTTTAGGTTTGAAAAAAGAGGGTATTATTTTTAGGGGCTGCCTTTTACAAAAACCGGCAGTTATGCTTTGCGCTTTGAAAGCCAGAGCACAACTGCTGGTTTTTGTATTTATGCAGCGCGGAGCATGGTAAACGTCCTTAAAACCACTTCCAAGGATTTTTACCAGCGCGTGCAACATAGAAAAATTCAATCTTCTGTTATAGCCGGGACTTCCTTTCCTGATTCATCAAACCATAGCTTGTATACCTTGTCTTCTCTCTCAATTTCAATCCGATACCGCATCCCGTCCGGTGTTTCGTATATATCCGCTTCATCATCAATGTAATCCGTATTGCTGCACGCCTGCTTTACAGAGTTTTTTACTGCTTGCGGAAGATTGTTGTAATTTATATCCCATACTGTATAGACCCATTTATACGATGGGGAAAGAACCGCCACCTTTGGAATGCTCCCGTCTAAAATGTCTATCTCCATGCTGCCGTTCTTTTCGTCTTTTTCAAACTCTATAATAGTAGCCTGCGGGTACTTTTGCTTCATTACTTCCTTTACCTCATCTGGTATTTCAACTGGGTGGTAGCCCATTATCGGTCCGGTGGGGCCACTCTGCTGTGCGCTGCCTATGGAAGGAGTTTGTTCTTTTTTGTCCGTGCCTTCACTGCTGCATCCCTGAAAAACCAGAGCCGCCGTGATGCAGCAAAGAATTAAGGCAATTGCCCTCAAAAGCCTTCGTTTCATATGAACACTCATTCCTGTCATTTTATTTGGTATCAAAGCCAAAATGGCAGTTTTACCTATACGAAAGCATATCACTTGCGGTCAAGCCAGTCAATAAGGAAAAAACAATTAGGGTTCTATGAAGAAAACTTAAAATGTCATTGAGTATTCAAAAAAGGAATGGTATGATATTAGATATTTACACGCTTCTATGTAACAATAACAATAAAACGGAAGGGGTCTTTATGGAAAAGAGCTGGAAACAAAAGACAGGCCTGTTTTTATCAAGCCAGGC
Source organism: uncultured Oscillospiraceae bacterium (assembly GCA_900540865.1). Taxonomy (GTDB): domain Bacteria; phylum Bacillota; class Clostridia; order Oscillospirales; family Acutalibacteraceae; genus Scatavimonas. The sequence continues at coordinate 4,607 of UQHH01000002.1, forward strand.
GATTTCATTGTTTGGCTCGTCGCTGGTGCAATACGCCATTATCTGGTATATTACCCTGGAGACAAAATCAGGCGTCATGACGACCGTCGCTACATTATGCGGGTTTATCCCACAAGTTTTAATTTCATTATTTGCGGGCGTATGGGCTGATAAATACAACAAAAAAATGCTCATAATACTGGCGGATGCCGCGATAGCCTGTTCTACCCTGGTGATTGCCGTTTTATTTTTGACAGGTATCGATTCCATGTGGCTGCTGTTCCTCGTCCTGGTTATCCGTTCCTTCGGAAGCGGAATCCAGACGCCGACGACCACTGCGTTTATACCCGAAATTGTCCCAGAGGAAAGGCTGATGCGGGTAAACGGCGTCAATTCAACCATCCAGTCAATTATGCTTATTTTATCCCCCGCGGCAAGCGGCGCATTGCTTGCGAATGTGGATTTGGGATATATCTTTTTTATCGACGTCGTCACCGCGGCTATCGGAATTTTCATTTTTTCTTTTGTCAGGGTGAATTATCAAAAAAAGGTGAAAGAAAAGGTCGACTATTTCGCCTCTATCAAGGAGGGAGTTTCCTATACCAGGAACCATAAGCTGGTATCGCGCCTGATGGTTTATCTGGTGCTTGCAAACGTTTTGATTGCACCGCTTGCCATCCTGACCCCGTTGATGGTAACACGCTCCTTCGGCGCGGACCCATGGTACCTTACGCTCAACGAAATGGTGTTCTTCGTCGGCAGTATTCTGGGCGGCGTCATAATATCGGCCTGGGGCGGTTTTCGTAATAAAATCCATACCATCGGCCTGGGATGCCTGATTTGCGGCGGTTTAGCCGTTTTGCTGGGGCTGCCGTTCCCGTTTATCGTTTATCTGATATGGATGGGGCTGTGCGGCGTAACAATGCCTATGTTCAACACGCCGTTTATCACCTTATTTCAAGAGACAGTGGACGCGGATAAGCAGGGCAGGGTCTTTTCCCTTATCTCTGTCGTCACCGGGGCAATTATGCCGCTGGCCATGGTCATATTCGGCCCATTGGCGGACTACGTAAAAATAGAAATTATTCTAATTATCACGGGCATACTGTTCATTGCCGGAACCATTTTTATGATAAAGGATAAGGTCATTAAAAATTATCTGCCGGTAAACCGTACAGGCGGCGAATAACAGTCCTGCATAAAATTTTTTGACCTGGATATATTGTTTAAGGACTGCGGATTTTGTTTTTTTAAAGGGCGAAAGGTGCTTTTTATCTTTCGCCTTTTTATTTGTTTCCTTACTTGGTGAATAAAACAAACATTGACCATTTGATTTTTTCCAGATATAATATTGTAGTGGAATACCACATAATAGAAAAGAAAAGGGGTATGACAAATTGAAAAAGATTACAAAGGGCATAATCGTAGCGGCGCTGGCTGTTTCCGCTGCGCTGGGCATGGCTTCCTGTGCGGATTCACCGAAAGACGCCTCTTCCCCCAGCAGTACCGTTTCAAGCCAGACTGAGCCCGCTGACAGCAGCTCTGCCGCTTCGAGCCAAACCACGCCGGTCGGCACAAAGTATGCAACCATGAAGGAATATGCTGAAGCTCCCGAGGTACAAAAGCAAATGGAAACCATGGCGGATTTGTACAAGGACAGCGGGATGACCTTTACCATGACCGGTGAGGGCAACAAGCTGATTTATACGTATACGTATCCCGAAGGGATGAATACCTCCGGTATGGCGGATGCAATGGATGGGATTGCCGACCAGATGGCGCCGTCATTTGAACTGATTGCGGAATCACTCAAAAATGTTGTGGAGGTCGATAATCCTGTTCTGGTAGTCAAATACATGGACGCTGACGGGACAGAGCTTTATTCCAGGGAATTTTCTTCAGCGCCCTCCTCCCAGGAAGAACTGTAAACAGCTATTTGTAAGATATGATTTAAAAAGAACCGCCGCGGCGGTTCTTTTTTTGTTTCCACAATAACACAAAACGCTCCTTCTTTACATAAAATAGGAAAAGATTCTTATGAAGGGCGGTGCGGCAAATTGGAAATTCATGTAGTACAGCCTGGGGACACCATGCTGGGCATTGCGGCGAGATATGGGGTTTCCGTACAGGCAATTATAGAAAGCAACCATATTGCCGACCCGAACAATCTTGTAGTGGGCCAGGCGCTCATTATCCTGATTCCGGAGTTGGTATACACGGCGGTTCCAGGCGATACGCTGGGCGCGATTGCAGGCTATTTCGGTACAACCGAGCGGGTTCTGCTGCAAAACAATCCGGGGCTTATCGGCGCGCCCTATTTGAACGCCGGGCAAACGGTAGTCATCCGCTACCAAGGGCCAAAAATCCGCCAGGTGCGCCTCAACGGGTATGCTTATCCATACATACAAATGGCGCTTCTGGAGCGTACGCTGCCGTATCTTACGAGCCTTACGATTTTTGGCTACGGCTTTACGGTAACCGGGGAACTGATTCCGCCCGCCGACGACCAGGAAATGATAAACCTTGCCTACCGCTATCAAACGGCTCCCATCATGCTGCTTTCCTCTATTACAGAAAGCGGAACCTTCAGCAGCGAGCGCGCAAGCAGGCTATTTCAGGATACCGCGCTTCAGGATATTGTTATCGGCAACGTGCTTGAGGTCATGCGGCAAAAGGGGTATTTGGGCCTCGACATCGATTTTGAATATATCAATCCCAATGACAGAGACGCATTCACACGTTTTCTGCAGAATGTGACGAACCGCCTGCATGCGCAGGGCTATTTTGTCAATACCGATTTGGCGCCCAAAACGTCCGGCGACCAGCCGGGCCTGCTTTACGAGTCGCATGATTATCAGGCAATTGGGGAAATTTCCGATTTTGTCCTGCTTATGACCTACGAGTGGGGCTATACCTATGGACCGCCTATGGCGGTTGCTCCGCTCAATAAGGTACGCGAGGTAATCGACTACGCCGTAACCGTCATTCCGCGGCAGAAAATCATGATGGGACTGCCGAATTACGGATACGACTGGATTCTGCCGTTTGTACAGGGCGTTACCCGCGCGACGACCATCGGCAACGACTACGCGGTTGAAATAGCCGCGCGCAACCGAGCGGAAATTCAATTTGACCAGACGGCGCAGTCGCCGTTTTTTGAATACCGGGACGTAAACGGGCTTTCACATGTCGTCTGGTTCGAGGATGTGCGCAGTATGCAGGCAAAGTTCAGGCTGATGGATGAATATAGCCTGATTGGCGGCGGTTACTGGAACATTATGCGGCCGTTTGCGCAGAATTGGGCGTTTATCAGCGCGCGCTACGAGGTACAAACAATTGTTGCGCCTTAGTGTATTTTAATTTTATTTTGCTAGATGCGGTATAGAAACAGGGACGTCCGGCATATGCCGGACGTCCCTTTCGTTTATATAAATTATTTCAGGTGCAGCCCGTCTATGCTGTCGACCGGCAAAGAAAGCACAATGCCCTGCGCCGGCGTTCCAAGGCCCGCTTTGTCTAAAATCGCGCGCATCACATCCGCGCGTATTTCGCTCTTAATTAAAATAGCGACAAGCGCGCGCTCCTGACTGATGGAAATACCGAAAAATTCAGTCGACTCTTCCCCGCCGACACGCCGGCAGTGTAAAAGCGTCCCGCCCGCAGCTCCGGCGCTGCGCGCCGCGTCCATTACCTCTTCATCGTGCCCCTGGTTCACCATAGCAAGCACCAGGCTGTACTGCGTCATTTCCATCTGTGTCACTTCCTTTTTCGATTGATAATCCGGCGCCGAGATTTGGCGCGCGATGCGTCCGCTGATGCTCGATACGGGAATTCCAAATAAAATCCCCTTGCCCGGGCTGTAAAGCTTCATATCCTCGACGAGGGCGGCGCGTACGTCCGGCACTTTTTCTTCCGGCGAAAGGCTCATAACGAGCGATTTATCCGTTTCGCCAAGCCCGAGATAATCGAGCGTTTCGCTCGAAGCGGTTCCCCTTCCGAAGGAAACCATATGAAAATGAAGGCCGAATTTTCCAAAGACAGAGGCAGCCCTTTTGCCCTTCCCCCTGTCTACTATCGTTATAAGCAGCTTGACTGCGGAAACCCGTTCCTTTTGTTCCATTATACCGCCTCCCTGTCGTATTCAATAATGTCGTCATATACCGTCTGCGGCAGCAGCCCAGCAGCGGCCCGCGGTTCCTCCCGTGTTTTCAGCTTGTAATAAAACCCCAGCAGCTGGATTGTGACGAGCGGCGTCATCGCGACCAGCGCAACGATTCCAAACGCGTCAGTCAAAATATTGCCGCCGAGCGCCTCGCACGCGCCCATCCCGAACGGGAGCAGGAAGGTCGCCGTCATCGGGCCGCTCGCAACACCGCCTGAGTCGAACGCGATGCCCGTGAAGATACGCGGAACGATAAACGAAAGAAGCAGCGCGAGCGCATATCCTGGAATGATAAACCAAAACAGGGAAATCCCCCATAGAATGCGCGTCATGGAGAGCGCTATCGAAATAGAAACACCAATGGAAAGGCTCCGCCGCATCGCTTTGCCGCTGATAGCGCCGCTCGTAATTTCCTCGACCTGGCGTGTGAGCACATGCACGGCGGGTTCGGCCGCGACGATAAACCAGCCCATCACCGCGCCGATAATCAGCAGCGCCCAGGGATAGGACGAGCCCGCCACCGCTCCGCCGATGAGATGGCCCACCGGCATAAATCCGACGTTGACGCCGGTTAAAAACAGAATCAGCCCAATAAGCGTATAGCCGAAGCCGACGCCCACCTTAATCAACTGCCGGCGGCCGAATGCGCGCGAAATAACCTGAAACAGCAGAAAAACAGCCGCGATTGGGACGACGGCAAAGAGCACCTCGCTGATATAATGCGGAAAGCCGTCTAAAAAAGCGGCCGCAACCTGTTTGCTGGTTTCGACGTCCAGCACCTGTGTGCGTGTATATTCGGCGGACTGCGGATGATACCCGATACCGAGCAGCAGCACCGCGAGCACCGGACCGATACTTGCAAGCGCGACCATGCCGAAGCTGTCCTCCTGCGAGGAACGATCGGCGCGCACGGACGCCATACCGATGCCGAGCGCCATAATAAACGGTACCGTAATCGGCCCGGTCGTAACGCCTCCGGAATCGAACGCGACCGCCAAGAAATCCGGCGGGGTAAACGCCGCGACGCAGAATACAATCAGGTAAAAAATCAAAAGTAAAACGGAAAGCCTGATTTTAAACAATGTGCGCAGCACAGCCATTACGAGGAACAAGCCCACGCCTGCCGCGACCGTCCAAATCAGCACAGGGTTCGGGATAGCAGGCACCTGGTTTGCAAGCACCTGCAAATCGGGTTCCGCTACCGTTACCATGACGCCCAGTACAAAGAACACCGGTACTACAAGCGAGATACGGCGCGTTTTCGTTAGGGACGCGCTCAGTGCCTCGCCCATCGGCATCATAGCCATATCTGCTCCAAGGGAGAAAAAACCCATGCCTAAAATCAGCAGCACCGCTCCAACGAGAAACATCAGCAGCGTTCCCGTCGGCATTGGCGTCAGGGTAACGCTCAAAAGCAAAACAATCAACGTAATGGGAAGCACCGAGGTCAGGGATTCCATTACCTTTTCCTTAAATCGTTTACTGATACCATCCACCTTCCTTCTTTCTGTATTCGTTATGAACCTATTGTAACAGAAAAATGCCTCCTCTTAAAAATTCAACAAATAAATATGTTCAAAAAGCTGGTAAGGTATGCCTAACTTCATTGCCGTCCGCCGTTTTCAGGAGAATGCCCCAATTTATGTATATGCCGGGCTTTATTGCTTTATGCGGCAAAAAATCCCCAAACGGAAATAACCGTTTGGGGATTAATCAGGATTATAATGTAATTTTTCCCGTTACATCGGCGAGCAGCTTTTTCATTTTTTCCGCTTCCCGCAGCGCCGCCTGCGCGTATTCCTCAGGCGCGCAGTTTTCTTTTTTCCATGCGCACATGATGCCCCGCGACGAGTTGACGACCGCGCCTAAGCCCCTATTATCGAACGCGCCCGCAATATCGTCCGCCGTGCCGCCCTGCGCGCCGTAGCCCGGCACAAGGAAGAACGTATGGGGAAGCTCTGCGCGCAGCTCTGTGAGCTGCTGCGGGTAGGTGGCGCCTACAACGGCGCCCACGCCGCTGTACCCGTATTTCCCGGGCAGGCTTTCTCCCCATTTTTCACACATTTTGCCCATGTGGAGGTAAATGCTTTCGCCGCCCTCCAGCACAAGGTTCTGCAGTTCCCCGGAGCTTGGGTTCGAGGTTTTGACAAGTACGAACATGCCTGTGTCGAACTTGCCGCAAATATCGAGAAGCGGCGTAATGCCGTCCGAGCCGAGATAGCCGTTGACGGTCAGGGCGTCAGAGCCAAACGCTCGCACAGTGTCCCCCTCGATTTCCGTCTGTCCGAGATGCGCCGCGGCGTATGCCTCCATCGTGCTGCCAATGTCGTTGCGCTTGCCGTCCGTTATAACGAACATTCCCTTTTCCTGCGCATATGCAATCGTCTTTGCAAGCGTTTGCATGCCCTGCCAGCCGTACATCTCATAGTACGCCGCCTGCGGCTTTACCGCGGGGACGACGCCGCAGAGCGCGTCGATGAGCCCTTTGTTGTAAAGCCAAATGGCGTGCGCCGCGCCTTCGAGCGTTTTTCCGAACTCCCCGTACGCTTCTTCCTTAAGATACGCGGGGATATAGTCGAGCTTTGGGTCGAGCCCCGCCACCGTGGGGTTTTGTTTTTCTGCAATTGCTTCAATCAGCCTGTCAAGAGACATGGGTTGTTCCTCCGTTTTCTTGTTTTTACCTGTTTTATTTGTCCTCATATACGACGCTGCCGCCGCATATGGTTGTTTTCACCTTGCCCTTGAGCTCCATCCCTTTGAACGGGGTGTTCTTGGACTTCCCGTGGAGCTTTTCGGGGTCTGCCGTATAGCGCTCGTTGAGGTCGAACAATACGATGTCGGCGGGCGCCCCGGCCTTCAGCGTTCCCGCGTCGATACCCAGGATTCGCGCGGGCGCGCAGGACATCTTTTCTATTACCTCACTTAGCGTCATCCTCCCCGTATGCACCAGAAACGTAAGCGCCGCGCTTAAAGATGTTTCCATGCCAATCGAGCCGTTTGGCGCCTTTTCAAAGTCTGCCTTGTCCTGCGGCGTATGCGGCGCGTGGTCGGTCGCAATCGCGTCGAGCGTACCGTCGAGCAGCCCCTCTATGACCGCTTCCCTGTCGCGCTCCGTCCGAAGCGGCGGGTTCATACGGTAATCGGCGTCTCTTTGAAGAAGCGCATCCTGTGTAAACGAAAAATAGTGGGGCGCGGTTTCCGCCGTTACCATGACGCCCCGGCGTTTCGCGTCCCGGATGAGGGCGACGGACGTTGCCGTGCTGACATGGCAGATATGGACGGGTACGCCGTAAGCCGCTGCAAGCGCAATCTCCCGCGCGGTGCCCGCGTCCTCAGCGGCGGCGGGAATTCCCTTTACACCGAGCTTTTGCGATACCCTGCCCTCGTTGATAATGCCGCCGTCCGCAAGGTATAAATCCTCGCAGTGGGCGACGACCTTCATAGAAAGCGCCGGCGCCAGGGCCATCGCCCGCGCCATAAATTTTGTGTTGACGACCGGCCTACCGTCGTCTGTCAGGGCAATTGCGCCCGCGTCGTGAAGCTCTTGTAAATCACACAGCTCCTCGCTTTTCAGGCCCTTTGTAATACTCGCCGCCACATAGACGCGCGCTTTCGCTTCCTTTGCTTTATTCAGGATATAGCGCACCGTCTCCCCGCTGTCCACAGTGGGGCTGGTATTCGGCATCGCAAGCAGGCTCGTCACGCCGCCCGCCGCCGCCGCGCAGCAGCCTGAGAGGATGTCTTCCTTCTCTGTTTGGCCCGGGTCGCGCAGATGAACGTGCATATCGACAAGACCCGGCGCGGCAATCAGCCCGGACGCGTCAATCACGCGCCCCGCTTCCGCATCGATTTCCCCGATTTTTTTAATTATTCCAGCTTCAACCAGAATGTCGGCTGTCCGGTCAAGCCCCTGCGACGGGTCGATTACACGGGCGTTTTTTATTAAGCAGGTTTGCATTGCTTTTCCCCTTCCGCGCTTTTAACGGTATTTATCCCAATAGCTGTCGCTTTCAAACGCGCCGAGCGCTTTATCGCTGCCCGCCACCTGGCGGAAGCTTTCTCGCGCGTTGGAATTAGCCGCGCGCCCTTCCCTTTTCGGCGGTTTTGCTTCACTCTGAGACAAATCTTTCTCTTCTTCAGTATTCCCGGAGTCTTCCATATCAGTCTCTTTCTGTTTCTGTACATTTTGAACGGGCTCCGGGCGCGCCTGCAATATTTCCTTTTCAAACCCGTCGGGCAGCGGCTGCTTTTCATGGCCGGCAGAAACGCCCTCGTAGGTAACGTCGGAAAGCGGGTCGTAGTCGTCGAGCCTCTGCTCCTGCGGTACTTCCTCTTCCCCTATTTCCTGCCTGCTCTTGAGGATATCGCCGATAGAGGATACTGAGTTCTTTATTTTGGAACCGGCGCCGCCGACAAAAATCCGCAGCTTGCTGGAGCGGACAATATTGTCCTCAACGGCCGCTTCGTCGTAATCCTCGTTATTGCTTCTGGTAAGCTCTACGCTGTCCGCTTCGTCCTCGCGTAAAGCCTTCTTCTTATCCTTCGTTTCATCGACCGCGCGGATATTGTCGTCCGCCCCTGTTGTAACGGGGACCTCGACCGTCACGCGGATAGGCTGCCGCGCAGAATCCCCTTCGTTTTGCACGAGCTTCTTTTCCTTGCCGCCGGGCGCCTCGAGCAGGCCGTCCTGCTCCAGCTCGTCGTAAAATCCGCGCAGCGGCGACGGGCCGTGCTGGTTGGAAAGCCTTCTCTCCGCATCGAGCAGGCCATTCCTTCTTTTCTTGCTGCCGCGCAGGAGGAGGATAACTGCGGCAAGCGCGACGATGACCAGAATCGCGATGACCGACGTCAGGATGATGCCCAGCATATCGACCTGAAGGGGCTTAGTAAGTATTTCATCGAATGTTATGCTGGAGGCCGCCGCGCTGAATATGCCGTGCTGCGCTACGGTTACCGGGCTGCCCAGGCTCCTGAGGGAAAAGCTCACCTGCATTCCGTTGATCACCGTATAGCTCATAACACTGTAAACGGTAACCGGCTTTGCTCCGTCCTGCGCGGGGATTTCATACTTTGTTTCCATATTGAAAACAACCATATCAGACGTCTGCGTCAACGTGCAGCCGGTACAGTTTTCGTCTGCCTCCAGCTCCTCTTTGACTGCGGCGAGCTGTTTTTCGCTGAGCAGCTTTAAGTTGTATACGCTGCTGCTATGCTCGTTTTTCACCATATATACTTCCACCTCGTAGGACGCGTCCTTCGGAACGCCCTTGAGGTAAATATCGGATTCCTTCATGACCTTCTGCGCCTGCTCATAGGTATAGCCGAGCGCTGCATAGGCCGTATCGGTTTCCTTCGTCTGCCGCGTGATAACCGAGATATTATCCGGCAGGGTTATGCTCATGCCAAGCTCCTCAATCTGGTAGGACTTGTCCGCCGCCGAAGCGGTAATATGGAAAGCGGATACCAAAAGCAGAAAAATTACTGCGCAGGATACCGCGCGTTTTAACCTGAAATGCATAGAAACCTCCTCCGGCGGGAACCGCCGACCCGTTCTGTTTACAGGCTCTTTCATATTGAGCCTGCCTGGAAAAGCTTAGATAAAATAAATTATACTATGGCGGCGTAAAAAAAACAAGGCGGGCAATTTAAAAACAGCGAGCCTGCCCCATACAGAAAGAGCGGCCCCGCCACTGCCGGGCGGAGCCGCTGACCTGAATTTCCTTTGTAACCGTTAAACGCTGAACTCCTCATAAATACGTTTACCCTTTGTGCGCAGGAACGCAAAGCATAACGCGTTGAGAATGCCGAAGTAGAAAACACACAGAAGCATCAGCGCCCAGCCGGGAATCGGGCTGAAGCCCGCAAGCGGCACTGTAATGCCGAACGGGAGCGCCGTCAGCACCATGCTGACCATTACGGAAATAAAAACCGCCATGCTCTGCTTGATGACCGACGTTTCGTTTACCCAATCGAAGCGGGGGCAAAGCAAATTGACGCCGAGGCCGAGCATCCCGGTAAACGTGCAGACGAGCACGGGAAGCACGAGCATCAGCACGCAGTCGACGATACTCACCGGCAGGACGAACCAGCTGATTACCGCCGCGATGAGAATACCGGGCACGCTTACGGCCAGGTTCGACATGGCTTTTGCAAAGAATACGTCGCTTGCCCGAAGCGGCATCGACTTCATAATCCAAAGCGTCTTTCCCTCCAGAGAGATAGAGGGCGCTGAAACGTCGTTGAACGAGGAAAGCAGGCAAATCGCCGCCGTAACGGCAAGCGGCGCCATAGACGAAAGGCCCGGCAGCTCCTGGTCGAGCATGGCGATGATGTCAGGCGCGATAAAAGCCAGGGATATACCCATAATCGCACAAAACACCGTACCGAACCCGCAGTTGAAAATATAAGAGGGGAGGCTTAAAAAATACCCCAGCTCTTTCCTGAGCAGCGCGTGGCGCGGGCTTTTTCTGTCGACCGGCTTTTCTTTATACCTGACCTTTGCATGGCCCTTTTTCGTTGTAATAATGCGGATAAAGCTTCTTGACAGAACAAGGTAAACCACTGCCACAGGCGCCAGGCACCACAGCGCAAGCAAGAGAAAATCCAAGATGCTGCCGGAGCCCACCGCCATGCCGAAATTATAAAAAGGCGCCATATAGCTTTGAATTGCATGCGCGACCGCGTCTTTGTTTGTAATCAAAAGATTCAAATAACCCATAATGTTTGAGAAAAAGAGGATATACGCAAAGATAAACACAAACATGAAAACGGTCGTGAGAATATTTTTCCGGCGCATTTTGGAAGAAACCAGCGCAATCAGCCAGCCGAGCACGCACGTGAGCGCGACCGACAGTAGCGGCAGCAAAAGAGCGCCCAATATAAAATACAAAAGCATCAGCGGGGTAAACGGCGCAAACAAGGCGAAAACAACCCCCGCCGGAATAAAAACGATAAGCCCGTAAATATAGGACAGCACCAGCAGCATCAAAATACGGCTCAAAAGGATGGCGCCGGGCTTAATGGGCATGCTCAAAAGCAGCTCGTTGTCCTTTGCGTCAAAAACATACGACTGCGCCGCGAACACGCTGCCGAACAGCGAAAACGCGACAGCCGCGATGGCGGTCAAAGAGAAATACATCCAGGACATATTGTTCTTGACTAGACCGTGCGCGACAAGCAGGAACATTGAACCCATCGCAAACATAAAGCAGGCTACAAGAAATATACCCAGAGCAATGAACGATACCATTTTCCCCGCGCCCTGCGGCTTGCCGGTTTTTGCCGATTTTTTGAAAAAAGATGACATGAAAAGCGTGTACAAACGGTTTTTCATCAAAAACCAGACTGTTTTACCCATGGTTCTCCTCCAGTTCCAGGAATACTTCCTCTAGGGACGTGTTGCCGCGCACCTCGTCGGTAGGGCCGGAAACGATAAGCTTTCCGCCCTTGATAATCGCAATCTTGTCGCAGAGCTTTTCGGCTACCTCCAGCACGTGGGTGGAGAAGAAGATTGCGCCGCCCCTGTCGCACAAAGCGCGCATCTGCTCTTTCAGCAGGTGTGCCGCCATCGGGTCGAGCCCGACAAACGGCTCGTCGAGCAGCATCAGCTTCGGGTCGTGAATCAAAGCCGAGGTGACGGCGAGCTTCTGCTTCATGCCGTGGGAGAAGGAGTTGATTGGCTGGGCGAGGTTATCTGTAATTTCAAACATGTCCGCGTACTTTTTAATACGCTGCGCGCGGTCTTCCTTCGACACGCCGTAAATATCGGCGACAAAATTCAAATATTTGATTGCCGGCATAAAGTCGTAAAGGTCGGGGTTATCCGGTATATAGGCGAGCCTCTTTTTACATTCGAGCGGGTTTTCCTTGACGGAAACGCCATCTACCGTAATTTCACCGCTGTCGAACTGCAGCAGGCCGCAGCACGCCTTGATGGTCGTGGTCTTTCCGGCGCCGTTGTGGCCGATAAAGCCGTAAATCTCACCGGGCCTGATTTCCAGGCTCAGGTCATCCACCGCTTTTTTATCCCCGTAGGTTTTTGTCAAATGTTGTATTTTCAGCATATATGTACTCCTTCAGTAAAAGTGATACGGGGCGCGGCCCCATATCCAAACCCCATTTTACCCGATGGAATAGAGAAACACAAGATTTATAAGCAAAAAACACCCCGGGTAAACAAAAATTCGTATTGGAGAAAGAAAAGTTTCCCGTTGGTTGATTCAGCAAGCTCACAACAGCATTAATTTACGTCTTCACTCAGTTGAAAACAAACACAATTTACCCATATACCCGTAATTGATTGACAATTGATTTGACTGGGCCTTCCCTCCCTTGTTATGATGTATTCGACAGGAAACAAAAGGAAACCCCGGGAGGGAACAACCATTTATGATTGAAGGAGGATTTTCAATGAAACGAACAGCCTGTACCGCCCTTTGTATGCTGCTCTGCGTACTTTTCTGCCTGCAGCTTGCCTCTTGCGGGGAAAGCGGCACGAACGCGCCCCTGACCCCCGAACAGAAGGAAGCGACGCAGTTTACAAAGGAAAAAAACGATGCCGTTTACACCGCGCTCGACTTCGGCGACAAGGAGGAATTCGACTGTGCGCAGAAGGGCTTGATAGCGGCGCCCGAAGCGCTTGAGCTCAAGGATGAAAACGGAAAGGTCATTTGGAGCCAGAAGGCTTACAGCTTTGTAGAAAACGGCGCGGAGGCTCCGGCGACCGTCAATCCGAGCCTGTGGCGTGACACGCAGCTCAACCACATCTACGGCCTGTTCGAGGTAACAGACGGGATTTACCAGGTGCGCGGGTACGACATGTCGAACATGACGCTGATAGAAGGCAAAACCGGCTGGATTGTGTTCGACCCGCTGATGAGCATGGAGTGCAGCAAGGCGGCTATGCAGCTCGTGGAGGAGCACCTGGGCAAACGCCCCGTGACGGGAATCGTCATCAGCCACCCGCATGTCGACCATTACGGCGGCATCAAGGGAATCGTGTCCGAGGAAGAGGTAATGGACAGGAAAATCCCCATCATCGTGCCCGACGGCTTTGAGGAGCATTCCATCAGTGAAAACGTTTATGCCGGCAACGCGATGGGCCGCAGGGCAAATTACCAGTATGGGACAATGCTTGAAAGCGCTCCGCAGGGAACCCTTGCGATGGGCATCGGCATGGGGCAGTCTAAGGGAACCATTACTTACATAACGCCGAACGACGTCATAAAGGAAACGGGAGAAAAGCGGACGGTCGACGGCGTAACGATGGAATTTCAGATGACGCCCGGTACGGAAGCCCCGGCTGAAATGAACACCTGGTTCCCGCAGAAAAACGCGCTGTGGCTTGCCGAGAACTGCACAGGCACGCTGCATAACCTCTACACGCTGCGCGGTGCGCAGGTACGCGACGGCAACGCGTGGGCGGAATATATTATGGAGGCGGTATCGCGCTACGGAACGAAGGTGGAGGCTGTGTTCCAGTCGCACAACTGGCCGCACTGGGAAAACGCGAAAATCAGGGAATACATGGTGGACACCGCCGCGGTCTATAAGTTTATAAACGACCAGACGCTGATGTATCTCAACCAGGGATTGACGGAAAACGAAATCGCGAACAAAATAAATCTGCCTGACGCGCTTGCGAAAAACTGGTATACGAGGCAGTATTACGGAACGGTCGCGCATAACTCCAAAGCCGTATACCAAAGATTCATGGGCTGGTACGACGCAAACCCCGTGCATCTCGGCGCGCTCGACCCAAGCGAGAGCGCGAAAAAATATGTGGAATACCTGGGAGATACCGGCGCGGTCCTCAAAAAGGCAAAAGAAGATTTTGATAAGGGAGAGTACCAGTGGGTAGCGGAAATTACAAATGTGCTGGTTTACGCCGACCCTGAAAACAAAGAGGCGCGCTACCTCTGCGCGGACGCGCTCGAGCAGCTCGCTTACCAGACGGAATCGGGCACCTGGCGCAACGCTTACCTTTCGGGCGCGAAGGAGCTGCGGGAAGGCACCGTAACGGACAACAAGTACCGCGCGAGCGGCAGTGCCGACACACAGCGGAATATGACGCCGGAAATGATGCTCGACTATATGGGAATACGCACCGATTCCAACGCGGCGCAGAATTTGAACCTGAAAATCAACCTGAAGATAACCGACGCCGGTGAAAATTACCTGCTGACCGTACACAGCGGTGTTTTGCTGTACCAGGCAGGCGTGCAGGCGGACGACGCCGACGCTACACTGACCATGCCGAAGGCCGGCCTGTTCGCTATATTGAGCAAGGACGCCGGACAGCAGGAAAAATTGATAAAAGTTGAGGGCGATAAGGCCGTACTCGATAAGCTTTGCGCCAATATCGTCGATTTTGAGTTCTTTTTCAACATTGTGGAGCCGTAAATATATAAGCGCCCTTTGAATATTGGTACAAAACCCCCGCCCTGTTTTATTTACAGAGCGGGGGTTTGCTATGGAATAAGTTGTTGTGTTTGCTGACGATTTGGGCCGGCCTGCTGCTACAGTTCAGGAACAACACCCACAAGAAAGTTCTGGATGCGCAGCACGTCCGCAAGCGTTACCTGCCGGTCGCCGTTGACGTCCGCCGCCAATACCTGCACGCCGTCAAGCCTTGTCACGAGGGCCAGATGTTTTTGGATTTCAAGCACATCCGCCACCGAAACAGCGCCGTTTGAGTCGGTGTCGCCCTTTTTATAAACCGAAACGGAGCAGGTGTCTGAAACCCCGCCTGCCGTAACGGTGATTAGGGCCGTTCCCGGCTTTTTGGCGAGTACGGTTCCATCCTGGGAAACTTCGGCGGTTTCGCCGTCTGAACTGGAAAATACCACGGCATCGGTCGTATCGGCGGGTGTTACCGAAGCGGTTAGCTTTTCCGCGGCTCCACTCTCCAAAATAAGCGCTGTCTTATCAAGCTGAACCGACTGGGCGGGAACCTCTTTTTCACCATCCAGGGAAACGACGTTGACGTCGCCTGAAATTTCGTTTGCAACGAGAATGAGCGGCTTGCCCGTTGGGCTTGCGCTCGCCTCGATTGTACAGAGCCCTTCCGGACCGAGCGCGCCGCCTGTTGAAAGGCTCGTGCCCGCAAAATCCCTCATGTTGATATAGTCGGAGAACTTTACGTTTTCGACATCAGAAATGTCGTACAGCATGACGCCGCCAATCCGTTCCAGCCCAACCGCGGCATACGTTTTGTTCCCGGCTTTGAGCGTTTTAACGTCCTCCGGCTCAGGCCCCTTTTTCCCGCTGCGGGAATCAAGCCCCGTTTTATCGTTTGAGGAATTGAATACGGTCGGGTAAAGCCCTGCCGTAATCCGCTCGAAATCGCTACCGCTGTCGTATACCTGCTCCATCGTTTCCGCGCTGTAGATGGAGAAGGAGCGGCCGCCGTACAGGTAAGTCTTATCGCCGTCGAGTCCGTCGCGCTCACTGTTTAAAAGCGTTTCGACCTTGCAGCCGTCTATTGTAATTTTACCGGAGTCGGAATAATCGCCCCATTCCCGCGCGTCGCCTTCGTTGGCGGTGAGGAAATATTGGTTCCCCCCAATGGTAACGGCGGCAATACCGTCCGGCATATAAACGCCGCAGAGGCTTTGCGTTTTGAGCTCCGCTTTTCCGTCCTTGAGCGCGTCAAGCGCGTTTTGCTCCAGGCTGTGGTCTTTAAAGCCCAAGCCCGCGAGTTCTGTAAACTCCATACTGGACAAATCGAGCACGGCGACCGCATTTGCCTCCTGGAGGGACACATACGCATAGCGGCTGTCCTCAGAGACCGCAATATATTCCGGTTCCAAATCGGTGGAAGGCAATGTATCAGGCTTTAAAAGCACGCCCTTTTCCACAAGCTCACCGCGCCTGCCGTCAAACGCCGTAAAGTCAATTGTCTGCACGCTTGCTTGCTCAACCCCTTCTGTCAGGTCAAGAACGGTAACGGAGCCCTTGGGGTCTGTGGTTCCGTCGGCATAGCCGTCGCGCGGCTCGCCCTCGTCGGCTGTGAGGGCATAATTGCCGTCGGGTGTAAAGGTAATCATGTCAGGCTCGCTCCCAGCAGGAAAATGGCTGATATAGCCGCCGTCATAGCCGAGCAGGACGATACAGCCGTTTTCTTTAAAATCCTCCGGCTGGACCGCAACGGCGACCACTTTATATTTTGTATTGACGTCTATGCTCGTAATATCGCCCGCATTGAAGCCGTGTTCCGCGCCGAGCGCCTTAAAATCGACCAGCGCCTCCTCCTCAAGCCCTGTCAAGGTCGCCTGTGAAGCCTCAGCCTCCCCAAGAGGTGCCAGGCTTACAATGCGGATGGAATTGGAAAATCCGCTTACGACGTACATTTTTTGATTGTCGGTATTGTATTTGACAATTTCCGCCGCGCCGCCGTCGGACGAGCCGGCGCCTGTTTTATAATCGGCAATATGCGTAAGCTTGCCGTTGATTCCTGTTTGCATGGAGCCGGGATAGGAAGGCCCGGTCGGCACTTCAGGCACGTCCGCGTTGTCCCACGCGCCGTCGCCGAGGCTGCGCGGCCTGTAGGCGCTGATGAAAGCATCGTCCACGGCCGCATCGTTCCAGGTCAGCAGGGCAAAATCCGCCGCGTTGTCGCCGGTATCCTGAAAATTAATCCTGCGCAAAGACTTTTGCTTGGAAATATCAACAGTTGCCGGGGAAGCGCCCTCCCCAATGTCCTCAAAGCCGTCCGTTCGCGTGGAAATACCATCTATTTGCACACCGGCGGCTGAGAGGAGCGTTATTACGACCGTCTGGTCGTTGTCGATGAAGCGGCCGCTCCAGTCGAGGTCGAACGCATCCAAGCGATAGCGCAGGGAATCTGTTTCTTCCGCCGCGCCGCGAATCAAATAGGAGCATTTTGCCGGTATTTTTCCGGTAAGCTCTTTCGTTACCGTTTCTCCGTCGGTCGAACCGAGATGCTGCTTTTTGCTTTGGTCGCGGTTGGAGGAATAGGTGATTTGACAGCCTGTCAAATCTATTTCCCGCGAGGAAGGGTTATACAGCTCGATAAAGCTATGGGAAAACGGCGTACCGCCTTTGCCTCCTCCTCCGTAAATCTGGTTGATAACCAGATGGTCCGGTGCTTCCTCCGAAGCTGCCGCGCCCGCGCATTGGAACACGCCGAGCATCATCAGAACGGCGAGCATCAGCGCTATTGATTTTTTGCCTGTCATATTTGCTTCTCCCTTTCCGTTTAATAATATGGAAATAATACCCGAAACGATATTACGCGCTGATTATAGCAAAGGCATGTAAAATTCTCACAGGCGCCATGTCAGTTTCCGGTAAAAAGCTTGTAAGCAGGCTTATAGCGTTCAAATAACGTTTTTATATAGAAAAAAGGGAGCGCTTTCGCACTCCCCTTTTTCGTTCTATGTGATTACTCCTCCAGCTGTGCCTTCGCCTGCTCGATTACCTTCTGGGCAACCTGCGCGGGCGCGTCTTCATAGCGGGCAAATTCAAAGGTAAAGCTGCCCCTTCCCTGCGTGACCTGGCGGATATAGGTCGAGAAATCGTGCATTTCCGCCATGGGGACCTCGGCCTCGACGACCTGCATGCCGTCCTCGCCGGGGTTCATTCCGAGCACGCGTCCTCTGCGTTTATTGACCTCTCCCATAATATCGCCCATGTTGTTGTCGGGAACGGTCGCCTTGAGCGAGCCAATCGGCTCTAGCAGCGTGGGGCTTGCCTGCGGCATACCATTTTTATAGGCGACGGCCGCAGCCATTTTAAACGACATTTCGGAAGAATCGACCGGATGGTACGAGCCGTCGTAGAGCGTCGCCCTGAGGCCGACGACCGGGTAACCGGCGAGCGGGCCCTTTTTGATGCAGTCGCGCAATCCCTTTTCCACCGCCGGGAAGAAGCCCTTCGGGACGGAGCCGCCGACAACGCGCTCTCCAAATTCCAGGCCGTCGCTGTCGCAGGGCTCAAATTCAATCCAGACATCGCCGAACTGTCCGTGGCCGCCGGACTGCTTCTTATGCCTGCCCTGTACCTGTACCTTCTTGCGGATAGTCTCCCTGTACGCGACCTTCGGCTGCTCCAGCGTGACCTCTATGCCGAATTTTATCTTGAGCTTGGAAACCACAACGTCGAGATGCTGCTCTCCTAAACCGGAGATGACCATCTGGTGCGTCTCCGTATTGTTTTCAAGCTTTACGGTCGGGTCTTCTTCTATAATCCTTGTAAGGGCCTGGGCGACCTTATCCTCCTCGCCCTTGTTTTTCGGCAGGATTGCCATGGAATAGGACGGCGCCGGATATATGACCGGGTCCAGAATAACCTTGCGGGTCGGCGCGCAGAGTGTGTCTCCCGTGTTGGTGCCCTGGAGCTTAGCGACGGCGCCGATGTCGCCCGCGCCGATATACGCCATGTCCTCCTGCTTTTTGCCGCGGATGACCATGACCTTGCCGATGCGCTCCTGGTTGCCCGTGCGCATATTGATAAGCGGCGTTTCAGGCGAAACCTTGCCCGAAATTACTTTAAAATAAGAAAGCTTGCCGACAAACGGGTCCGCTACCGTCTTAAAGACGACGGCTGCCGCCGCGCCGCTTTCGTTGACGGAAATTTCAACCGGGTCGCCGTTGGTGTCCACACCCAGCTCGCCGCCCGCGTCAGCCGTTGGCGCAAGCCACGAAAGGCCGTTTAAGAGCTGGTCGATGCCATACGTGTTCTGGGCGTCGCCGCAGAATACGGGGCTGATGGTACCGTTCTTGACGCCCTGGCTGATGCCTACGATAATTTCCTCCGGCGTAAATTCCTCGCCGCTGAAGTATTTTTCAAACATTTCGTCGCTCGTTTCCGCGACCGCCTCGTTGATTGCCGTGCGCAGGCCCTCAAGCCTGTCGCCCATGTCGGGCATGGCGGTCTGCGTGACCTTGCCGTTTTCATCGTACAAATAGGCGCGGTGCTCGAGCAGGTTTATGTAACAGTTTGCCTGGCCATCCACGATATACGGAACGACGACCGGGCAGACGGATGGACCGAAGGACGCCTTGAGCGTCTCGAACACGCGGTAGAAACGCGCGCTTTCATCGCATAGGCCGTTTACAAAAAACACCTTGGTGCGCCCGGCCTTTGCCGCGGCCTTGACCGCCTTTTCGGTACCGACGTTCACGCCGTTTTTACCGGAAACGACAATCAGCGCCGTGTCCGCCGCGCGCATACCCTCACATAGGCCACCCGCAAAGTCGAACAACCCGGGGGTGTCGATGAGGTTTATCTTATATCCCTTCCATTCAATCGGCGCGACTGCCGTTACGACGGAAACCTTACGCTTTATTTCTTCCGGATCAAAATCCAGTACGGTATTTCCTTCATTGATTTTTCCCAGCCTGTCGGATGCACCTGCAAGATATATCATGGATTCCGCAACAGACGTCTTTCCCGATCCGCTGTGGCCTGCAAGGGCAACGTTCATAATCTTTTTTGCGTCATACTGTTTCAATAGGGGTAACTCCTTTCGCTTGCCCGTGGGGAATAAAATAAATTCGCCAAATTAAGACAATTTTTACAATTACAGAAGTAATCGCTTTCTAATTATAGCAGAATTGCCAAACCTATTCAAATAAAATTCCCTAAAAATGAAAATTTCACCCCTTGTAACAATAATACAAGGGGTGAATTGTGTACCCTGCACAAAAACAACGCATGTTTTTACAGGCTTCGTTCTATTTAGACAATATTTTTACTCGAGCACTGCGCCTTTTGTTCCAGAAGTCACGAGCTTTGCGTAGCGGGAAAGGTATCCGCTTGTGATACGCGGCGCGCGCGGTTTCCAGCTTGCGCGGCGGCACTCCATTTCCTCGTCTGAAACGAGTATGTTGATTGTGTTGCTGTCGATGTCGATTTCAATGGTATCGCCCTCTTCTATGAGCGCGATGTTACCGCCGACCGCCGCCTCAGGCGACACATGGCCGATGGCCGCGCCCCTCGTGGCGCCGGAGAACCTGCCGTCGGTGATGAGCGCGACGCAGTTTCCAAGGCCGCTGCCCATAATCGCGGAGGTCGGGTTGAGCATTTCACGCATGCCGGGGCCGCCCTTCGGGCCCTCGTACCGGATGACCACGACGTCGCCCGCGTTGATTTTGCCCTTGTAGATGGCGTCCAGCGCGTCCTCCTCGCAGTCGAACACACGCGCGCTGCCCTTATGGTGCATCATTTCGGGCGCAACGGCGCTGCGCTTGACGACGCAGCCGTCGGGCGCTAAGTTGCCCTTGAGCACCGCAATGCCGCCCGTCTTGCTGTAAGGGTCGGTTACGGGGCGGATAACCTCCGTGTCCTTGATTTCACAGCCTTCTATGTTTTCCCCCACCGTTTTGCCCGTACAGGTAATTAAATCCTGCTCAATCAGGCCGAGCTTTGAAAGCTCGTGCATGACGGCGTATACGCCGCCCGCCTCGTTGAGCTGCTCGATGAAATGGTCGCCTGCGGGCGCCAGATGGCAGAGGTTCGGCGTTTTTGCGGAAATTTCGTTTGCGGAGCTCAAGTCGAGGTCGATGCCGCACTCGTGCGCAATCGCCGGGAGGTGCAGCATGCTGTTGGTGCTGCAGCCGAGTGCCATATCGACGGTCAGGGCGTTATAAAACGCCTTCTCAGTCATGATGTCGAGCGGGCGGATGTTCTTCTTATACAATTCCATTACCTGCATACCGGCACGCTTTGCAAGGCGCAGGCGCTCTGAATAAACGGCGGGGATGGTACCGTTGCCCTTTAGTCCCATACCGAGCACCTCTGTCAGGCAGTTCATGGAGTTCGCGGTGAACATGCCGGAGCAGGAGCCGCAGGTCGGGCAGGCCTTGTTCTCGATTTCGTTGAGCTTTTCCTCGTCGATTTCGCCGACCTTATAGCGGCTGACCGCCTCGGAAACCGTGGAATAGCTGATTTTTTTCCCGTCTACCGTACCGGCGAGCATCGGACCGCCGCTTACGAAGATACAGGGGATATTGACGCGCGCAGCCGCCATAAGCAGGCCCGGCACGTTTTTGTCGCAGTTTGGAATCATGACGAGCGCGTCGAACGCGTGCGCCTTGGCCATGGCCTCGGTTGAGTCGGCAATCAGCTCCCTTGTGACAAGGGAATATTTCATGCCCTCGTGTCCCATCGCGATGCCGTCGCACACGGCGATAGCCGGAAACACGATGGGAATGCCGCCCGCCATGGATACGCCCATTTTGACGGCCTCTTCGATTTTATCGAGATTCATGTGCCCCGGGACAATGTCGTTCTTAGAGCTGACAATGCCTACAAGCGGCTTGCCGATTTCCTCGTCCGTAAGTCCCAATGCGTGAAGCAGCGACCTTTGGGGCGCCGCGTTTGTCGATTTCGTGATTTTATCGCTTTTCATCATATGACCTCCAGTCATGGTTGGTTGTCGTCTCATATACATAATAAACGGGATGCGGTATCGTTCTGTTATGTAAACGCGGGGCGGGAAACCCGCCCCGCACAGGATATGTTTTATAAACTGGTTGCAGTACTTAAATGTACTGTTTTTTTAAATCACGTCTGTTTCCCTTTTCCTGTAACGAAAAAAGCGCTTTTTAAAAAACTTTGTAACAGGCCGGCAAAGCTTTTTACTGGATGGGCTTCATCGTCGGGAACAGCAGTACGTCGCGGATAGAAGCGCTGTCGGTCAATAGCATAACGAGCCGGTCGATTCCCATGCCCATGCCGCCGGTCGGCGCCATGCCGTATTCGAGCGCGGTGATGAAATCCTCGTCTATCATGTTGGCTTCCTCGTCGCCCGCCTCACGCAGCTTCAGCTGGTGCTCGAAGCGCCCGCGCTGGTCAATCGGGTCGTTTAGCTCGGTATACGCGTTTGCAAGCTCACGGCGCGTTATAAACAGCTCAAACCGCTCTACGAGCTCGGGCGTACCCTTCTTGCGCTTGGTAAGCGGAGAAACCTCGACCGGGTAGTCATAAATGAATGTAGGCTGCAAAAGCTGCTCTTCTACGTATTCTTCAAACGCGGTATTGAGGATATTGCCCCAGGTATCTGTCTTCTTAACCTCAAGATGGAGCTTTTCGGCCGCTTCCTTTGCTTTTTCCGTATCGCCGGTGAACGCGCCGAAATCCACGCCCGCGTATTTCTTTACCGCGTCAATCATCGTCATGCGCGCAAACGGCAGCTTCAGGCTGATTTCCTCACCCTGGTAGGTGATTTGTTCCGTGTCGTTGACCGCAAGGCACGCTTTGTTGATAAGCTCCTCCGTAATATCCATCATGCCGTTGTAGTCGGTGTACGCCTGGTAAAGCTCGATGGTTGTAAATTCCGGGTTGTGCTTGACGTCCATACCCTCGTTGCGGAACAGCCTGCCGATTTCATACACGCGCTCCATGCCGCCGACAATCAGGCGCTTTAAGTAAAGCTCCGGCGCAATCCTCAAATACAGGTCGATATCGAGCGTGTTGTGGTGTGTGATGAACGGCCTTGCAGCGGCGCCGCCCGCGATGGTATTTAAAATAGGCGTTTCCACCTCGATAAAGCTCTTGTCGTCAAGGCACTGGCGGATGGTCTTGATTATTTTGCTGCGCTTGACGAAGGTATCCTTTACCTCGGGATTTACCATCAAATCGACGTAACGCTGGCGGTAGCGCAGGTCTGTGTCCTTTAATCCATGGAATTTGTCGGGCAATGGCAGCAGGGATTTAGCAAGGAGCGTGACCTCCTTTGCGTGGACGGAGATTTCCCCCCTGCGCGTGCGGAACACAAAGCCCGTGACCTCGAGAATATCGCCGATGTCCCATTTGGACATACCGGCGTAGGCCTCCTCGCCAATATCGTTGATTCTAGTGTATACCTGCATGCGACCGCTGCGGTCATGGATGTCGATAAATGTCGCCTTTCCCATGTCGCGCCAGCTCATAATGCGACCCGCAATGCAGACGTCCTTATTTTCGAGCGTTTCAAAATTGTCGCGGATTTCCTGCGCGAGCGTGTCGCGCTTGCTCACCGTCACCTCGAACGGGTCGCCGCCCTCCTGCTGGAGCGCTGTGAGCTTGTCCCTCCTGATTTGTAGCAGCTCGCTTAAATCCTGTTCCTGCTCCGGCGCCGTACCGTTTGCCGGGGTTGTGTTCTCTGCCATCTTTACGTCCTCCTCATATCCTGGGTTAAGAAGCAAACGGGCGTGCCGGGGGCACGCCCGTTTCATTTAAAAGCTCTGCGTTACTTACTGATTTCCAGCACCTCGTACTCGCTCACACCAGCCGGCGTTTCTACCGAAACACGCTCGCCGACCTTTTTGCCGAGCAAAAATTTGCCGACCGGCGATTCGTCGGAAATACGGCCCTTGAGCGGGTCGGCCTCGTTCGAGCCGACAATCTGGTACACGTTTTCCCTGCCGGCTGAGTGGTTCATAACCTTCACCTTGGATCCAACATGAATTAATTCCGTGCTGATTTCATTTTCATCTATGATTTTAACGTTCTTGAGCATCGTCTCAATGGTTGCAATTCTGGATTCCACCATTGCCTGCTCGTTTTTCGCCTCGTCGTATTCACTGTTCTCCGAAAGGTCGCCGAAGGAAAGCGCAACCTTGATTTTTTCCGCGATTTCTTTTCTGCGGACTGTTTTGAGCATATCGAGCTCGTCCTCCAGGTTTTTGAGCCCCTCGTTTGTAAGCAATACCTGTTTCTGCATGGCTTTTACCACCCTTTTCGGTTAATTTACAGGACGCCTTTTCAAAGGTGCCTATTTACACTTGAATTTTTCAATACAGATGTTTACATATAAGCTTTATTATAGACAGCGCCGCGGCCTGTGTCAAGTATTTATCCCATTTCTTCCGCATTTTTATGCGTTTCCAAGCTGCGGTTTCCATTTTCCTTTTTTTATCTGGAAATCCGCCGGTTTTATGTATATTTACCTAAAAAAGCGGGAATGCCCTGTCAAAAAAAGCATGATTTTCAATCTATAAATCCAATTGCATCTGTGGTATTATATTATAGACTTTTTATGCGAAGGATGAGACGCTATGAATACAGTCCTTTTTGATTTAGACGGGACGATGCTTCCGATGGACCAGGACGTCTTTGCGCACGGCTATTTTACGGAGCTTGCAAAAAAATTTGCAGCATATGGACTGGACGGAAAAAAACTCGTGGAATGCGTCTGGGCAGGCACAAGGGAAATGATAAAGAACGACGGCTCCATGACGAACGAGGAGCGCTTCTGGAAAACCTTTGCCGCTTTGATGGGAGAGGACATTTTAAAGCTTCGCCCGCAGTTCGACGAATTCTACCGCAAGGAGTTCAACAACGTGCAGGAAAAAATGGGCTATACCCCGCTTGCCGCGGAGTGCCTTACAATCCTCCGGGACAAGGGCTACCGCCTGATTGCGGCCACCAACCCGATTTTCCCAAAGGACGGGACGTTGAACCGCATGCGCTGGGCGGGCGTAGACCCAGAGCTGTTTGAAATAATTACAACGTACGAAGCCTGCTCCTACAGCAAGCCGAACCTCAAATATTACGAGTCCCTGCTGCAAACGGCCGGGCTTGAAGCGCGCGACTGCCTGATGGTCGGCAACGACCTGCGCGAGGACATGTGCGCGGGCGAGCTTGGAATCGATACTTACCTCATTACCGACTGCATGATTGCAGATAAGGACGCGGACCTCTCGCAGATTAAGCATGGAAGCTATGAGGAATTCAAGGCTTACGCCTCTTCCCTGCCCGATTTAAATTAATACGTTAAAAACACGGAATTGAATACAGCTATGAAAGGTAAGGAATCACCATGAATTACGACGTTATCATCGTCGGCGCGGGGCCAGCGGGCATTTTTACCGCGATTGAGATGGTCAAGCGCGGCACACATAAAAAAATTGCTATTCTCGAAAAAGGCCGCCCTGTCGAAAAGCGCAGCTGTCCCAAGCTCAAGACGAAAACCTGCATGAACTGTAAGCCGTACTGCCACATTACGACCGGCTTTTCAGGCGCGGGCGCGTTTTCGGACGGCAAGCTGTCGTTAAGCTATGAGGTCGGCGGAGATTTGCCGACGCTCATCGGCGAGGATTTGGCGCAGGAGACAATTGATTATACCGACCAGATTTACCTGGAGTTCGGCGCGTCCCGAAAGGTAGAGGGCGTCGGGCAGGATGAAAAGGTCAAGGAAATCCGCAAAAAGGCGATTCAATCGGGCCTAAAGCTTGTGGACTGCCCTATCCGCCATCTCGGCACCGAAAAGGCGCAAACGCTCTATAAAAGCATTGAAAGCTGGCTATTGGAGCACGGGGTGGAAATCCTGTTCGGCTACGCGTGCCGTGATTTAATCATCGAGGACAGCGTGTGTAAGGGCGTCGTGGCGCAAAACGTATACGAAAGGGACGAAACGCTTACAATAAATGGGCAGGACGTCATCGTCGCGACGGGACGCAAGGGCGCTGACTGGCTTGAGAAGGTCTGCGTGGAGCACGACATCGCCCACCAGCCCGGAACGGTCGACATCGGCGTGCGCATAGAGGTGCGCAACGAGGTCATGGAGGAGGTAAACGAGGTCCTCTATGAGTCGAAGCTTATCGGTTATCCAAAGCCCTTTAAAAACAAGGTGCGCACCTTCTGTCAGAATCCCGGCGGCTTTGTCAGCCAGGAGAATTACGACAACAACCTGGCCGTCGTCAACGGCCACTCCTATAAGGATATCAAATCGAACAACACGAATCTTGCCATATTGTGCTCCCATAACTTTACCGAGCCCTTCAACCAGCCGATTGCCTACGCGCAGAAGGTCGGCGAGCTTACCAATATGCTCGCAAACGGCCATATCCTCGTGCAGCGCTACGGCGACATTCTCGACGGCAAGCGCACCTGGCCGAAGGAGCTGAGCCAATCGAACGTCAGGCCCACTATACCGGACGCGGTCGCGGGCGATATTACCGCGGCTATGCCCTACCGCGCGATGATGAACATCATCAATTTTATCCAGGCGGTAGACCACGTCGTACCGGGCTTTGCGAGCACCGAAACGCTGCTTTATTCCCCGGAGCTTAAATTTTACAGCAACCGCGTCAAGATGGACAAGGACTTCAATACTAACATCAAGGGCCTGCACTGCCTGGGCGACTCCAGCGGATGGACGAGAGGCCTGATGATGGCGTCCGTCATGGGCGTTCTGATGGGCCGGAAGCTTTGATTCTATCTTTTATTATTGAACGAAGTATCATATGCACTTGAAGCTGTTTGTTCGGTTTTTTGTGTATTATTGACATTTTATACAGGATACACTATAATTAATTTATTGTACCTGTTCCATTTTGGACACCGTTCGCCGGTTTTTCCAACGTATGGGTATTACGCGCCGCTTCTTTTTCTATGTAAATGGAGCTGTGTCTATCAATCGAGGTATAAAAATGATGAAAATCAATTCGAGAAAAATCATTCTCGCTTTGTCCGATATGTTTGTCATCGGCGTCAGTTCTCTTCTGTCCTACTACCTTCTCAATTTTCTGGGAGACGCCGGCGCGAAAATCATGCGTCCCGTCCAGCTTGCCGTCATCACCGTTCTGCTGATTATTTTATGCTTCGCGTTTTTACTGGTCAGCGGCGCATACGCAAAGCTTTGGCGGTATTTTAAGCTCAAGGACTATATTTCATGCTTTGCGGGGACGGCGCTGGGCAGCATCGTCGTATTCTTTCTATCCTACCTCATTTTCAGCGAACCCTATCTGATTTACTTTTGTATGCAGTTTCTGATGGGCACCATAGGGATTGTGCTGTTTCGCATCCTCTTTCGCAAGACCTTCCTCGTTTTGGTTGACGAAGGAAAAAGCGAGCTGAAAAAGAGGACGCTCATCGTCGGCGCGGGGCAGGCCTGCAACCTGATATTAAAGGAAATCGAGAACGCGAAAAAAGACCCGAACAACCCGTCGAACGAATACCTGCCGATTTGTATAGTAGACGACGACCCCAAAAAGCTAAAGTCCGAGGTACGCGGCATCCGCGTAATGGGCACGAGCGAGGATATTATCGACCTTTGCAGGGACGAGCAAATCGATTTGATTATTTTCGCCATCCCCTCCTGTACCGAGGCGGAGCGGCGTTATATCCTCGACCTTTGCTCCGAAACCTCTTGTAAAATAAAAATCGTCCCGTATTTAAGCCAGCTTTTTTTCGACGGCGACCAGCTGAACCTGCTGCACCAGATTTCCGACATCAAGGTGGAGGACCTTTTGGGCCGTGAGCCGATAACCTTCGACAAAAAGGACATTCGCTCCTTTATCAAAGATAAGGTCTGTATGATTACGGGCGGCGGCGGCTCTATTGGCTCGGAGCTTACCCGCCAGATTGCGAAATACGGCCCGAAGCAGATTGTCATTGTCGATATTTACGAAAACAACGCCTACGACATCCAGCAGGAGCTTCTGATGGAGCACGGCGAGGATATTAACCTGGTCACGCTGATTTGCTCTGTGCGCGACTACGAAAAAATGAAGCTCGTTTTTGAAAAGTACAAGCCGCAGCTCGTGTTCCACGCGGCTGCGCATAAGCATGTACCGCTGATGGAAACCTCCCCGGAGGAGGCCGTCAAGAACAACGTTATCGGCACGTTCAACGTGGCCTCCCTTTCAGAGTTTTACAACGTGGAAAAGTTCGTCATGATTTCCACCGACAAGGCGGTCAACCCCACGAACGTTATGGGCGCGACAAAGCGCTGCTGCGAGATGATTGTGCAGTATATGGCGCAGTTCGGCAATACGAAGACGGAATTTGTCACGACGCGCTTCGGCAACGTGCTCGGCTCGAACGGCTCGGTCATCCCGCTTTTTAAGCGGCAGATTGAAAGCGGCCGTCCGATTACCGTAACGCACCCCGACATTATCCGCTATTTCATGACCATCCCGGAGGCTGTTTCGCTTGTATTGCAGGCGGCTTCCATGGCGCACGGCGGTGAAATTTTCGTCCTGGATATGGGCGCGCCCGTCAAGATAACGACGCTCGCAGAAAACCTCATCCGCATGTACGGCAAGGTTCCCTACAAGGATGTTGAAATCAAATTTACAGGTCTTCGTCCCGGCGAAAAGCTCTTCGAGGAGCTTTTAATGGACGAGGAAGGACTCAAAGCCACCGCGAACAAAAAAATCTTTATTGGAAACCAGATTCCCATCGATTCGGGTGAATTTATAGAAAAGCTTACAAAGCTCAAAAAATCCGCGCTTGCTAACGATTCGGATAAAACGCTTTCCGTTTTAAGCGATATTGTCCCGACGTTCCACCACGTAACCAACGGAAAGCAGGCACAGGAGAATTTGACAGATGACATAAAAAAGGAACCGTCTGAATAAATATCAAGCGGTGCGATTTTTCTATATGGAGGTAAAAAGTATGTGTGGTATTGTCGGTTACGTCGGCTA
This sequence comes from uncultured Oscillospiraceae bacterium, assembly GCA_900540865.1. Classification (GTDB taxonomy): domain Bacteria; phylum Bacillota; class Clostridia; order Oscillospirales; family Acutalibacteraceae; genus Scatavimonas. Next base: position 33,128 of record UQHH01000002.1, read on the forward strand.
CAGGGACTGCAGCGACGTGCTCGTAAGCGCCCTCTCGAAGCTTGAGTACAGGGGCTACGACTCCGCGGGCATCGCCGTCTTTGACGAGGGCGAAATCAAGGTCGCCAAATCAAAGGGCAGGCTCAAGGATTTGGAAGCGAAAATGGAGAAGGAAGGCAAGCCGCAGGGCAAGGCCGGTATCGGGCATACGCGCTGGGCGACGCACGGCGAGCCGTCCGACCGCAACTCCCATCCCCACAGCGGGGAAAAGGTTTCGATTGTACATAACGGTATTATCGAAAATTACAAGGAATTAAAGGAATTCCTCCTGCGCAAGGGACGGAATTTTTTAAGCGACACCGACACCGAGGTGGTCGCGCAGATGCTGGGCTACTATTACGACGGCGACCCAATCGATACGATTATCCATGTCATCAAGGAGCTGGAGGGCTCGTTTGCGCTGGGAATCGTCTTCCAGGATTTCCCCGATACGGTTTACGCCGTGCGCAGGGAAAGCCCACTGATTGTCGGCGTGGGCAAGGACGAGAGCTTTATCGCGTCAGACGTTCCCGCTATCCTCAAATATACAAAGGACTACTATTTGCTCGAGCACGATGAAATTGCCGTGCTGACGCACGATGACATCGATATTTATGACACGCACCACCAATTGGTCGAAAAGGAGCTCAAGACCGCTGACTGGGATATGGACGCGGCGGAAAAATGCGGCTATGAGCATTTTATGATTAAGGAAATCCACGAGCAGCCGGCCTCCATCAATATGACGGTAAAGCCGCGCATTACAGACGGCCTGCCAAATCTGGAGGAATGCGGGATTACGCCCGAAAAGCTTACGGAGTACAAAAATATCCATGTCGTTGCGTGCGGCACCGCGATGCACGCCGGCATGGTAGGAAAATATGTGATTGAAAAGCTCGCGCGCGTCCCTGTATCGGTGGACATCGCGTCTGAGTTCCGCTACCGCGACCCGCTCGTCGGGGAGGGCGACCTCGTTATTATCATTTCCCAATCGGGTGAAACGGCAGACAGCCTGGCCGCCATGCGCCTCGCCAAAAAGCTCGGCGCGCAGACGCTCGCCATCGTAAACGCAAAGGGCAGCTCCATCGCAAGAGAGGCCGATATGCTCATTTATACGCACGCCGGCCCGGAAATCGCGGTCGCTTCTACAAAGGCGTATATTGTCCAGCTTTCCGTCATGTACCTGTTCGCGTTTGAGCTTGCGCTTGCAAAGGGAACCATTGATGAAGGAAAGTGCCGCGAGCTTACAGCGGCGCTGCTTGAAACGCCCGCGCTGATTGAACAGGTCCTTGAAAACGACAAGGAAGACGTCCAGTTTATATCGAACCAGCTCATAACGGCCGACAGCCTGCTGTATATCGGCAGAGGGCTTGACTACGCGCTGAGCATGGAGGGCTCCCTGAAGCTCAAGGAAATCTCCTATATCCATTCCGAAGCATACGCGGCGGGCGAGCTCAAGCACGGAACGATTTCCCTGATTACGAAAGACATGCCGGTTATTGCCGTCGCAACGCAGGCCGCACTGCTTGAAAAGACCGTCAGCAATATCAAAGAAGTCAAGGCGCGCGGCGCGAAGGTTGTGCTGGTGTGCCGGGAGGACTTCAATGTAGATGAAGAAGCCTATGATTACCTGATTCAGATTCCGAAAACCTGCGAGCTCCTTACCCCAATGCTTACCGCCGTCCCGCTGCAGTTGATTGCCTACTATACGGCGGTGCTGCGCGGCAACGACGTCGACAAGCCCAGGAACCTTGCAAAATCGGTCACTGTCGAATAATTGAATGCTTTGTATGGCGCCGGATTTAACTCCGGCGTCTTTTTTTGATTTTATTGTCAACTCAATTTCACTAATTTAAGGTTGACAATCAACATAAAAGCCTGTATACTGTTTCCAGTGACAGGAGGGAAATTCAATGGATAACACAAACCCTATGAAAAACACCAAAACCTACGCGATTATTATTACCGCGCTGTTCGCGGCGCTGACCGCCGTTTTCTCCCAAATATCAATCCCTATCGGGCCTGTTCCGGTTAACCTTGCGCTTCTCGCCGTATTTACCTCCGGCGGGCTGTTAAGCCCCAAGCGCGCCGTTTTATGCCAGGTGATTTACCTGCTGCTCGGTGCTGTGGGCGTTCCGGTATTTTCCGGCTTCCGCGGCGGGTTTGCCGTGCTTGCCGGGCCGACGGGCGGCTATGTCATCGGGTATATCGTCGCGGCGCTTACCATAGCCCTGCTGCTCAAGCGGCTCGGCAAAAAAATCCATACGGTAGTTCCATCCATTATCGCGGGGCTTGCGCTGTGCTACGCGTTCGGAACGGCGTGGTTTGTCATCAGCACCGGTACCGGTATATTGGAGGCTTTGATGATTTGCGTCGTGCCTTTCCTAATTGGTGACGCGGCAAAAATCGCCGCGGCGACGCTTCTTACCCTCCGGCTCAAAAAAGCAGTATAAATATCTCTCCCCTGTGCTCAAGTTCGCTTTGGCACAGGGGATTTTTGTACCCTTCTGTAACCGGACTGTCATCTTCCTTCTATTGACAATTCCGCCCCAAAACTATATTATCATCTTAACAGAAAAATATCTCCTGTAGAAAAAAGGAGGCGGAAAGCCGATTGGACGCTTTTTTGGACTCGCTTAATTTCCAGGTCATAACAGACCTTGCCATAGTCGTCCTGCGTGTTTTGATTCCCATTCTCGGAATCGTGGTGGTGTTCCAGTGCTATTCCTCGATGCGCCGCCAGCGAAGGGATGAAAAACCGCTGGTTATGCTCGTCAACAAGGAAAATGACGACTGCCTGCCCGTGCTCGCGTGGGAAAATTCCATTGGGCGCGGCCGCAGCTGCGATATTACGCTCGGCGACATGACCGTTTCGCGCGACCACTGCGTTTTGCTGCGGCGGGAGGCCGGCTGGTTTATCAGCGATACCGGCTCAAAATACGGCACGTTTGTAAACGGCAAACGTGTGGAGGAGCGCACGCCTGTTTATATCAACGACGAAATCAAGGTCGGCCGGACAGCCCTTACGCTCAGGCGCGCGGAGGATTATACCGACATCAGTAAATCCTGGTTCTTTAAAAAGCCGGGAAGCAAGGCGGGCATCTCGCCGTTTTCCCTGATGATGCTTATCAGCATATTCCTGCTGTTTATGGCGGCACAGGCCTGTGTCAGCACGGAAATCACCGATTTGATGCCGCTAGCCGTCTGGGGCTGCTTTATGGCGGTCGCCTGGATTTTTTATCTGGTTTCTACCAAGGCGCTTCGGCGCGTTGGGTTTGAGCTGGAGAGTCTTGCGATTTTCCTGTCAGGCGTGGGCGTCATGCTCTCGGTGCGGCAGGAGCTGCGGCAGACGTTCGTACAGATAATCGCGGCAGCGGCCGGCATGGTCGTTTTCTGCCTGCTGATTAAGTTTATTGAAAACCCGGACCGCGTTACAAAATGGCGCTGGTTTATCATGATAGCGGCAGTCGGCCTGCTCGGAATTAACATCATTTTCGGCACCATCCGCGGAGGCGCGGCGAACTGGATTGTCATCGGCGGCGTGTCCGTACAGCCGTCTGAGTTTGTTAAAATTGCCTTTATCTTCGTCGGCGCGTCGGCGCTCGACCAATTGCAGAGGAAACGCAACCTGATTGAATTTATTATATTCTCCGCCGTCTGCGTAGGCGCCCTTTTCCTGATGAGCGACTTCGGCACGGCGCTTATCTTCTTCGGCACCTTCCTGATGATTTCGTTTATGCGCTCAGGCGATTTAAAGACCGTTATCCTGGCGGTCGCGTCCGCTGTGTTCGGCGGGGCGATTATCCTGCGGTTTAAGCCGTATATCGCAAACCGGTTTGAGGCGTGGGGACACGTATGGGAATATTCCAACACGACCGGCTACCAGCAGGCGCGCGTGCTTACCTATGCCGCAAGCGGCGGGCTGTTCGGCGTGGGGCTTGGCAACGGGTATTTAAAATATGTGGCGGCGTCGGAAAGCGACCTCGTCTTTGGGCTGATGTGCGAAGAGGTCGGCCTGATTATGGCGCTGACCGCCGCGGCCGCAATCGGTGCGCTGTTCTTTTACGCGCGCGCCATCACGACGCGCAGCCGTTCGACCTTCTATTCCGTATCGGCCTGCTGCGCGGCGGGGCTGTTCGTCTTGCAGTCGATGCTCAACGTCTTCGGCGCGACAGACATCCTGCCGCTTACGGGCGTTACGCTTCCGTTTATCAGTACGGGCGGCTCAAGCATGATTGCGTGCTGGGGGCTGCTTGCGTTTATCAAGGCGGCGGACGAGCGCACCTACGCTACCAAACGCAGAATCACGCAGTAAAGGCCGGGAATCCGGCGGGAAAGGAGCGGTATTTTGAAAAAGGCTTTGACACGCTCTATCTTTATTTTTATTATAACGCTTGCGTTCTTCGGGGGGCTTGCTTTATTTACCTTCCGCATCTGCACAAACGCCGGCTCGTGGATTCAGCAGAATTACAACGGCCATATCTCCGGCAGCGGCGGGCTTGAGCAGGCGGGTATCATGTACGACCGCAACGGCAAGGTAATGGCGCAGAGCAAAAACGGCAAGCGCTATTATAACGACGATTTGAACACGCGCCTTGCGACGCTCCACGTTATAGGCGACAACAGCCTGAATATTTCTACGGCGGTGCAGAGCATGTACCGGTCGGATTTGCTGGGCTTCGATTATATATGGGGGCTTGAAATGCCGCCATCCTTCCGCGGCGGGAACAATCTGACGCTCACCATCGACGCGGACGTTTGCAGGACTGCCTACGAGGCCTTAAACGGCGCGCACGGAGCGGTCGTTGTGTTCAACTATAAGACGGGCGAGGTCATCTGCAACGTAAGCTCTACCACCTATGACCCGCAGAATCCGCCTGAAATTACAGAGGACAACGAAGACCAGTACAAGGGCGCGTACTTAAATCGAGTGCTTTCGAGCACCTACACGCCCGGCTCCACCTTCAAGCTGGTTACGGCGGCGGCGGCTATCGATTATCTGCCGGGCGTCTTTGACAAAACGTTTACCTGCAACGGAGGTGTCGTCATTAACGGCGAGGAAATCTCCTGCATGTCGCATCACGGGGAAATCAATTTCCGCGACGGGCTCGCGCAGTCGTGCAATGTGGTATTCGCGGAGCTTGCCGTCGAAATCGGCAAGGAAAAAATGACGGAAGAGGCAAATAAAATCGGCATTACCCAGAGCTTCAACGTTGGCAACACGCCGACGGTTAAGGGAAAATACGACGTTTCCAAGGCACAGGACAACGACCTTGGGTGGTCTGGCATCGGGCAGTATACCGACCTTGCAAACCCCATGCAGATGGCAATCATGTGCGGCGCGATAGCAAACCACGGACAGTCGGTGCAACCATATTTCGTCTCGAAGGTTTTTAAAGGGGACTACTCCCCCGTCCGCGCGCCGAACGCTTCTGCCGACCGGGAGCTTTTGAGCAAAAGCACAGCGGACACCTTAAATGAAATGATGCGGTATACCGTTACGTCCAACTACGGCGACGGCATGTTCCCGTCCCTTGAGGTCTGCGCCAAAACGGGTACTGCCGAGGTCGGTGACCCGGACAGCAACGACGCGTGGATGGTCGGCTTCTCGCGTGACGAGGACGCGCCGCTGGCGTTTGCGGTTGTTGTGGAAAAGGGCTCGCTTGGATATTCTACCGCGGGGCCGGTCGCCGTTGCTGCAATGGAAGCGGCCGCCGCTTCCCTGCGCGGGGAAAAATAAGGCACCACTATTTCCCGCACGTCTGCTTGCCGATAAACTGTCAGGCCGGGAAAAATCGTGTAAGACAAGGCAGCAAGCTTGCAAATAAGCGAGTAATACGTGTGTATATGAGTGCAATTTACAATTGCAGCTAACGCGGTAAGCAAATTAGCTATGCTGATTTGCGGTTACGCGACTTTTTCGACGGTCTGACGGGCGGGGAAATCCCGCCCGTTTCTTTTTGTCCTGTTCACAAAATAATGGATGATTTTTTGAAAAAAGTATGCTATAATAATTTGACTTGTGCAGGTAATTAAATTGAAATATTCTGCGTGAGCATCTCGAAGGCGCAGCTCGTGGCTGCGCGCGATGGAAAGGATCGATTGCCATGAATTTTTTGAAAGCGATGTTCGGCAACTACAGCAAAAGGGAAGTCAAACGGATTCAGCCCCTTTGCGACAAGGTTCTGTCTCTGGAGGACAAGTATAAGGCGATGTCCGACAGCGAGCTGAAGGAACAGACCGATATATTGAAAAACCGTTTAAAGAATGGGGAAACGACGGATGATATTCTGCCAGACGCGTTTGCCGTCTGCCGGGAAGCCTCCGACAGGGTGCTTGGCATGCGCCATTTCCCGGTACAGATTATCGGTGGTATCGTCCTGCACCAGGGACGTATCTCCGAAATGAAAACAGGTGAAGGCAAAACGCTCGTTGCAACTCTTCCGGCATACCTGAACGGCCTGACGGGCGAGGGTGTGCATATTGTTACAGTCAACGATTACCTGGCGCGCCGCGACTCGGAATGGATGGGCAAGCTTTACCGCTTCCTGGGGCTTTCCGTCGGCCTGATTGTGCACGACATGGAAAACGATTTGAGAAAAGCGGCCTATGCGGCGGATATTACATACGGCACGAACAACGAGCTTGGCTTCGATTACCTGCGCGACAACATGGTTGTTTATAAGGAAAACAAAGTCCAGCGCGGCCACGCCTACGCCATCGTGGACGAGGTTGACTCTATCTTGATTGATGAGGCGAGGACGCCGCTCATCATTTCAGGCGCGGGCGACAAGTCGACCGACCTTTACGAGCGCGCCGACAAGCTGGCCAAAACATTAAAGGCCGAACGCTTTGCTGAAACGGACAGCAAAGAGGATAATGACGAGCTTTTTAAAGAGAAGGGCATCGATTATATCATAGACGAAAAGGCGAAGTCCGCAACGCTTACACCCCTGGGTGTGAAAAAGGCGGAGCAGTATTTCGGTATTGAGAACCTGACCGACCCGGACAATCTGACGATACAGCACCACGTCAACCAGGCAATCAAGGCGCACGGCATTATGAAGCGCGACATCGACTACGTCGTCAAGGACGGCGAGGTCGTCATCGTCGACGAATTCACCGGGCGTTTGATGTACGGCAGGCGCTACAACGAGGGACTGCACCAGGCAATCGAGGCGAAGGAAGGCGTCAAGGTCGAAAACGAGAGCAAAACGCTCGCGACCATCACCTTCCAGAACTATTTCCGCCTGTATACAAAGCTTTCCGGTATGACCGGTACGGCCATGACGGAGGAGGAGGAATTCCGCGAGATTTATAAGCTCGACGTTGTGGAAATCCCGACGAACCGCCCGATGGTGCGTGAAGACCTGCCGGATTCTATCTTTAAAACGGAGCAGGGCAAGTTCGAGGCGGTCATCAAGGACATCATTGAATGCCACGCGACCGGGCAGCCTGTCCTGGTGGGTACGATTTCGATTGAAAAATCCGAGCATCTGAGCGCCATGCTTAAGAGAAAGGGCATTAAGCACAACGTTTTGAACGCAAAGCAGCATGACAAGGAAGCTGAAATCGTCGCGCAGGCCGGTAAAAAGGGCGCCGTTACGATTGCAACGAACATGGCGGGCCGCGGTACCGATATTATACTCGGCGGCAACGCTGAGTTCATGGCAAAAACTGAGATGCGGAGGATGCAGTTCAGCGAGGAGCTGATTGCTGAATCGACCGGCTTTGCAGACACGGACGACGAGGAAATCTTAAACGCGCGCAAAACCTTTGCTGAGCTCAATAAGAAATATAAAGAGGCCATCAAGGAAGAGGCCGACGAGGTGAGAAAGGCCGGCGGCCTGTTCATCATCGGTACGGAGCGCCACGAATCCCGCCGTATCGACAACCAGCTGCGCGGCCGTTCCGGCCGTCAGGGCGACCCCGGTAAGAGCAGGTTCTACCTGTCAACAGAGGACGATTTGATGCGCCTATTCGGCGGCGAGCGTATGAAGGCCGTTATGGAGCGGCTGAACGCACCGGACGATATGCCGATTGAAAACAAAATGCTTTCCAACATTATTGAAAGCTCCCAGCAAAAGGTGGAAAGCCGCAACTTTGCCATCAGAAAGAATGTTTTGCAGTATGACGACGTTATGAACCGCCAGCGCGAAATCATCTATGGACAGCGCGACCAGGTCTTAAACGGCGAAAATATCAAGGACCAGATTATCAAAATGGTTGAGCAGACCATCGAAAAGAACGTTTCCGCCTTCTGCCCGGACGACGTAACGAGGGACAACTGGAATCTTGGTAGCCTGCGCGACTTCTATCTCGGCTGGCTCATAGAAGAAGGTGACCTGCACTACACGCTCGACGATTTGGAGGGCATGGAAAAGCAGGACCTCATCGACGAGCTGACCAAAAAAGCGATGGACCTCTATGAAGAAAACGAGAGTATCCTGCCCGAAGAAACCATGCGTGAAATGGAGCGCGTATACCTGCTCAAGAACGTCGATACCTACTGGATGGACCATATCGACGCGATGGAGCAGTTAAAGCAGGGCATCCGCCTGCGCGCTTACGGACAGCGCGACCCGGTCGTCGAATACCGCTTCGAAGGCTTCGATATGTTTGACGAGATGATTGCCTCTATCCGTGAGGATACCGTCAAAATGGTGCTTGCGGCGCCCAAGCGCATTGTGGAAATACAGAAGCGCAACGCGGAAATCGCGCGCAGGCAGCAGGAAATGGCAAAGCAGGCCGCTGCCGCCCACCAGGTAGTCCTGCCGGGACAACAGCCGCAGCAGCAGCCCCAAAACCCGCTCAATGTGGTTATCAAGCGCGAACAGGTCGCGAAGCCCCTGGCTACGAGCTCCGACGGCACAGACACGGTAAACCGCACCGTGCGGAAGTCCGCAAAGGATAAGGTAGGCAGGAACGACCCATGCCCGTGCGGCAGCGGAAAAAAATATAAAAAGTGCTGTGGGAAAGAAGAATAATCCTTTTATATAACGCAAACAAAGGGCTGTGACAGATTTGTCACAGCCCTTTTTACGGTCAAGTGTTTACCAAAGGCCATTTAAAGGCCCTCTTTACTTTTTGTAAAAACTAGGGATTCATTTTTTATACGGCTTTATTTTGTTTGTCCTGCATGTAAGGTAATCCAGGCTGGTTTTATAAAAATCAGCCAGCTTCTCACATGATTCCAACGGGATTTTCAGCTTTCCCGTTTCATAGCTGCCATAGGTCGTCTGGTGAATACCCAGATATTCCGCGATTTCCTCCTGTGTAAACCCTCTGCTTTTCCTTAAATCTTTAATCCTGTTTGACATCAAAACCACCTCAAAGCTTTATTTTTTAATCCAATATGATTTATTGCCCTTTTTGCTCGCGGAAATTCCGCCCAAAACCAAACCTGTTTTCTGTAAAATTATTCGTGCAGTAGAATTTATTTTCCTAATCATTAAATTCAATAAAACAAGCCCCCCGCGTAACGCGGAGGGCTTGTTTTTGTCCTGCAACTGCAATTTTTATTTACTTCATACTCCGGGCAGCTGCCGGAGCCTCCGCCTACGCATAATTAAGCCGGAAGGAATTTCGGGATACGGCGTGGTGGTTCCGCCGTGTTTTGTCCCGTTATTCCGCCTGGGCCTGTTCGTATTCGTTCACAGCAGCGGCCGGATACGTTTCCTCCAGCTCTACGTCGCTGTAACGGTGCATACCCGTTCCCGCCGGGACAAGCTTACCGATGATGACGTTCTCCTTGAGGCCCATCAGCGGGTCGACCTTGCCCTTGATTGCGGCGTCGGTCAGCACTCTCGTGGTTTCCTGGAACGAAGCCGCCGACAGGAAGCTGTCGGTTGCAAGGGACGCCTTTGTAATACCGAGAAGCATCTGCGTACAGGTCGCTTCCCTAAGGTCCTCTTCCCCATTTTCGACACGCGCGCAAATTTCTTCGTTTGCGCTTAAAAACTCGTTCTTGTCTACCAGCGTGCTGGGCAGCAGGTTGGTGTTGCCCGGGTCTTCGATTCTTACCTTCTTCATCATCTGGCGGACGATTACCTCAATATGCTTGTCGTTGATGTCAACGCCCTGCATACGGTAAACGCGCTGGACCTCCTGAATCAGGTAATCCTGCACGGCCTGCGCGCCCTTGATGGCGAGCACGTCGTGCGGGTTGACCGAGCCTTCTGTAATCATATCGCCGGCCTCGATTGTCTGGCCCTCTTCCACCTTGACCCTGGAGCCAAAGGGAATGAGGTAGGATTTTTCGTCGCCGGTCTCTTTATTAAAGATAACCGCATGGCGGTTGTTCTTGATTTCTTCAAAGCGTACATCGCCGGCAATTTCGCTGATGATGGCGAGATGCTTCGGCTTGCGGCCCTCGAACAGCTCTTCAACACGCGGAAGACCCTGTGTAATATCCTCCGCGGAAGCGACGCCGCCCGTATGGAACGTACGCATCGTAAGCTGTGTGCCCGGTTCGCCGATAGACTGCGCGGCGATAATGCCGACCGCCTCGCCGACCGTGACAGGCATGCCGTTTGCAAGGTTCGAGCCATAGCACTTGCGGCAGACGCCGTGCTTTGCGCGGCAGCCGAGGATGGAACGGATTTTAATGCGCTCCACGCCGGCGTTCACGATAATATCGGCTTCCTCGTCGCCCATCATGGTTTCGCGGGAAACGAGTATCTCGCCCGTCTTATCGTCGATAAAGTCCTCGCAGAGGTACCGGCCGAGCAGGCGCTCGTGAAGGCTCTCGATGGATTCCTTGCCGTCGCGGATTTCAAATACCTCGATGCCCTCATGCGTGCCGCAGTCATCCTCACGGATGATGACCTCCTGCGATACGTCGACGAGTCGCCTTGTAAGGTAACCGGAGTCCGCCGTACGAAGCGCAGTATCGGCAAGGCCCTTTCTCGCGCCGCGCGAGGAGATAAAGTATTCCAAAATGTTAAGGCCTTCACGGTAATTCGCGCGAATCGGAATTTCAATCGTCTTACCGGAGGTATTCGCAATCAGTCCACGCATACCAGCGAGCTGGCGAATCTGGCTCATACTGCCGCGGGCGCCGGAATCAGCCATCATGAAGATTGGGTTGTAGCGTCCAAGGTTCTTCTGAAGGGCAGACGTAACGTCGTTTGTCGCCTTTTCCCAAATTTTCAGAACGCTTTCATAGCGCTCCTCATTGGAAACGAGGCCCTCTTTAAAGAGGCCGGTGACGGTATCGATGTCCTCTTCCGCCTTCGCGATAATCTCTTTTTTGGCCTGCGGGATTTCCGCGTCGCAGACGGCGACGGTAATCGCGCCCTTGGTCGAATACTTAAAGCCCTGCGCCTTTACGTCGTCAAGCACCTTGGAGGTCACCTGCGTACCGTGTACGCGGATACACCTGTCGATAATTTTACCAAGCTGCTTTTTGCCGACCAGGAAGCTGATTTCCAGCTCAAAAAGGTTTTCCGGCTTGCTGCGGTCGACAAAGCCGAGGTCCTGCGGAATCGGGCGGTTGAATATAATCTTGCCGACGGTCGTTTCAATCATCGCCGACTTTACTTCGCCGCCGATTTCAAGCTCGCGCCGTACCTTGATTTTCGCGTGCAGGCTTACAACGTCCGTATCGTACGCCATAAGCGCCTCGTCAAAGTCGCGGAACACCTTGCCTTCGCCCTTTTCCCCGTCCTTGTCGAGCGTCAGGTAATAGGAGCCGAGCACCATATCCTGTGTCGGGACGGTAACAGGGCGGCCGTCGGACGGCTTTAAGAGGTTGCCGGCGGCGAGCATCAAAAAGCGTGCCTCCGCCTGCGCTTCCGCGGAAAGCGGAACGTGCACGGCCATCTGGTCGCCGTCGAAGTCCGCGTTGTACGCGGTACAGACGAGCGGATGGAGCTTTAACGCCCTGCCCTCTACGAGCACCGGCTCAAACGCCTGGATGCCCAGCCTATGCAGCGTGGGGGCGCGGTTCAGGAGAACCGGGTGGCCCTTGATGACGACCTCAAGCGCGTCCCATACCTCGGGCTTTGCGCGCTCAACGGCCTTTCTTGCCGCCTTGATGTTCTGCGAAACCTTAGTTTCAACCAGGCGCTTCATGACAAACGGCTTAAACAGCTCCAGAGCCATTTCCTTCGGCAGGCCGCACTGGTACATTTTAAGCTCCGGCCCGACAACGATAACGGAACGCCCGGAATAGTCGACGCGCTTACCCAGAAGGTTCTGGCGGAAACGCCCCTGCTTGCCCTTGAGCATGTCGGACAGGGATTTGAGCGCGCGGTTGTTCGGCCCAGTGACCGGCCTGCCGCGGCGACCGTTGTCGATTAACGCGTCTACCGCTTCCTGCAGCATACGCTTTTCGTTGCGGATGATTATGTCGGGGGCCTCAAGCTCCAAAAGCCTTTTCAGGCGGTTGTTCCTGTTGATTACCCTGCGGTACAAATCGTTGAGGTCGCTCGTCGCGAAACGGCCGCCGTCCAATTGTACCATCGGGCGAATGTCCGGCGGGATGACCGGGACGACGTCCAGTATCATCCACTCCGGCCGATTGCCGGAAAGCCGGAAGGACTCGACGACCTCCAACCTTTTTAAGAGGCGGACCCTCTTCTGGCCGGTCGCGTTTTCAAGCTCCTCCTTGAGCTCTGTGGAAAGCTGCTCCAAATCGATTTCGGACAGAAGCCTTTTCACGGCCTCCGCGCCCATTCCGGCCTCGAAATCGTCCTCGTATTTTTCACGCATTTCGCGGTAGTCTTTTTCTGTCAAAATCTGCATCTTCGTAAGGCCCCTGGCATCGCCCGGGTCGGTTACGATATAGGCCGCAAAATACAGCACCTTTTCGAGCAGGCGCGGGGAGATGTCGAGCATCAGGCCGATTCTCGACGGTATTCCCTTGAAGTACCAGATATGGGAAACGGGTGCTGCCAGCTCAATGTGGCCCATGCGCTCCCTTCTGACCTTCGCGCGTGTAACCTCAACGCCGCAGCGGTCGCAGATTTTGCCCTTATAGCGGATTCTTTTATACTTTCCGCAGTGGCATTCCCAGTCCTTCTGCGGTCCGAAAATACGCTCGCAGAACAGGCCGTCGCGTTCCGGCTTTAAGGTACGGTAGTTGATGGTTTCCGGTTTTTTTACCTCGCCATGCGACCAATCCCTAATCTGTTCGGGAGAAGCAAGTCCTATTTTAATTGATTCAAAAACGTTAAACTCCATATTCGCCAAGCCTCCCCTTACAGTTCATCGCTGTCAAAATCATCGATTAAATCGTCTTCTTCCTCTTCAAAAATAGACGACTCGTCAAACATGTTGTTGTCGTCGGGATCATCCTCCAGCTGGAAGCCCTCCATGGTCGTCATCACCTCGTCCTCAGCAAGCGCGCTGTCCGGTACCGCCGTGATTTCGTCGTCCTCGTCGAAGTTCTGCTTGAGGTCGATTTCCTCGTTGTCCTTGTCGAGTACCTTGACGTCGAGCGAAAGCGACTGCAGCTCCTTGATAAGAACCTTGAAGGATTCCGGAATGCCCGGCTTCGGGATGTTCTGACCCTTGACGATTGATTCATAGGTCTTGACACGCCCGACGACGTCGTCCGACTTGACCGTCAGGATTTCCTGCAGCGTGTATGCCGCGCCGTAAGCCTCGAGCGCCCAGACTTCCATTTCTCCGAAGCGCTGTCCGCCGAACTGCGCCTTGCCGCCGAGCGGCTGCTGCGTTACGAGCGAGTACGGGCCTGTGGAACGCGCGTGGATTTTATCGTCAACCAGGTGATGGAGCTTCAAATAGTACATATAGCCAACGGTAACGGGATTATCGAAATATTCGCCCGTCCTGCCGTCCTTGAGCCATGTCTTGCCGTCCTCGCTCAGTCCCGCCTGGCGGAACGCCTCAAAGATATCCTCTTCGTGCGCGCCGTCGAACACAGGCGTCATAATCTTCCAGCCGAGCGCCTTCGCGGCATAGCCCAGATGAACCTCGAGCACCTGCCCGATGTTCATACGGGAAGGAACGCCGAGGGGGTTGAGCACAATATCGAGCGGTGTGCCGTCCGGCAGGAACGGCATATCCTCGACGGGGAGGATTCTCGAAACGACGCCCTTGTTGCCGTGGCGGCCGGCCATCTTATCGCCGACTGAAATCTTTCTTTTCTGCGCCAGGTAGCAGCGCACGACCTTATTGACGCCCGGCTGCAGCTCGTCGTGGCTGTTCTCCCTTGTGAACACCTTGACGTCCACAACAATGCCGGACTCGCCGTGCGGAACGCGCAGGGAGGTGTCCCTGACTTCCCTGGCCTTTTCGCCGAATATAGCGCGCAGCAGGCGTTCCTCAGCGGTGAGCTCCGTCTCGCCCTTCGGCGTGACCTTGCCAACCAGTATATCGCCCGCCTGCACCTCGGCGCCGATGTGGATAATACCCTGTTCGTCCAAATCCTTGAGCATATCCTCGCCGACGTTCGGGATGTCGCGCGTAATTTCCTCCGGGCCGAGCTTCGTGTCCCTGGCCTCGGTTTCATATTCCTCTATATGGATAGACGTATAAACGTCGTCCCTGACAATCTTTTCATTGATGAGGACAGCGTCCTCGTAGTTATAGCCTTCCCAGGTCATAAAGCCAATCAACGCGTTCTTTCCAAGGCTGATTTCACCGTTCTTCGTGGCCGGGCCGTCGGCGAGCACTTCGCCCCTCAAGACGCGCTGCCCCTTATCGACGACAGGAATCTGGTTGATGCAGGTTCCCTGGTTTGAGCGCATGAACTTCGTGACCTTGAATTCCTCGATTTTTCCGGAATCGTAGCGCACGGCGATTTTGTCCGCGCTTACGGAAAGGACCACGCCGTCCTCTTTGGACAGCAGGCACACGCCGGAGTCGACGCCCGCCTTGTATTCCATGCCGGTGCCGACAATCGGGGACTGCGTGACCATCAGCGGAACGGCCTGCCTCTGCATGTTCGAGCCCATCAGCGCGCGGTTTGCGTCGTCGTTCTCAAGGAACGGAATCATCGCCGTCGCGACGGAAACGACCATCCGGGGAGATACGTCCATATAATCGAAACGGTCACGCTCAAGCTCCACGAACTCGTCGCGGTAACGTCCGTTGATTTTTGGGTTTTTAAAACGCCCGTCGTCGTCGAGCGGCTCGTTGGCCTGCGCAACGTAGAATTCATCCTCCACGTCGGCCGTCATATAAACGACCTCGCCGGTAACGACGCCCGTCTCTTTATCTACCTTACGGAACGGCGCCTCGATAAAGCCATATTCGTTGATACGCGCGAACGTCGCAAGGTACGAAATCAGGCCGATGTTCGGTCCTTCCGGCGTCTCAATCGGGCACATGCGGCCGTAATGGCTGTAGTGGACGTCGCGCACCTCAAAGCCCGCGCGGTCACGTGAAAGGCCGCCGGGGCCGAGCGCCGAAAGACGCCTTTTATGCGTAAGCTCCGCGAGCGGGTTGGTCTGGTCCATAAACTGCGAAAGCGGCGAGGAGCCGAAGAACTCCTTGATTGCCGCCGTAACCGGGCGGATGTTGATTAACGCGTTCGGCGACAGGTTATCGAGGTCCTGCGCCTGTAAGGTCATCCTTTCGCGGATTACCCTCTCAAGCCTTGAGAAGCCGATGCGGAACTGGTTCTGCAGCAGCTCGCCCACGCTGCGGATGCGGCGGTTGCCGAGATGGTCGATGTCGTCCGTCGTGCCTAAGCCGCAGGCAAGGCAGTTCATATAGTTGATAGATGAGAAAATATCGTCAATAATAATATGGTTCGGGATAAGGTCGCCGCGGCGCTGCGCAATGGTTTCCTTGAGCAGCTCCTGGTCGCCGCCGCAGGCGTCGAGGATTTCGCATAATACGGCGAAGCTTACCTTCTCGTTGATGCCGCATTCTTCCTCAGCGTTGAAATTGACATACCCGCCGATATCGACCATGCCGTTGGAGATGACCTTGACCGTCTTGCCCTCCACGTCTACAAACGCGGTATTAACGCCGGCGTTCTCAATCTCCATGGCAAGCTCGCGGCTGATTACGTCGCCCGCCATCGCCATGACCTCGCCCGTGCGGGGGTTTGCAATCGGCTCCGTAATCTTCTGGTTTGCAAGGCGCGCGGAAATACCAAGCTTCTTGTTGTATTTATAACGGCCGACGCGCGACATATCGTAGCGCCTGGCGTCGAAAAACAGATTATTGATGTGTGTCTGCGCGCTTTCCACCGTCGGCGGTTCGCTCGGGCGGAGCTTGCGGTAGACCTCAATCATCGCTTCCTCTGTGTTCTTGCAGGGGTCTTTCTCGATGGTCGCGCGGATGCGCTCATCCTCGCCGAAGTAGTCGAGGATTTCCCCGTCGCTTCCCAGACCCAGCGCGCGGATAAACACCGTGATGGGAATTTTGCGGTTTTTATCGATACGGACGTAGAAAACGTCGTTCACGTCGTTTTCATACTCAAGCCAAGCGCCCCTGTTCGGGATAACCGTGGAGCTGAAAAGCTTTTTGCCCGTCTTGTCATATTCCATCTTGTAATAAACGCCCGGGGAACGAACCAGCTGTGATACGATGACGCGCTCGGCGCCGTTGATTACGAACGTGCCGCTCGAGGTCATAAGGGGGAAGTCGCCCATAAAGACGTTGGATTCCTTGATTTCGCCCGTCTCTTTATTGAGCAGGCGCGCGACGACGCGCAGGGGGGCGGCGTAGGTGGCGTCCCTTTCCTTGCATTCCGTTACGCTGTAATTGGGATTGTCAACGTCAAGTGTGTAGTCCACAAAGTCGAGAACCAGATTGCCGGTGTAATCGGTAATGCCCGATACATCCTGAAATACTTCCTTCAGCCCTGTGTCTAAAAACCATTTGTAGGATTTTTTCTGTACCTCGATGAGGTTCGGCATATCGATAACCTCGTCGATTTTAGAAAAGCTCATCCTCTCATTTTTACCAAGCTTTGTCGGCTTGACATTCACCATGGGCGTATCACTCCATTCCTGATAGTTAGTCCGCTGTCTTCCATAAGGCCCCGCAACATTTTTAAAAATACCACTTGATTTTTGAAAAATTTTATGCTAATATCAACCCGTCGAAAGGGCGATAAGGGCAAGCTATGCCATTATGGTGCATTTTCTTATTTTATTTGATTGTCAAGAGTTTGTCAAGAGAAATCGCCGGTTTTTTTCGTATTCTTTATGTAAATGAAAAAATAATTCCGCAGAAGCAAAAACGCCTCTGCGGTTTCTTTTTTCGAATCAAAAGCAACGCCCGGCAAGGTTGTTCAAAACTGTTCAAACGGCACCCATGCTCTTCAAGATAAAATAGATAATGCCATACACGACGGAGGCCGTAATTCCGTATACTAAAACAGGCCCCGCGATAATAAACATTTTGGCGCCCAGACCGAGGATATAGCCTTCGCTTTTAAATTCAATAGCGGGCGACACGATTGAGTTTGCAAAGCCGGTAATCGGAACGAGCGTACCGGCTCCCCCGTGCTTTGCGAGCTTGTCATATATGCCGATACTTGTAAGCAGCGCGCCCAAAAACACGAGCGTCACGGAGGTAAGCGTGGCGGCCTCTGTTTTATCCATGCCGCACAGCATATAAATATCGGTGAAGCCCTGCCCTATGGTGCAAATCACGCCGCCAAACAGGAACGCCTTGAGGCAATCTAAAAAAAGGTGGCTGTTCGGCGACGCTTTTTCCGTCATTTTGGAATATTCTTTCTTTGATACATTCACGTAAACTCACCCTTTCACAGTCAATTATTCCCTGTTTGGGCCCGCTTAATCATATTGATTTCCGATTTTAGAACATTTTGTTAAATTTCTATTATTTATTTGCAGGCGCGGGCGTTTCGTGTATAATGATATGTGACTTGTGGTCTGTTTTTTATATTGGAAGCAAGAGGTGTTTGAAACGGGCACGAACGTTTATCTGGACAACAGCGCGACGACGGCTGTGTGCCGCAGCGCCGCGCAGGCGGCCTACGACATGATGACGCTGAATTACGGAAACCCATCCTCCCTGCATGCAAAAGGGCTGGAGGCCGAAAAAGAGATTACAAAGGCCCGCTGCTCCATAGCGAAGCAGCTATGTGCGGAAAAGACAGAAATTTATTTCACGAGCGGCGGCACGGAGGCGAATAACCTGGCCGTTTTCGGCGCGGTGGACGCAAGGCGCCGCATGGGCAATAAAATTGTGACGACCGCGATTGAGCATTCCTCCGTCTTTGAAAGCTGCAAGGAGCTGGAGCGGCAGGGATATGAGGTTATTTTCCTCAAGCCGGAAAACGGCGGCCGCGTCACACCGGAGCAAATTTTTGAAGCGGTGGACAATAAGACAATTCTTATCAGCATTATGCTCGTCAACAACGAAACGGGCGCCATACAGCCGGTAGAAGCCGCAAGGAAGGCCGCCGTGCAAAAATGCGCGCCGGCGCTTATCCACTGCGACGCGGTGCAGGCGTTCGGCAAAATCCCGGTTTCACCGCGCAGGCTGAATGTAGATTTGCTCACGGTTTCCGCGCACAAAATACACGGCCCAAAGGGGGCCGGCGCGCTGTATGTGAAAAACGGCGTACGCATTTCGCCGCGTACGTTCGGCGGGGAGCAGGAAAACAGGCTGCGCCCCGGTACGGAGGCTGCCCCGCTGATTGCGGGCTTTGGCGCCGCTGTGCGGGAAATCGATTTGAACGCGATTGAAGAAATCCGCGCGCTGCGCGGCTACTGCGCCGAACGGGTTTTAAAGCTTGAGCGCACGGTTTTGCACTCAGACGACCGGTGCCTTCCCTATATTGTCAATTTCTCCGTACTTGGAATAAAAAGCGAAACCATGCTCCATTTTCTCGCGTCAAAGGGCATATACGTTTCCAGCGGCTCCGCGTGCGCTAAGGGTAAAAAAAGCCACGTGCTTACGGCGCTCGGGCTTTCCACAGAGGAAAGCGGCAGCGCGCTGCGCGTAAGCTTTTCAAAATATAACACAAGGGCCGACGTAGATTGCCTGATAGAGGCAATCGGTGAAGGAATGCGCACGCTTGCAAGGCGGTAGGAAGGCGTGAAAAGCATAAAGAAGGATGAAGAGGGTAAACAATGAAGGAAATGATACTGATAAAGGTCGGCGAGCTTGCCTTAAAGGGGCTTAACAGGCGTACCTTTGAGGATGTGCTCGTCAAAAACATAAAAAGAAGCATTTCGTATTTGGGGCCGTTTGAAATCAAAACGGCACAGTCGACCGTATATGTCACGCCGCTCAGGGACGGCGCCGACCTTGACGAAGCAGAGCGCCGCGTCGGGTGCGTGTTCGGCATTGCCGCCTATTCCAGAGCGTGCTTTGCTGAAAAAAACATGGACAGCATCAACGCAAACGCGCTGGAATATTTAAAGGAGCAGTTGGAGCTTGTGCATACCTTTAAGGTGGAAGCAAAGCGCTCCGACAAGCAGTTTCTCTTGAAATCCCCGCAAATCTGCGCCGAGCTGGGCGGGTATCTGCTTGAGCATCTCCCGCACCTGAGGGTAGATGTACATAACCCCGAGCTGACCGTTACGGTGGAGATACGCGATTTCGGCGCGTATATCCACGGGCAGGCTCTGCGCGGCGCGGGCGGCATTCCCGTCGGGACAGGAGGCCGTGCGGCCATCCTCATCAGCGGCGGCATCGACAGTCCCGTCGCGGCCTACATGATGGCGAAGCGCGGTGTGGAGCTTACCGCCGTTCATTTCGCAAGCCCGCCCTACACGAGCGAGCGCGCCGAGGAAAAGGTCAAGGAGCTTCTTTCGATTGTTTCCCGCTACAGCGGCAGGATGGTCATGCATACCGTCCCGTTTTCGGAAATCCAGGAGGAAATCCGCAAAAACTGCCCGGAGGAGCTTTTCACCATCATCATGCGCCGCTTTATGATGCAGATTGCCGAGCGCATTGCGCAGGAAAACGAATGCGCGGCCCTGATTACGGGTGAAAGCCTGGGGCAGGTCGCAAGCCAGACGATTCACGCCATCGCCTGCACGGACGAGGCGTGCTCCATGCCCGTGTTCCGGCCGCTCATTGGAATGGACAAGGATGAAATTATAAAGACGGCGCGCAGAATCGGCACGTTTGAAACGTCCATCCAGCCCTACGAGGATTGCTGCACGGTATTCACGCCGAAGCACCCGCGCACAAGGCCTGTGCTTAAATTTGTAAAGCTCGCGCAGGAGGAGCTGGACTGTGAAGGTTTGATTGAACGCGCTGTAGAAAACACCTATTGTACGAAAATCGGTTAGTATGAAATAAAGGAACACCGCGCACAACTGCGCTTATGATACAGGACTGAAAACGGGAGGTATATGCCATGAATGCTGAAATATATTCGGTACGCAGCGGCAAGGAGGAAATGCAGGCGCTAAACAAGGCGCTTCCCTCCGTTATGGAAGAGCTGCGCCAGTCGGGCGTCAACATTCTCTATAAGACGGAGATGGACCCCGACCGCGTCAAAATACTGGAAGGAATCAACCAGTCTTTTGATTCCAAGGACGATATTGAATTAATCGTCATGGCAAACGCGCTCGACGGCAAAGAAGACAACGCCGCGTTTGAAGCGCTCTGCGGCCTTGCCGCAAACCATACGACGCCCGACCGGAAAAAGCTCAAGGAGCTGCACGAGCAGGGCCTGCCCGACCTCGTGATGGCGATGGATTTTCCCGCGCAGGAGGAGGAACAGGAGGACACTACCGCTCCCGCCTTTGCAAACGCGCTTTCCATGGGCAACATGGGAAACGGCTATGAAGGCTACTGCTTTTTCTGCTACGGCAAAAAGATTGTGCTGCTGCCAAAAGAGAGCCTGACGGGCGTACCCGTCGGACAGATGATAAAACAGGGCATTTATTTCGCCCTGACGAACAGCCCGCTCCCGGACGGGGAGCTAACGCAAAAGGGGGTATCTTTTATTCCAAAGCCAATTACACAGGATACTAAGAAGAAAAAAAAGAAGGGCTTCTGGAGCGGCGTCATCCCCAAAAAGGGCGACAGCGGCAAGGAGGTCGCGCGCAAAATCGTTTTAATCGTCGCGTCGCTTACGTTTCTTTTCACCGCGGGTTATTTAATCAATTACCTTGTTATCCAGCCGATGCTCAACGACAATACCGTTCATGAAATACAGCAAACCGGACATATGGACGAACCTATAAAGGAAACCGACCCTAAAACCGGCGAGGTTTTGAACACGATTTCCCACGACTGGGACGCGCTCAAGAAAACCAACAAGGAAATCGTCGCCTGGCTGAAGATGGATAACACCGAATATCTCGACTATCCCGTTTTGCAGTCAAAGACGGATACCATCAGTACCCAGAAATACCTGTATGCCGACTATAAGGGAAATTACAGCGGCTACGGAAGCCTGTTTATCGACTACCGCAGCAAGCAGGGCGCCGATTCCAAAAACGTGATTATCCACGGACACCATATGAACGACGGCCGTATGTTCGCGGGCTTGATGGGCTACGGGCGCACCACAGGCGACCTCGATTTTTACAAAAAGCATCCGGTTATCCGTTTCGATACGCCTGAGGGCGACGCGCAGTGGAAGGTTATTTCCGTTTATAAAACGAACACGCTCGAATCGCAGGGTGAATATTTTGATTACCTGACCGGCACGTTCGCAAGCGACGCCGAATTTATGAACTATGTTTATTTAATCCGTGAGCGCTCATTGTTCGATATTCCCGTAGACGTCAACGAAAAAGACCAGCTGCTCACGCTCTCCACCTGCTCCTATGAATTCAGCGAGTTCCGTACGGTAGTCGTCGCGCGTAAGGTGCGCGACGGGGAAAGCGCCAAAGTAGACGTCAAAAAGGCCTCTATCAATTCCGACGCATTATGGCCAGACGTCTATTACAACACCTACGGTGGCTCAAAGCCGAAGGTCACGAGCTTTTCCAAAGCGTACAAGGCCGGGGAAATCGACTGGTACGACGGCAAGGGCAAGCTAAAGGGCAAGGAACGCGCTTTTACCCTCTACGATAACACAAAGAAGGAAGAGGAAACACAGGCGCCTACCGAGAAGGCAACCGCCGCGCCTGTTCAAAAAATTGAAAACATCAACATTTTTTTCGACCATTCCTCCGTTACGATGAATGTGGGCGATAAAAGTAAAATAGCCGTGCAGTGGAATCCCACAAACACGACCGATAAATCAGTTACATGGTATAATTCGAACATCAACGTAGTTTCGGTCGCCAGTAACGGTACGCTTACGGCGGTCGGCCCGGGAACGGCCACTGTGCGGGCAGTTACCAAAAACGGGAACCAGGCGGAATGCACCGTCAAGGTAATCCAACCGGTTACCGGCATCAGCCTCAACTGGTCGGGCTATAACCTGAACATCGGTACGGCGGTACAGCTAAAGGTCAACGTATCCCCGTCGAACGCTTCCTATCCGGCCGTGACGTGGCGTTCCTCCAACGCGGCTGTCGCCACGGTCGATGCAAACGGGCTTGTAACGGCCAGGGGCGCCGGAACCGCTAAAATTACCGCTTCGACGGACAATGGATTGACGGCAACCTGTATCATAAAGGTCTATGCGCCTACGCCGCCCCCGAGCAGCTCGCAGCCTCCAACAAGCGCACCGGACAGCGGCACTGACGCAGGAGCCGGCAATTCCGAACCCACTGCCACCAGTGCGGGACAGTAGATGAAACCCGAAAATAAGACGGTGATAATCATATGATAAAATGCGGATTAATTTTTTATATGGCCCACCAGACCGGCTATTGCGAAACGGCAATTACCGGCTGTCTTGCGGCAGCCGGGCTGAGTCCCGTGGACATAAGCGCTGCTTTTTCCCCCGAGCTTCTTGTGGACGCTCTAAACAAAGCGTTCAGCCATGAAAACATTGTTTTTGTGGTGGGCGGCCTTGCAAGGAAGGATGAAAACAACTTAGCGGACGTGCTTTCCAAGGCGCTTTCCACGGGCAGCCCTCCCCAGGTAAAAAAAATAGACGGCCCTCAAGGCAAGGCGCAGGGCTATTATCTTAACAGCGGAAAACAAATATTGGTTGCACTGCCCGACGACCCGGAACAAATCCCTCTGCTGTGCAGTCCGGCGCTGCTTGCGGCCGCAAAAGAAGCATAAATTTATTTCCGAATATTTCATTGACTTTTCTATTTTGCCGTGGTATACTAATAAAAGTATTCAAAATGCTATCTTAGGCGCGCATGTTTTTGTAAGTCATGGTTCGTTTTGATGATTTACAAAAATGTGCGCGCTTTAAATTGCACCAACGGATATGAATTTTTTAGATGGAGGTACCAGAATGAACAACGGTACAGTAAAATGGTTTAACTCAGAAAAAGGCTTTGGATTTATTTCCAACGACGACGGCAGCGGCGACGTATTCGTACATTTCTCCGCGATTGCTTCCGACGGCTACAAAACGCTCAACGAGGGCCAGAAGGTCACGTTTGATACGGAAGCCGACCCGAAGAACAGCAGCAAGGTAAGAGCGGTCAACGTTATCCCCTGCTGATTATCTGAACAAAACACAAAGCGTCCGGCGGAGCCTCTCGGTTCCGCCGGATTTTTGTCTTAAAACGGCCCTTTTTTATAGAAACAGGAATTGCAAAAATAGAAAAACCCTGATATAATAAAGTGATATTTTGAGCATGTTTACATTATGGTGAAGCATATGAGGATGAGAAGAAAGCCCTGGGCGCGTCCCGAGCTTGCCGCGTGCAAATTTTTTGTAGACAATCCCCCGGAAAACAGGGGAAAATGGGCAGATTGGTTTCCAAAAAAACAGCCGCTGCACCTGGAGCTAGGCTGCGGAAAGGGCGGGTTTATGGCGCAGCTTGCTCTGCAAAACCCAAATATCAATTATCTCGCGGTCGACATCAAAAGCGAGGTGCTCGCGGTTGGCCGGCGCAATATCGTCAGGCTTTTTGAAGAAAACGGCCAAACAGTCGATAATATCGCGCTGATGTCGCAGGATATTGAGCGAATTGACCAGACGCTCTCTCCCGACGACCAAATCGAGCGCATTTACATCAATTTTTGTAATCCCTGGCCGAAGGCCAAGCATAAAAAGCGCAGGCTCACCTTCCCAAAACAGTTGAAGCTTTATAAAGCCTTTTTGGTGAAGGACGGGGAAATCCGTTTTAAAACGGACGACAAAGAGCTTTTCTACGACAGCCTTGGCTATTTTGAAGAGGCGGGCTTTTCTGTCGTTTACCGCACGGACGACCTGCGCCGCAGCGGCGTTGCTGACAACATTGAAACCGAGCACGAAAAAATGTTTACGGAGATGGGCAAGCCTATCTATTACTGTATAGCAATAAACCGGTAACATACCGGTTATCCCAGTGTAAAGGAGGACGGGGCATGAAACGAAAGATAGCAGCGGTTGTTTTGGCCGCGCTTTTGGCAGGCCTTACGCTTACCGGCTGCACGCCGTCAGGCTTTGACAATTCGGATTTGCTGCGCCCGCCCCGCGCCACGGGAGACAAGGCGGAAATCCAGGAGGTTATCGAAGCAAAGGCGGGCGGCGATTACACGCTGAAATATCCGCAGAACGGCGACTACCATTCCGCTATTACAACAACCGACCTCGACGGCGACGGAACGCCAGAGGCCATCGCCCTGTACAGGCCGGCGGGAGATTCCTCCGCAACGCACGTCCTGTTTATCAAAGAGATAGACGGCGTCTGGCAGGAAATCGGGGATTTTACCAACCAGAATACGGAGGTTGATAAAATATGCCTCGGGGATCTCGACGGGGACGGTAAAAACGAGGTAATCGTCAGCTGGAGCAATTTTGTTGCCCCAGTCAACCAGATGACCGCCTACACCTTCAACGGAAACCACACAACCGAGCATACCGTTTCCGAAACCTATTCGCAAATAGTCGTGGAGGATTTGACGGGCGACGGCCACGACGATATTATTCTGCTGTCGCTTGGCGCCTCTGAAATTCCGGCTACCGCGAAGCTTTTGCAGTTCAACCCGGAGGTTCAATCGCTGTTTGTCCGTTCCGTTACGGAAATGAGCAACAGCGTCACCCGCTACGCAAGCGTACAGAAGGGAAGGACCTCCGACGGTAAAAACGCCGTTTTCGTGGACGGTATTTCTCCCAACAGCACCATGACGACAGAGGTTTTGTATTGGAACGAAGCCGATTCTTCACTTAAGAACCCGCTTTATGATACATCGGACAAAAACATGCCGAAAAATGAGACGGAGCGTGTCAGCTCTACGATTTGCAAGGATATCGACAGCAACGGCGTAATGGATATACCAATCGTCGGGCTGATGAAAAAGCAGGTGTTTGAAAAGGATGAAACCGTCTGTAACCAGACGAATTGGAATTCCATCAGCACAAAGGACGCAAAGCTGCAGACGGTAATGGAAACCGTTATCAACGCAACCGACGGCTATTATTTTATTCTCCCAGACAAGTGGAAAAACAAAGTAACGGCACGCATCGATACCACCGCGCGCAGCATGACATTTTATGAATGGAAGACTGAGGGCAGGATACAAAGCAAGGGAAGCGTCCTGCTGACCATACAGGTTTTCACCCAAAAGGACTGGGCCGAGCGCAAGGATACAAGCGGGTTTGTCGAGCTGCTGGGCAGCTCAGGGCTGACTTACGCGGTCAATATCCCGCAGGAGGGCTCGAGCCTGCTGCTTCCTATGAGTGAAATCGACAGTAATTTGGAGCTGCTTAACAGCAACGCATCGTAACACAGCGGGAAAGGAAGGACAAAAATGAAAAAAATATTGGTATGTGAAGATGAAGCGACCATCCGCGATTTTGTCGTTATCAATCTGACGCGGGCTGGATATGACGTGGTTGAGGCCGACTGCGGCGAGGCCGCCCTCCAGAAATATGACGAGATGGGCGGGGATTTTGACGTCGCTATTCTCGATATTATGATGCCCGGCATCGACGGCTTTGCCGTATGCAAGGAGCTTAGGAGCCGCAACGGAAGCATCGGCATCATTATGCTGACCGCGCGCACGCAGGAGATGGACAAGGTGACCGGCCTGATGCTCGGCGCGGACGATTACGTCACAAAGCCGTTTTCCCCGTCAGAGCTTGTTGCGCGTGTGGACGCTTTGCACAGAAGGGTCGTGCTTGCGCAGCAGCGTGACGAAAACAATTTTAAGGAAGAGCTCAAGTCCGGCGACTTTGTTTTAAACCTGCGAAACCGCGCCTTGCTCAAAAACGGAAAGATGATTGAGCTGACGCAGGTGGAATTTCAAATTATGGAATACTTCTTCTCGAATCCCGGCACGGCGCTCGACCGCACTGATATACTCACGCATGTATGGGGCGACCAGTATGTGGGCGAAGAAAAAATCGTCGACGTAAACATCCGCCGCCTGCGGATGAAAATCGAGGATGAGCCGAGCAACCCCAAGCACATCGTAACCGTTTGGGGGCTTGGATATAAATGGGACGCCTGATTGATTCCAGGCAGCTTTAAAAATGCTTTAAGAAGGGGGGCTGACCACAAATGAAAAAGGGCATTACGCGCCGCTGGCTTGTCAATACGCTCGGCGTTATTCTTGCAATCCTTGTAACAATCATTGTGGTGCTATCCTTCTCGATTCAGACGTTCTATTACAACGGAATCCAACAGACCATCAGCGGACGCAGCAATGAGCTTGTAAACTTTTTCGGCAACTACACGGCAGCCGACACAGAGCAGTTCAACACGACCGCGCGTGAATACGTCGAGAATTTTCCGGACAAAGAGCTGATGGAGCTGATGGTCGTCAACAGCTACGGCAAGGTTATTATTACCTCGACCGGCTTTGCCCCGGACGAAACACAGGCTATGCCCGACTATGAGCAGGCCAAAAATGACCCCGAGGGCTTTGGCCTATGGACCGGAAAATTAAGCTCTGGTGAAGAGGTTATGACCGCGGCCCGCGTCATCCAAAATTCCAACGGGGAAACCATCGGCGCGGTCCGGTACGCCGTCTCCCTAGAGGCTGCCAACCGCAAGATATTCCTGTCTATAACGGCGCTTATTCTCGCGGGGCTTTTTATCACGTTCTTCGTCGTTATCTCCGGCGCTTATTTTATCCGCTCCATCGTCAACCCGGTGCGTGAAATGAGCGCGACAGCTAACCGGATTGCGCAGGGCGATTTCAACGCGAAGCTCGATAAAATGTACGACGACGAAATCGGTGAGCTGTCCGATTCCATCAATTATATGGCGCACGAGCTTGCCGCGTCGGAAAAAATGAAAAACGATTTTATCTCCTCCGTTTCGCATGAGCTGCGCACACCGCTTACCGCTATCAAGGGCTGGGCGGAGACGATGCAGCTCGGCGGTGTTTCCGACCCGAAAACCATGGAAAAGGGCATGTCGGTCATCGTCAAGGAGTCGGAGCGTTTGACGGGCATCGTCGAGGAGCTGCTCGACTTTTCACGAATCCAGAGCGGCAGGATGGTGCTGATGATGGATAAAATCGATTTGCTCGCGGAGCTCGACGAGGCGATTTATATGCTGCGTGAACGCGCGCTGGGCGAAAACAAGCATTTGCTTTACGACGAGCCCGACCACGTCCCCCCTGTGATGGGCGACAAAAACAGGCTGCGGCAGGTCTTTATCAATATCATGGACAACGCCCTGAAATATACGCCGGCAAGCGGCGTCATCGGTATCCAGGTAACAAGCGACGCAGACAGCATCAAAATTGCCATCAGCGACAACGGCTGCGGTATCCCCGCGGCTCATATGCCCCATATCAAGGATAAATTTTATAAGGCGAACCAGACGGTGCGCGGCTCCGGCATCGGCCTTGCGGTCGCGGACGAAATTATGCAGCTTCACGGCGGCTCGCTCGATATTGAAAGCACAGAGGGCATCGGCACCACTGTTACGCTTACCATCCCCGTTTTACACGAGGAAGAAGAGCAGGAGCAGGCATAAAGCCTGTTCCTTTTTACTGTGCGAAATTCATGATAATTTAACAAATCGTCCCTGAAAAACGATTATAATGTCATTGCAGGCAAATCATTTTCTTTTATATAAATTATATCGGATTGTCCGCTTGCGGCAGACCGGACAGGAGAATAAAATGGCGACAGATAAAACAAAAAGGATTACCTCCATCGGCGGCAGCGCTTTGATTGAGGGCATTATGATGCGCGGGCCGAAACGCACGACCGTTGCGGTGCGCGTGGGAGAAGACGAAATTTATACGGAGGACCTCCCCTTCAAAAGCCTTGCGGAACGCTTTAAATTATTCCGTTTGCCCCTCATCCGCGGCGTTGGGGGACTTATCGATTCCATGCGCCTGAGCTTTAAGGCGCTGTCCCTTTCGGCTGAAAAGGCAATGGACAGCATTCCTGAGGACGAGCAGGAGCAGCCCTCCAAATTTGAGCAGTGGATTGACCGCGTATTTGGCGACAAGTTTATGAAGGTACTGATGATTTTCGCTGCCGTTATCGGCGTAGCGCTCGCTATCGGGCTGTTTTTCGTGCTTCCCACATGGCTTTACAATATCACCTCGAACGCGGCAACCTTCTTGCAGGGCAACATGCTGTTCCGCAGCGTTTTTGAAGGCGTTTTACGAATCGGCCTGTTTCTCTTATACGTCATCTTGTGCACACGCATGAGCGATATGAAGCGCGTGTTCCAGTACCACGGCGCAGAACATAAGACCATTTTCTGCTATGAAAACGAAGAAGAGCTGACGGTCGAAAACGTGCGCAGGCAAAGCCGGTTCCATCCCCGCTGCGGTACGAGCTTTATGATTATTATGCTGCTTCTGGGCATCATCATCGGACTGTTCGTCCCGTTTACGAACCCGTTTCTGCGCAGTGCAGTCAAGATTCTGCTTCTCCCGCTTTCCTGCGGGCTCGGCTACGAGCTGATTAAGCTCTGCGGAAAATACGACAACGCGTTTACAAGGGTTATCGCAGCGCCCGGCCTATGGGCGCAGCGCATTACGACAAAAGAGCCGGACGACACGATGATTGAGGTCGCAATTAAAGCGATGAAATCCGTCATCCCGGAGGACGGCTCCGACCTTCTGAAAAAGTAATGCCATGACATACCAAGAGCTTTACCGGCAAACAAAAAATACGTTTTTACAGGCGGGGATAGAAAGCCCCGCCTTTGACGCATCCTGCCTTTTGGAGCACTGCTTCGGCATTGGCAGGCAGGGGCTTATCATGAAGGGGAACGAGCCGGCTCCCACGGGCGTCACCCCCCGTTTTCAGGCGCTTTGTAAGCGCCGCGCAAAGGGCGAGCCGCTCCAGTACCTGCTCGGCTCCTGGGATTTTATGGGAAGGCGGTTTTTTGTCGGCCCCGGCGTTTTGATTCCGCGTGAGGATACGGAGGTCACCGTACGCGAAATCCTCGAAAAACTTTCCCCGATTCCCCGCCCCCGTATCATCGACCTGTGCGCGGGCAGCGGGGCCATTGCCATAACACTTGCAAAAGAGCTGCCGCAAAGCGGCGTGACCGCGCTGGAGCTTTCAGACGAAGCGTTCTGTTATCTTGAAAAAAACATAAAAGGTCTCGAAGCTTCAAATGTGCGCGCCGTTAAGGGCGACGTTTTGACAGACTACCGAAATTTTGAGCGGGAATCGTTCGACGCGGTTGTATCTAACCCGCCGTATATCGAAACAGATGAAATCAGCACGCTCCAAACGGAAATCTCCTTTGAGCCGAAAATGGCGCTCGACGGCGGGCCTGACGGCCTGCTGTTTTACCGCGCGATTATCAGAGACTGGACGCCCCTGCTTCGCCGCGGTGGAATAATGGCGTTCGAGGTCGGCGAGGGCCAGGCGCAGCCGGTGGAATCGATTTTTTTGGAGCACGGCTATACCGGTATCCGTTTTATAAAGGACATCGGCGGAACCGACCGCTGCATCAGCGCCATTAAGGCTTAAGTTCTTTTCCCTTACCTTTCCTGCTGTTCCAAATACGAAACAGCAGCGGGACAAGCAATCGAAAAAATGTTCTGTTTTTATTGCAATTCCTCTGAACATCGGTTATAATTGCAATTGGAAACGAAAGAAAAACACTTATCCTATTATGGGTATCGGAGGTATTACAATATGGCAGCAGACAACAAGGCGAAAGCGTTGGAAACGGCAATTTCCCAGATTGAAAAGCAGTTCGGAAAGGGCGCGGTTATGCGCCTTGGGCAAAACGAGCATATGAACGTTGGGCATGTCTCGACAGGCAGTCTTTCGCTCGATATCGCTCTGGGTATCGGCGGCCTTCCCAGGGGAAGGATTATCGAAATTTATGGACCGGAATCTTCCGGTAAAACCACCTTATCCCTGCACTGTATCGCTCAGGGGCAGAAGGACGGCGGCAACGTCGCTTTTATCGACGTAGAGCATGCGCTCGACCCCGTATACGCGGCGGCGCTCGGCGTGGACGTCGATTCCCTGCTCGTCTCCCAGCCTGACACCGGCGAGCAGGCGCTTGAAATCACGGAGGCGCTCGTTCGCTCCGGCGCAATCGACGTAATCGTCGTGGACTCCGTCGCGGCGCTCGTACCGAAGGCGGAAATCGAGGGCGAAATGGGCGATTCCCACGTGGGCCTTCAGGCAAGGCTGATGTCCCAGGCGCTGCGCAAGCTCGCCGGCGCCATCTCCAAATCGAACTGCGTCGCGATTTTCATCAACCAGCTGCGTGAAAAGGTCGGCGTCGTTTACGGCAACCCGGAGGTTACCCCAGGCGGCAGGGCACTGAAGTTCTATTCGTCCGTGCGTATCGACATCCGCCGCATCGAAACACTCAAGGCGAACGGCGAGATGATTGGCTCGCGTACCAGGGCGAAGGTCGTAAAAAATAAAATTGCGCCGCCGTTTAAAGAGGCGGAGTTCGATATTATGTACGGCAGCGGCATTTCCCGCGAGGGCGAGCTGATTGACCTGGCTGTCAAGGCGGACGTTATCCAAAAAAGCGGCGCGTGGTTCTCCTACGGGGATGTGCGCCTTGGACAGGGCCGAGACAACGTCAAGATTTTCTTCCGGGATAACCCCGACATCGCTTCTAAAATTGAGGCAGAGCTGATGGAAAACATTTCATTGCTCGCAAATAAAATGGGTCCGGGCGCAAGAGGACAGAGAGGCGGCAAGGCGCCGGCTCCTATCGCAGCAGCCCCTGCCCCCGCTCCGGAAGCAAAGCCCGCCGCGGCAACGAATAAAGCAAGCATCGACATCATGGTGGAAGACTGATGCTCATCACCGCCATTGAACCGCGCAGGAAAGGCCTGAGCGCCGTCTACATTGACGGCGAGCTCGCTATGAAGCTAGACACGCAGACGCTTTTAGAGCGGCATATAAAGCCGGGATGCGAGCTTTCAGACGAGGAGCTGCATGAGCTTATCAGCCAGTCCGACACACGCCGCGCAAAGGAAAAGGCGTTAAACCTCATTTCCTACCGCGACCATTCCAAAAAGGAGCTGACTGATAAAATCAAGCGCACCTGCTCAGAGCAGGCAGCGCAGGCCGCCGCTGAACGTATGGAGGAGTTAGGGCTCATCGACGACGAAACCTTTGCGCGCCGCCTTGCGCAGGAGCTTATTTATAAAAAGCACCTTTCCCCCACGGCGGCTTCCTACAAGCTGCGGGAAAAGGGCGTCGGGCGAGAGCTGATAGAAGAAATCCTTCTGGAATACGAGGTGCCCGCGCAGGAGCAGATTGAAACGCTCCTTCAGGGCAAATACGCAAATAAAATAGCAGATGAAAAAAGCCGCAGACGTACCGTCGCGGCTTTACAGCGTATGGGATACCGCTGGGGGGACATCAAGCCAGTTTTAGAGGAGCTTGCCCCCGCGGAGGAAGAATATTGAGCGGGCTTTGTTTGGAAGTATCCGCTAACAGATAAGGAAGTCGTTTATGTCTTATAAAGTTGGAATTATCAGCCTTGGCTGCGCAAAAAACAGGGTAGACGCGGAAATGATGCTTTATACCCTGCGCGAAGCGGGCTTTCATATTGTGGACGACCCCGCCATGGCGGACGCAGCCATCATCAATACATGCGGGTTTATCGAGTCCGCCAAGCAGGAAAGCATTGAGGAGATTCTGGAGCTTGCAAAGCTTAAAAAGGAAGGGCAGATTCAGGCGATTATCGTCACCGGCTGCTTAAGTGAGCGCTACCAGAGTGAAATTATGAAGGAGCTCTACGAGGTGGACGCCGTCATCGGCATCGGCGCAAATTCTGATATTGCGCAGGTTGTGACAAAGGCGCTGGACGGCCAAAAGGTGGAAGCCTTCCCCGACAAGCTCAAAATGCCGCTTACCGGCGGCAGGGTGCAGAGCACGCCGCTCCATTACGCCTACCTGAAGGTAGCAGACGGCTGCGACAACCGCTGTACCTACTGCGCCATCCCGCTGATTCGCGGGCCCTTCCGCAGCCGGACCCTGGAGGATTTGACCGAAGAGGCGCAAACGCTTGCGAAAAGAGGCGTAAAGGAACTGATTGTCATCGCGCAGGACACCACGCGCTACGGCGAGGATTTATACGGCAGGCTTATGCTGCCGGAGCTTTTGCGCAGGCTGTGTAAAATAGATGGAATCGAGTGGATTCGCCTGCTGTACTGCTATCCCGACCGCATGACGGACGAGCTAATCAATACCATTGCTTCTGAAGAAAAAATTTTAAAATACATAGACCTGCCGCTCCAGCATTGCAGCGGAAATGTGCTCAAAGCTATGAACCGCCGCGGCGATAAGGAAAGCCTGGCCGCGCTGCTTACAAAAATCAGGGACAGGATACCCGGCGTAGTGCTGCGCACGACGCTGATTACCGGCTTCCCCGGCGAAACGGAGCGGGACTTTGAGGAGCTTTCCCAGTTTGTAAACGACGTACAGTTTGAACGGCTCGGCTGTTTCCCCTACTCGCAGGAGGAGGATACGCCCGCCGCGTCGTTTGAAAACCAAATAGACGATGAAATAAAGCTGCGCCGGCAGGAAATTATCATGGAGCAGCAGCATACAATTATGGAGAGGTACTGCCAGGGCTTAATCGGAAAAACCATAACGGTCTTAACCGAGGGCTACGACCGCTACGCGGAGTGTTATTTCGGAAGGTCCGCGGCCGACTCGCCCGACGTGGACGGCAAGGTCTTTTTCACGGCAAACGGCAAAAAGCCGAAGGCCGGGCAGTTTGTGCAGGTTTTGGTGGACGATTATCTCGACTGCGACCCAATCGGCACGCTCGTACAGTAATTTTTATGTTGGAAACTCTTTTAGAACGGTGGGCTATTATATGAACACACCCAATAAACTGACCTTGCTGCGTATTATTCTCGTTCCGTTTTTTGTCGCGGCGCTGCTTATCACCGCCCTGCCCCACAACTTTTTGATTGCGGGGCTGATTTTTGCCGCCGCGTCGCTTACCGACATGTTTGACGGAAGGCTTGCGCGCAAAAACAACCAGGTGACTGATTTCGGTAAATTCGCGGACCCCCTTGCCGACAAAATACTCGTGCTTTCCGCGCTCATCTGCTTTGTGGAGCTCGGCATAGTCGGCGCCGTCCCGGTCATTATCATCCTGTTCCGCGAGCTGATGGTTACCTCCATGCGCCTGATTGCCGCAAACAAGGGCGAGGTTGTCGCGGCGAACCTTTGGGGAAAGTCGAAAACAGTCAGCCAGATTGCCGCAATCGGCTGTGTGTTCCTGCTGCAATATGCGTTGGAGCTGATGCATATGAACGTCATACGCATGTCGCCCGACGCGCTGTACGCGTGGGAATGCGTCGTGATGATAATCGACAACGTTTTAATCTGGATTTCCGTTGTTTTTGCAGTGATTTCCGGCGTAATTTACATCAAGGACAATAAGGAATTCATTAAAAACGCACGCTGATTTTATTTTTCCAGGAAAAACCGTTTGCATTTTAGCGAACCTGTTATATAATGGAAGCGTATTCTGATAAAGAATAAATGCGTTTACCGGGAGAAGTAGCAGGATGTTTCTTCAACAGAGAGAGGCCGTGAAAGCTGGAATCGGCCTTTGACAGAAAGCCTGTGAAATGCACCCGTCAGCACACAGCGGGAAATGAGTATCGCTGTGCGGACGCCCCCGTTACCGGGCGCACAAGGGCGGATTCTTTCATCCGCTGAACTTGGGTGGAACCACGGAGCTTAGCGCCCCGTCCCTGTTATGAGGGACGGGGCTTTTTTATTGCTTTTCGCGGTTTTCACAAAATCCACTTGGAAAGGAAGGGCCGGTTATGTTTGATACATTAAAGGCGGATTTAGATTCCATTATGGCACGCGACCCCGCGGCACGCAGCCGGGCAGAGGTCTACTTTCTATATTCGGGCTTCAAGGCGCTGCGCGCTTACCGCAAGTCGAATTGGTTTTACCGCCATAACATGAAGTTCATCGCGCGCTTTATTTCACAGCGCAGCCGCCATAAAACAGGGATAGAAATCCATCCCGGTGCAACAATAGGCAGGGGGCTGTTCATCGACCACGGCATGGGCGTCGTCATCGGTGAAACGACCATCATTGGAGACAACTGCACCATATACCAGAACGTGACGCTCGGCGGAACCGGCAAGGAGCACGGCAAGCGTCACCCAACGCTCGGAGACAACGTGCTCGTCGGCGCGGGCGCAAAGGTGCTCGGCCCGTTCAAGGTTGGGGACAACGCGCGCATTGCGGCGGGCGCCGTGGTGCTCGACGAGGTACCGCCCAATTCCACGGCGGTCGGCGTTCCGGCGCGCATCGCGCGTATCAACGGGGTAAAGAACAACGACTGCCTCGACCACATCCATGTGGCCGACCCGGTTTCCCAGCAGCTGTGCAGGCTGGAATACCTGTATACAAAGCTTGAGCGCCAAGTGAATTTGCAGGGGAAGGAAAACAAAACGGAATCAAACGTTTAACCAGAATAAAGGGAGGAATATCCGATGAAAATTTACAATACGCTGACCAGGCAGAAGGAAGAGCTCAAAACCATTAAGCCAAACGAGGTGAAAATCTACGCCTGCGGGCCTACGGTCTATAACTACATCCATATCGGCAACGCGCGGCCCATCTGTATTTTCGACATCCTGCGCCGGTATCTGGAATACCGTGGCTACAAGGTCACGTTTGTCCAGAATTTTACCGATATCGACGATAAAATCATAAACAAGGCAAACGAGGAGGGCGCCGATTACCTGACCGTCGCGCTGCGTTATATCGACGAATATAAAAAAGACGCCGAGGGACTCAATGTCCGTGAGGCGACCGTCCATCCCAAGGCGACGGAAAACATGGATGAAATCATCAGTATTGTGAAATCCCTAATCGATAAGGGCTACGCCTACGCCGTGCAAAACGGCGACGTTTACTTCCGCACCAATAAGTTTCACGAATACGGCAAGCTTTCCCACCAGCCGCTCGAGGATTTGGAGGCGGGCGCGCGTATTTCTGTAGGAGAAGTCAAGGAAAACCCGATGGACTTTGCCGTATGGAAATCGGCAAAGCCCGGCGAGCCGATGTGGGAGGCCCCCTGGGGTAAGGGCCGTCCCGGCTGGCATATCGAATGCTCCGCCATGGCGCGGCGGTATCTTGGGGATACCATCGACATCCACTGCGGCGGACAGGATTTGATTTTCCCGCACCATGAAAATGAAATCGCGCAGAGCGAATGCTGTAACGGCGTGCCGTTTGCCCACTACTGGATGCACAACGGCTATATCAACGTGGATAACAAAAAAATGAGCAAGTCGGAGGGGAACTTCTTTACCGTGCGCGACGTAGCGGAAAAATACGGCTACGAGCCGATTCGGTATATGCTCATTTCCTCCCATTACCGCAGCCCCATCAATTACAACACGGAAATCATCGAGCAGTGCAGAGCTTCCCTCGACCGGCTGCACAACTGCCGCGACAATACGGTGTTCGCCCTGCAAAACGCAGTCATAGATAAGAATGAAACGGATGAGGAAACAAAGGCAAAGCTTGCGCTCCACCGCGATAAATTTATTGACGCGATGGACGACGACTTAAACACCGCCGACGCGATTGCCGCCGTATTTGAGCTTGCAAGGGACATCAACACGCAGCTCTCCCCGGCAAACAGCCCGTCAAAGGATTTATGCAGGTTCTGCCTTGATTTATTTGACGAGTTGAACGGCGTGCTCGGGCTGATTACCATGAAAAAACAGCAGTCGCTCGACGAGGAAATCGAAGCGCTTATCGCGCAGCGCACACAGGCCAGAAAAAACAAGGACTGGGCGACGGCGGACAAAATCCGCGACGAATTAAAGGCGCGCCATGTCATTCTGGAGGACACGCCGCAGGGCATCAAGTGGCGCATCGAGGAATAATACACAATAAAAAGGCGGGGTGCAAAACCCCGCCTCTCCTGATAAAAACGGGAACGAAGCATCACTTCGTTCCCGTTTTGTTATGGCATTTTAAAGTAAATGCAGTAGACAGGCTCTCCCGGCAGGGGTGCCTCTGTACCGCCTGTTTCAAACTCGACGGTAAAGGGCGTTGCCGCCGTTACGTTGTTGAGCGTAACGCCGCCGTCATAGGAAAGCGACTTATCCGTAATAAATTCATAAGAAAGCAGGAACCCGCCGCCCGAATCCTCCCGCAACTCAAAGCGCGCTTTGGAAAGCCCATCGAACGGGAGGTAATCCTCCCACGCGCCGCCGCTGTATTGTGACATCACAAGCCTTCCATCTGTTATGGAAAGCCGCCTATCCCCTTCCTCCGGCGTAAAAGACGTGCTGCTTATATCATTGCACACAGCCTCCCTTGCGACCTCCGCCGTATGGTGAATCAGGTTCTGCGCCTGCGTAATCCCCTGGCCGCTCAGGGCAATATTTGTGTTTTTCTGGAACGACTGCATCACCACACCGACGACCGCCACGCTCGCGCCCGCGAGGATAGAAAGCAGCGCGATGGTCGCGACAAGCTCCGTCAGGGTAACGCCCTTTTTGCTTTTTATTTTTTTCCGTACCACCGGGCCATTCACCTGCTTTCTCAATTCGGCGCCGTGCGTTCCGGCGCAAACGCCTCTACCGTAATATAGCTGCTGTCCTTATAATAGACAGCAACCAGAATCCTCGTCCCCGCTATCTGGATACCGCTGCTCTCGCCCGAGGCGTTGTTCCGCGCCTCCATTTCATAAACGGCAAACTGTATTTCCCCGACGCTGCGCGAAGCCGGAAAATTGTTTTCGGCCTGCAGGCTGTACGCGGCCCCCTCTATCTCAGCAGAAGGGATTGCGGCGGCATTTGCGTAGTTTTCCGTGTAGGGCTTGCCGGACATTTTTTCAACCAAGGTGTCCGCTACCTGCTGCGCCTTTAGGGAGGCCTGCTCCTTCAGGCTGTCGTTCAATATATTCTGCTGGGCAAGCACCACGCCCGTTACAGTTCCAACGACAACGATGGCGATTACTGCGACGGCCACAATCAGCTCGACGAGCGTTACGCCCTTTTTGCTTTTAGTCATGGCCGTAAACACCTCCCGAGAAGTTGCTGGAATCGACGCTGATAACCTTGCCTGAGCCGTCGGTCTTGTCAAGCTCCTTCTTAAAGTCGAACAGGTTTACCTTGCCGCTGATTTTATACCTGCCGTTCTTGATGGTAAAGGAATCACTTTTACTTACGCTTCCGTCGCTGTTATAGACGTTGACGGCCACATCGTTATAGAAGGTAACGGTTTGCTCCTTGAGCCCGGCGCCCTCTCTTCCGAGGATAAAGCTGCCCAGGTAAGTGCCGAATCTTTTTTCAACGGACAGCTCCGCGCACGCAAAGGTGATTTCACTGGTGTTGAGCCAGATATCCGCGCCCGTCATGTCGAGTACGTCGCCCTCTACCCAGCGGAAATTGATTTTACCGGCAGAGTAGGCATACTGCCCCTCAAGCGGCGCACTGTTTCCAGTAATCAGGTTATGCTGGCCCGCGGCGTCCAGGTCGGCGCCTGTTATACCGCTTGATGGCGTATCCTCCGGTACATCCAGCGCGAAATCGGGATTTACGGCTTCGGGGTAGAAATGAGTCCAAATTCCTAAATAGTTTTGGGTACCATTCCATGTATCTCCCAGAGTAAACAAAAGGGTCTGCCCTGTTGTGACGTCGACTTGATTCGATGCATACCTGTTTCCGCTGTTATAATCTATTTCATAATTGCCGGTGTGGAACCCAAACTCTGCATTTTGCAGATCGATATTTCCCGGAATATCGGCATAAAAATAATGTGCGACATGGCTTTTGGTTAACGTTAATGCATGATATCTATCGTATATTTCTAAAGTAATTCCATTTCCCTCCGGCCATCTCCCATCTGTATTATAAAAATACACCCGTACCGGGTCCTTTTCCGGAGTCGTGCCGGACGAGCCGGGACCGCTCGCGCCGAGCTTTCCCCCAATCAGGAAATTGACCGTACCGGCTACCGGCACGCCGGCCCCGCCTGTCTTCAGCAGGTTTCCATCCGCGTCCGTCCAGCCAAGGCCAGCGCTTGAGCTTGCCGTATTATCAAACCAGAAATTTACCGGGTTTGTGAAGAATGCCTTCGCTTCCGGCGAAAACAGGTTGATTCCCGCTGGGAATTGCTCCTTCTTAATGTCATACACGCCCGCGTAGATGACATACTGCGTCCCGTCGTACTTTACGGTGGTGTCGTAGGTGACAGACAGCTTGAAATCCTCTCCCGCCTGTTTGGGCGTATATACACGCTCTTCCCCGCGCTTGCCGGAAATGGTACTGACGCCGATAACCTGGAAATCTCCCGCGGTGTTTTCACGCCACATGCCCGTCTTATTGTTATAAACCCAGACCTCGCCCGCTTTGATTCCATTTTTTTGGGCAGATTCCAGCCCGCCGGTATGGGAACGGAACTTCGCCCACGCGTCGCTTCCAGCCGGGATATCGATGAAATAAAGGTAATAGCCTTGGCTGTTGTACTGGGTAAGGTTTTCTATCTTTGAGGCGCCGCCTGTAACGGTACCGTCGTCCTCTTGCGTATAGGCCGCGTATTCTACGGAGCCGGGGCCGCCTAAAGCCGTTAGAACCGGCCACTGCGCCTGATTGTCGAGCACCACGACCGCCTGGCCGGGCTGCACGCCGGTTCCGCCGGACAGCTGCAGCTCCAGAGAATCAATTGCCCTTCTCAGCTTACTCGACTGTGAGCGGATTTTCTGCGCCGCCGTCGCGCGGTCGGTTACTCCGAACACCTGCATAGCCTCTGTATGCGCGTCCAAAAGGTTTGCAAGGGACGCCTCACTGTATATAACGCTGTCGTCATAGTACTGGTGCTCCGGATAGCCCTCCAGATAAATACGCGCTTCACGCAGGATGTCGTTGAATTTGTCGATATCCGCGACATATGTGTTGAGAAGCTTCGTATATGCTTCAAACTCATTGAAGGAATCGTAGTCGTAAACAGAGCGCGCCTCGGTAATTAGGGTTTCCAAAACGGTAAAGCTCACTACATCGGTCTTATTCTCTGTGTTC
Organism: uncultured Oscillospiraceae bacterium; assembly: GCA_900540865.1. GTDB lineage: Bacteria > Bacillota > Clostridia > Oscillospirales > Acutalibacteraceae > Scatavimonas. The sequence continues at coordinate 72,512 of UQHH01000002.1, forward strand.
TTTTGTATCGTCGAGCGGTTGAGCGCGGCGGTTCCGTCGCTGATTGCTTTTAAGAGCGCGTTTTTCGGATGGATATAAGATTCCCACTGCCCCGACGCATTGTTGAAACGGACCTTCGTGCTGTCCGCCTGCAGTGTCTGGATGCCGGTCTTTTTGCACGCGGGGTCATCCATAGCGGTTCCGTCATTGAACACAAGGAACGGGGAGCTGCTCGGAATCGTCGCGTAATACATACCGATTTTTTCGTCGTATTTCATTTCCTTGCCGGGCCACGCCATGGTCTTAACGCCCCAATAATAAACATAAACCGGCTGGTCGTGGTTCTCACCGCCCCAAAGCGCCTTGTCGTCGAGATACACGGTCGTTTCCTTGCCTGCGTAGTTGTCTTCGGGGTCGTAGGTGTAAACAGACAGGTCGGTGAGCTTTCCGCTTATATTTTCAGTGGTATTGAGCGTAATCCATGTATCTCCGCTCAGGCTGTTGACGACGGCGGTAGAGGTGCCGAGCTTTGCCCTGCCGGCATCGGTTCCCAAATCGTCCGTACCGCTTACAAATGCATTCTCTTTTCCGTTGAGTCCCGTAAATTGCAGGGTATAGCTTCCCCCCTGCGTTGGGATTTTATAGGTATACCAATCGTTCAGATAGCACGTAGCGCTGTTGCCCGCGCGCATTTGGTCGACGCCGTAGGTATTGTAAGGTGTGACATCTGTAATTTTGTCCTCCGCGTTTTTGTACTTGCTCATATAGGTATTGTAATACTGTACCTTGGTTCCCCGGTCGGACGCGATTTCAACGTTTTCCTGCGTCCACGTCCCGTCAAAGTCGATGATACCGTCCACCGAAGGTGTGTATTCGCCGTTGTCAATTAAGTAATATCCGCCGTCCTTCTGGTAAAGCAGGTACAAATGGTCTTCCTTTGCGTTTCGCAGGAAATCCGCGGCGAGTACGGTTGTATTCACCGACAGCCTGATATGGTTGCGCACAGCGGGAATCTGCGCATATGAGAGAAAGAAATCCTGTTCCCCGCCGTTATACGCGATGCGCGACGCATTGCTGCTCAAAGCCGCAGACGCAATGTAACCCGACACCGCACCGCCCGCGTCCCTGCACTCGACGTCAGGCGTTTTCCAGCGGCTCCCTTGGCTGCTGACAATAGAAGAGGAAACGCCGATATAAATATTGAAGCTATCCTTCGCGGCGGACGGCCTCTGTGTTACCTTCAGGGTATAAACCGCCTTACCGTCCGTGGTTTTCCGGCTATAGGTGAACGTTACGTCGACCCGGTCGGAAATCGTGCCGATGGTTTGCAGGCTCATTTCCTGCCCGCCTGCCTCCAGCGCAACGTTTTCCGCAGTCTCTCCGCTGAAAACCGCGCCCTTCTTGCCTATGACCGTCTTATCGTCATAGAGGTTGAATTTATAAGAGGAATTTCCCGGCAGCGTCATGGTATTCTCAAATTTTTCAAGGCTGCCGTCCGCCGCCTTCAGCCTGTAGTCCTCATTGTCATAGGCCCAGCTGTTGAACGTACCCGCAAGGTATACACTGTCGGGGTTTGACGCTTCCTGCTGTACTTCATTCGTTTCGTTCAATGCGAGCAGCTGCAGCGGCGGGAAGGAAGCCTGCTGCATCCCCGTAAACGAGGCCGGGGCAAGCCATGAACGAAGCCAGCCGCCGAATACGGATAGCAGGCTTTCACTCTGGAAGGGGCTTTTGGCAGAAAGCGCGCCGGAAAAGCCCTGCAAAGCAGCCGCTTTATTGTTTTGAAGCGCCGGACCTGCCAGCAGCGCGTTGGTATTTGCTAATGCGGGCGCGCGCAGCGACAGGTAAGAGCCGCCCGCGTCTGCACCGTCGTAAACGTATTTCTCGACGGCGTATGGGCTGCTATAGGAATTGTCTTTTATGTAATATCCCTGGTTGTTCACGTCCTGCGATATATTAATATCAACTGTTTTAGCTTCGTGACTTCCGCTGTTAAAAATAGCAGAGGAATATTTCCCCACTGGATAGCGGTAGCGGCAAACCATTTCTCCATATTTGTTGGTTCCGGCATCGTCCATTTTCTTCCCGGGGAACGCGCTGTTTTCTGTACCCTGGTCGCCCCATGCGTAAAAGCCTACCCAGCCCCATTTAAAACGGTTCGGGTTCGTAAAATAGACTGTTTTTACGCCGGTTGTGCTTATGAGTATGTCTTTGCCGTCCTTGTCGACATTTCTGCCGTCGTATGCGCTATCATACCGGTAATAGAAAAACGGCTTGCTTTCACTGAGCGTCAGGTCCACGGTTTGTTTGGAGCCCCCGTTTATGTTGCCGCTGAATATTATCTGGTCGTAGCCCTGATTCAGCGGTACCTCGTAGGAATAGATTTGATAGCCCTCTACCGTTTTGCCCGTGTTTGTCATCGCTTCGCCCGGCCAGCCGGCTATGCTGGAGCCGCTGCTTTTCTTCCAAACATAGGCTTTCACGCCGGTCAGGCCCCTGAGATTGCTGAAATATACGGTGAAGGACGTTTTCTCCCAAACGGCGTAAAGCGTGAGGTCGTCCTCCGGGACAATCGTCTGGCCGAGCTTATACCGCGCAGCCTGTGCGTCCTTGTCCTCCGACCAGCCGAGCAGCTTATGGTTTTTCCTGGTAAGGCCGGAGCCATTGCTCAGCGCGACGGAGCTGCCGGGCCTTATACTCTGTTTTGCGGGGGTAGTTCCTTCGCCGCCGTTTTTATCGTATGTGACGGTAAAGCTGTCCTTCCAGACGGCGTAAAGCGTGATGCTCGTTTTGCCGCCCATAACCGACGGGTCGATTGTGTCGCCCGCCTTATACCGCGCGGCGCCGTCCCTTGCCGTAGCCCAGCCGATAAACGCGTAGTTTTCGTTTTTCATATTGCCCTGGGAAGCGAACCGCGCCGGCGTTTCCACCGTAAAGCTCTGCGTGGGCGGCGGATTCTGCCCGCCGTTTGCGTCGTACTGAACGAAATACTCGATCATTTCCCACACGCCGTAAAGGTACGCGTTGCCCTTTACAATATATGTATCTCCCGGCCGGTAATCGGGCTGCGTTTTTGTGCTGCTCGTCGCCCAGCCCTTGAAGGTATAGCCCGCCCGCGAAAGCGACGGCAGGGTGACCGCCTGGTTCGCGTCGTATAGCTTTTTGTTTATGGTGTCGTTTTCGTCGTTGTATTTGAGCGTCAGCAGGTACTTGCCGGAAGGCTCCGGCACCGGAATATCCCCGCCGGAATCCTTTACATAATAATTCATCAGGACCGGGGGAACGTCGTTTATGTCCTCCCGGCTCAAGGCGAGCCCCTTGACATAAACGGTCGAATAATCGCATTTGTCTTGTTTTCCGCTGCGTTCGGCCATTTCAGCAAACGCGGCTTTGGCGTCATCCTCCGTCGTGAAAACGCGCGGGCTTTCCGACCCCATATCCGCCGTAGGCAGGGTAATCCAGATTTGGTTGTCCGTACCGCTCTGCACCGCCCCGTCCGACTGGAACACCGTATTTACCCCATCCTTGATTGAAAAGGCAAAGGCGCTTTTTGTCGGGACGTTTAAGCGGAACCAGCCGTACCCCTCGTAGAGCATCCTGCCGCCGCTGTACTTTACCGGAGGTTCCTCCTTCGTCAGCACGGTCGTCAGGTTATTGTCGTCGATTGCACCCGCCATAACAAGCTCAGGCGCGTTCAGAATACGCGCTTCATCCTTCGCGCCGGACACGCGCGCATGCACGGTCGTGTAATCGGCCTTTACATAGCTTGTCAGGTATTCCGTAAACGAGTCGGGGTATACCTGCGGGTTGCCATACGCGTCCCTGTCCATATCGCGGCCCCTGAAATCATGCAGGTACTCGCTGTTGAGGGTGATGTAAACGTCCTGCCTTTCACCAGCGTTTTCCGGTACGGGAAGCTGGAATATCTCGTGCGACTGGGTCGTATTGTCGCCGTAATCGCGCAGCGCGCCCTTTTTCGCAATGATTGCGTTGATGTATTTGACGTTGTCGTCGTGCAGCTCAATTTCTGTGCAGTACCAGCCGTTCCAGCCGCCGCCCGCGCCGCCTGTTTCGCGCAGCATGGCGCCCTGCGGCCCTTTATACAAATAATTCCCCTGCCCGTCGGCCGTGTCATTTTCCAGCCATTCGCCGGAGAAAAGCGTGTTCGGCGGGTTTTCATCGGGCTGTTGCTCCACTTGGCCCGTGCTGTAGCCCCAGGTGTAGAGGTAGGGCTGGAAAACGTCGTCATACGGCTTTACGTGAATATAGACGTAACGCGACTTATCCTTCGTTTCTATTTTTTTGACCACGGTCGTAATCCTGCCGTCGGCGTCGTACCCGACGTCATAGGTGCAGCTTAACTGCAAGCTTTGCGTGCCGTCGAGCGCCGCGCTGCGAAAGCGCGCCGTCGCGGTGAGCTTGAACGTCTGCGCGGCCATGTCGTACTGCGCTTTTACATACGTTTCTGCGTCCGGCGGCGTTTCAACGCCTCCGTTTATTACGGCCCCTGCCCTGTCCGCGCCGGAGCTTACCGCGCCGTTTTGGGAGGAAAAGGACAAATATTCATCATGCTCCGGCAGCAGCAGCTGGTCGATATAATACGACTCGGCAAAGCCGAGCGCGCTTTTGGCGTTTAAGTACGCCTGCCGCTGGTCGATGTTTTTCGCCGTCATGTTCATGCTCATCATCGCGGCGGTTATAAGCCCCGCCGTCAAAATGAACAGCACGACCGAAATCACAATCGCGCTTACAAGCGCAAAGCCTTTTTTGGACTGCTTCAAATCGCAACACCCTTTTTCCGTTTTACCAAAAATCCCAAAATCATCGTTCTGCAAAATGTTTATGTAATCGATTACCATCCATATGCGGCATTCCGCTTTTACCGCGCGGGAGCCACGTATTTATACTTTATATATTATACTATAAGCTGTCAAATTTACCAAGAGGGAAAGCCCCGTCTTATCGCACAAATTGGGGTCGCAGCTTTTGTTCATCCTTCCGGTTTGGTAAAAATATGAAAGAACAAATTCTACCAATTGGTTAATTCTTACAAAATATGAATGGTTTTTTTTACACGCAATTTTTTTATAAGTTGTTGACAAGTTCTTCACTCATGCGTTAGACTATTTATGCGATACGTCGAATCCCGGCGTAGTACTTCCAAAAAAATCCAACAGAAAAGAAAGAAGAGGGAACAACATGCAAAACACCACAATCATTCAAAAGCTCCAGGCCAAGAAGAACAAGAAAGGCTTTACTTTGGTCGAACTTGTAATCGTTATCGCAATCCTTGCAATCCTCGCGGCGATTGCCATTCCGGTCGTTATTTCGACCATCAATTCAGCAAACAACAGCACATTTGAGAGCGATAAGGCAACATGTGAAATGCTACTCAAAGCTGCAATTAATGAACAAAAAGCGAATGTAACGACTACATACAACAATGGGACTACCGATACTGCTGACGATATAACCGTCGGCAAAGATGCTCCTATTACTCTTTCAGTTGTATTGAAAACTAACGGTATTGATGATCCGGCTAATTTCTTGACTAAAAAAATTGACGGAAAAGATTATTATATGATTTGGGATGCTACAAAACAAACGTTATCAGTCGGTACCTCTGGCGCAGCACTTGCAGCAACGACCGAAATTGATAAGGATGGTATTGTTTCAAAAACTACTGATATAGCTGCACCAACAACTTGATTTTCTTTTTCTAAAGATTTTAAGAAAGCCCGCTTCGGCGGGCTTTCTTTTTACCCCGGCATTCCCGCCGGCTTTTTATAAGCGCCCAAGACTTTCCCCTGCCGCTCTTTTTTCCGCGCGCCGCGCTTATGAAAAAAACTTCACCTAAGGGGAAAATATCGGTATATCTTAGCATTGCGCAGAGCGCCCCGGGCGTAGTATAATAGAGGTTAATAAACCGCTTGGTAACGGATAATATGCCGTGCGCCCTTATATAGGGTTTCGGGGCGCGAAAAAACGGCGCACAAGGATGGAACACGTAATGGTAAAACAGCAAGAAAATAGGTGGTGTATCGCTTGAAATTTACGATTTTGCAAATCAGCGGCGAGTTTGTCGCCCTCACACCCGCGGAAACGCTCAAGTCCCGCCAGACAAAAAAGGGCCTGTTCTCCCAGCCCGCCGCGCCGCAGACAGTATTCGGCGCGACCGAGGTGTTCGAGCTGCCCAGGGAGCTCAAGGACAACGCGATGGCTGACTGCCGCCGCTTGGCGGAGTTTACAAAAAACTGCCTCGACCGCGCGCAGATAGACTGCGGCGAAATACTGCTTTGCCCGGACAGGCACAGCGTCGCAATCAAGGAGTTCCAGCATCCCCCGGCAAAGGACAAATACTTAAACCAGCTGACGGTTCTTGAAACGGAATCGGTCGTCTCCGACGAGGTGTCGAACTATTCCATCGTCCGCTACGAGTACGGCATGGAATATGGAAAGACGCTCGAGCCCGCGTCCCAATTGAACGCGTCCCTCTTCGCTATGCCGACGGCACTGATTCATGAGCTGAAGGCGGCGTTTGAGGAGTTCCGTTTAAAAATCTATAAAATCATCCCGCCGAGCGCCGCCATGCTGCGCGCCGCAAGGAAAGGCGTGAACAGCGTAAACCAGGTGGCCGCGCTTTTGAGCGTGGATTACTCGGCGATCCGCATCGTTCTTGTGAAAAACGGCGCGCCCGTTTACGCGCAGTCGTTCGATTCCCCCATCGGGGAGCTTGCGCAGGCCGTCGCGAAAAAACGGAAGCTCGAGCTTGAAGAAGCGATTGAAGCTATTCTCGAGGACGGCGTGCTCGGGCTGCTCGACGAAGAGGACGACCCGCAGACGGTGCGCACCGTCCAGTCGGTCCTCGACAGCAATTCGGGCGACATTATGCGCAGCCTGCGCATGGTGCTTTTGAGCCAGCGGCTTGAAATCGATAAAATCTATGTGTGCGACCGCTTTTCAGAGCTGCCCAATTTCCTGAAATACCTGCGCCAGCTCGGGTTTATGATGGAGCTTGAAAGCGCGTCCTCCGCCTTTTCGCAGGAGGATATTCCCCTGCTTACAGAGGAGGCGCAGCGCAGGGGCTTCCGCCCGTCGAGTTACTTTATGCTCTCGAACCTCGTCGCGCTTTCCGCGGACAACAAGTGTAATTTCCTTACCCCCATCAACGCCCCCTCCTCCCGCAAGAGCGATATTGGAAGAGCGGCGACGATAGCGTTCGGCGTTTGTGCGGGTATTATGATGCTGGTAATCGGAAGCCTTTACGGCTATTTGTACATACAGCAGGCGCTCGACACCCAGCAATTGAACGACCCCAAATACAACGAAACCAAGCAGCTCATTGCGCAGGAAGAGGAGCTGACGGCGAAAATCGACAATGTTGAGCGCGACAAGGCGCTTTTGCCAAGCGCGCCCCGTCCCGTAAGGGAGGTCATCAACGAGATTTTCACCCAGGTGACGGACAACGTATACCAGGTCGCCTCCTATAATTATGACGCGGGGCAAAACCGCGTTTCCCTGAGCTTTTATGTCGATGATTTCGACGCGTACGTCAAGCTGAAAACGCAGGTAGAAAGCAACGGCTATTTTGATATTGCCATCCCGTTTTCCTATACGGAAAACGGCGCACAGGGCAAGGGCAGCTGTACCGTTACGCTGTCTGTAAGCCCGGAGGAAGCCACGCAGGGAGGTGAGCAGTAATGGAGATGATGGGTAAAAAAATCCCAAAATATGTTTTCGCGCTTGTTGCCATCGTGCTGCTGCTCGTCCTGTTTGTCCCGTTGGTGCTTATGCCCTACCTAAACCAAAAGCCTGCAATGGACGCAAAGCACATAGAGGCGCAGACGACCCTGCGCCTGTACGATATGAAGCTGCAAAACATCGAAAACTACCGCGGGCAGGTCAACGACCTGAAAATCCGCTGGGACCAGCTCGAAACGCTCATGTTCGTCGACGCGAAGGACACCGCGAACGACCTCAATCAGATGTTCCAGAGCCTTGACGTCACCCCCTCCTCCATCAGTGTGTCGGACGAGGCGCAGGCAGTAGAGGCGGCGCAGTCCTCAACGGGCGCACCCCTGTTTTCTACGAATATCTCCCTGAGCTTCGTCGCGTCCAGGGAAAAGCTCTTGCGCGTTATCAATTATTTTGAAGACCAGTCGGCAGGCTCCTATTATATCAGCGGCCTCAGCATGAGCACCGTTACGCAGGGCTCAGGAAGCGGCAGGCAGAAGGTTTCCGCCGGGGACCTGAACGTAAGCATGTCGATTTCGCTCTATTACTTCAGGGAAGGCGTGCCCACAGAGGACGCCACGGCGGCGCAGTAATGCGCGCTGTCGTCTGCCTTGCGGCGGCTTGCCTGGGCGCGGGGCTTGCCTTTTTAGGCCGCCTGATAATAAACGCCGTCCCGGCAAAATGGCTCTGCGACTACGGCGAGGAACCGTCCAAAGCGCTTTTAAACGGGGAACGCCTCACGCTTAAACGTACGGTACCGCTTGCGGCAGCCCTTGCTGTGGGCGCCGCGGGCGCCGCCTTTGTATATGGGCTGACGCTCTACAGCGTACTGCTTGCCCTCATATTTTCTGTGCTGCTGCTGATTGCGTGGAGCGACTGGAAATACACGATTATCCCCGACCAGTTTACAGCGGCGCTCGCCCTGCTCTGCCTTGCGGGCGCGTACTGCGATTTGTTTACGGGGCAGTGGTTTATCCGCGCCTGGTACAGCCCGCCGCTCGGCGCTGTATGCGGATTTTTGCTTTTCTTTTTGATTGACCTTATCTGCCGCGCCGTGCTTGGAAAGGACGGCTTCGGCTTTGGCGACGTCAAATTATTCTCGGCACTCGGCGCGCTGTTTGGCTTTCCCATGATTTTTCTTGCGTTTATCTTTGCTGTTTTTACAGCGTTTTTTCATATCATCGTTCTTTTTCTTATAAAAAAAGCAAAAAACGGGGCGTATCTGCCGATGGGGCCATACATCTGCATCGGCGCGGCGCTGCTTTTGCTTCTGCGCGGCCCTGTTTTTACGGCTTTACGCATGTATTTGAACCTTATTGGCATATAAAAGAAAGACCCCAAGCAAAAAAGGAGTATTTGAATGAGAGGTTCCAGCCTGAAAATCGGACAGATTTTAATCAATATGAACGCCATAACGCCTGAAATGCTGCAAAAGGCGCTTGCCCGGCAGAAGGAAACCGACAAGCATCTCGGTGAAATTTTGCTTGATGACAAGCTGATTTCTGAACAAACGCTGTGCCAGGCGCTTGCAAAGCAGTTTTCCATGCAGTATATTGATTTGACTGCGGTGGAAATCGACCCGAAAATATCGGAGGTCGTACCGGAAAACATCGCGGTATCCAACAACGTCATTCCTATCCGGCTGGACAACAAGGTGCTGACTGCCGCGCTGTCCGACCCGCTCGACTATAAGGCAATCAACACGCTCGGCATATACACGAAGCTGCGCATCAACGCCGTGCTGGCGGAAAGCTCCGCCATAAAGGAGAAGCAGCGCGAGGTCTACGCCACCAAAAAGGCGTTCGACGACGCGCAGGAATTCGTAAGCTCCCAGATGACGAAGGGGCAAAGCGACGAGCTGGAGGCCGCGCAGGCCGCGACGGAGGACCAGCCGATTATCCGGTTTGTCAATAACATGATTGAAGAGGCCGTCCACCAGAAGGCAAGCGACATCCACATTGAGCCGTTGGAAAAGAAAATGCTCATCCGCTTCCGTGTCGACGGCAAGCTCGTAAAATACCTGGAAACCGGGCCGGATTTGATTCCCTCGGTCACGAGCCGTATCAAGTTCATCGGCGGCATGAACATTGCCGAAAAACGCGTGCCGCAGGACGGGCGCATCAATTACCGCGCCGGGCTTACCGAGGTGGATATGCGTATCTCCTCCCTGCCCAGCGTATTCGGGGAAAAAATCGTTATCCGAATTACAACGGCGCTCGGCATTACGCTCGATAAATACGACATCGGCTTTTTGCCGGAGAACCTTGCCGTGTTTGAAAAGCTGCTCAAAAGCCACAGGGGCATCATCCTGCTCGCCGGCGCTACCGGCTCCGGCAAAACGACGACGCTTTACACCGCGCTCAAGGAAATCCAGCGCGACGACATCAACATCGTCACCGTCGAAAACCCTGTGGAAATGATTATTCCCGGCATCACGCAGGTCGACATCAACGACAAGGCGGGCCTTACGTTTGCAAGCGTCCTGCGCTCTATTTTGAGGCAGGACCCCGATATCGTCATGATTGGCGAGATACGCGACCGCGAAACGGCGGAAATCGCGTCCTCCGCCGCCATTACGGGCCATCTCGTCCTTTCCACGCTCCACACGTACAACGCCGCAAGCTCTATCATCCGTCTGGTCGATATGGGCGTAGAGCCGTTTATGGTCACCTCGGCGGTGCTCGGCGTCGTGGCGCAGAGGCTCGTGCGCAGGCTCTGCCCCAATTGCAGGGAGCCATATTTCGCAAGCGACGAGGAGCTGCGGTTTTTAGGCTTTCCCGCCGGAACCCGGCAGAAGCTCTACCGCGAAAAGGGCTGCGACAAATGCAACAAAACGGGTACAAAGGGAAGAATCGCGGTACATGAAATCATGCCTGTCTCCCCCAAAATAAAAGCGGCAATTCATTCGGGGGAAAGCACGGCGCACATCAACGAAATCGCGCTTTCTGAAGGGATGCTCCCCATGCGCGAAAATTTAAGGCGCCTCGTATTGAGCGGGACGATTTCCCTCACTACAATGATAGATACCACAATCGACGACGATATCGTATAAAGCCCTGGAGGAACAACCGCTATGGATTTTGATTCATTTGTTAAAAACGCCGTGTTAAACGGCGCGTCCGATATTCATTTATCTACGGGCAACCGTCCCGCTGTCCGCATCAACGGCAAAATCTGCTTTGACGAAAGCGAGCCCGTCCTCACACAGCAGGCGGTCACCGCCTGCATCGAGGCCGTATTATCGCCGGAGGCCTTCCAAAAATTCAGCCGGACGGGCGACGCCGACGCGTCGGCCAACATAAAAAGCTACGGGCGGTTCCGTATCAACGCGTTCCGCCAGCGCGCGGGCGTTACGCTCGTCATGCGTATCATCAACGCGCAGACGCCGCAGCTGAGCGCCTTGAGCCTCCCCCCTTCCATCTCGAAGGTATTGAGCCTGCGGGAGGGCCTTGTGCTCGTAACAGGCCCGACGGGAAGCGGCAAATCGACAACGCTTGCCGCTTTAATCAACGAAATCAATAAAACGAAGGATTTGCATATCATCACGATAGAGGATCCGATTGAATACGTCCACACGCCCATCCGCTGCGTCATCAACCAGCGGGAAATCGGTACGGACAGTAAGTCCTACGGCACCGCGCTGCGCGCCGTATTGAGGGAAGACCCCGACGTCATTTTAATGGGCGAGATACGCGACTTGGAATCGATGTCGATTGCGCTTTCCGCCGCGGAAACGGGGCACCTCGTTTTCTCGACGCTCCATACGGAGGGCGCCGCCAAAACAATAGACCGCTTAATCGACATGTACCCCGTGGAGCGCCAGCAGCAGGCGCTCGGACAGCTTTCCACCACGCTCAAGGCGGTCATTTCCCAAAGGCTGCTGCCGCGCGCGGATAGGCCCGGGCGAATCGGCGCGTTTGAGATTATGTTCACAAACTCCGCAATCGCAAACCTCATACGCGAGAACAAAATCGCGCAGATGGAGCAGATGATACAGCTCAACAAAAACACCGGCATGACGACCATGAAGGCGAGCATTCAGCTGCTGCTCGAAACCGGCTTTATCACGCCGCAGACGGCGCAGCAATACAGCTTCGACGTCGGAGAGGCGCAGCAGAATATGCCGCCGCAGGCAAGCATGGGCGGCCTGTACGGCGGCATGAACCCTGTAAGGTAAGTTAAGGAAAAGAAAAAGGTGGGACACGCTTGAAGTATGTATACACCGCTGTCAACAGCAAAAACAGAAAATACAAGGGCGAGATGAACGGTGGCTCGCGCGACGAAATCAGGAAAAACCTGCAGGCGCGCGGCCTGACGGCCCTGTCTATCGACGAGTTTCGGGAGGCCGCGGAGCTAAACGCCAATAAAAGCATTTGGGAAAAGGATTTAAACACCCGCGACATCCATAAGTTGAAAATCAAGAAGAAAAGGCTGCTTGCCATGATGCACCAGATGGGCCTTATGATGAAGGCGGGCATTTCCCTTTCTCTCGCGATGGAGGTCTTGATTGACACGGAAAAGGATAAAAACGTCCGAAGCATCCTGGCGGAAATCAATAAGGAGCTATATAACGGCGTTCCGCTTTCCGGCTCTATGGCAAAGTTTCGCGCGTTCCCCGCAATTGTCATCAATATCGTGCAAGCGGGCGAGGCGAACGGGCGGCTCGATATGTCGTTTGAGCAGTGCGCGCTGATATTGCAGAAGGAAATCGCGCTGTCCGGCAAAATCAAGAGCGCAATGGGCTACCCCATCTTCCTGCTCGGCCTGACCGTCGTATTGATTCTTGTCCTCTCCGTGCTCGTCATCCCGACGTTTGCGGACCTGTTTAAAAGCTTCGATTCCGAGCTACCGGGCATTACACAGTTCATTATGGGTGTTTCCGACGTCATTATCAATTTTTGGTACATCATCATCGCCGCCGTGCTCGCGCTTGTGTTCGGGTTCAAGGCGCTCAACAAATACAACGAAAGCTTTGCCATGCGCTGGAGCCAGATTCAGCTCAATATCCCGCTTGTCGGAACGGTCATGCGACTTTCGCACATTTCGCGCTTCTGCCGCATGATGTCGACGCTCTCAGACGCGGGCGTGAGCATCCTGCGCTCGCTGGAGCTTTCACGCGACGTCATACCAAACCTTTATATGAAGGACTGCATGAACCAGATTATTGAGGACGTGAAAATCGGCACGCCGATAAACGTATCCATGTCGCGCTACCCCGTATTTGATTCCATGCTCGTCTCGATGATACGCGTCGGCGAGGAAAGTGGCATGCTTGCCGATTCCCTGAAGAAAATGGCCGACATGTACGAGCAGCAGGCGGACGAATCCACCAAGCGCCTGACTGACGCCATGACGCCCGCGATGACGATTCTCATCGGTGTCGTCGTCGGCACGGTCGTCATCTCCATCGTCGTCCCGATGTTCAGTATGTACGATATCGTCGCGTCGAGCGGAAATTAATAGAATTCTAACGCCGTCCCCCGCATACACATGTGTATAAGGGGGATTCGTTATGAAATTTTTTGTTTTCACCAAGCAAAGGCTTCTGATTCTCGGCTGCTGTGTCATTGCGTGCATCCTTGCGGTTTCCATATGCTTCAGCAGCTATAGCGGGGTAGTGAGCGCATCGACGACGGAACGTAAAATACCAATTTATTGTGTTGAAAAGGAAGAGAAGGTTGTGAGCATATCCTTCGACGCCGCGTGGGGCAACGAGCAAACGCAGACGCTTCTGGATATTCTCGACAAATATAAAGTAAAATCCACGTTTTTCCTCGTCGGCCAATGGGTGGAAAAATATCCGGATTCGGTCAAGGACATCGCGAAAGCCGGCCACGACGTGGGCAACCATTCAGACACGCACCCGCATATGCCGCAAATGAGCAGCAAGCAGATGCTCGACGAATTAAACGGCTGCAACGATAAGGTTGAAAAGCTCATCGGCAAACGCCCGACGCTGTTCCGCCCGCCCTACGGCGACTACAACAACACGCTCGTCGAAACGGTCAACAGCATCAATATGTACTGTGTGCAGTGGGACATCGACAGCCTCGACTGGAAAGACCCCACACCGCAGCAGATGGTCGACCGCATCAAGAAAAAGCTGCAGCCCGGCAGCATCGTCCTGCTACATAACGGCGCGAAAAACACGCCGGAGGCGCTCCCTATGATTATTGAAATGATTAAGGGCGAGGGCTATGAAATCGTCCCTATCTCCCAAATTTTGTTAAAGGGCGCGTACACGACCGACCACGAGGGACGCATGCACGCTGCAAATCAAAGCGCAACGTCGGCCGCCTCTTCTAACTCCTCCTCGGCCGCTTCCAAGGCCGCCTCCGCGCTTTCCTCTGAAGCAGCAACCGCGGCACAGTCCGCTATGTCGCCTACCGACGCTGTTTCCGCCCCGGAGGACGGAACCTCGAATGTTTCGGCAATGATGCCTGAAATTGAATTTGCCGAAGACCTCAACTAAACTGATTTTTTCAAATACGTTTCTGGCCTCCGCTTAAGCGGGGGCCTTTTCGTTTTCTACAGGAAATTTCTGTATTCGGGGCGTTTCGCCATAATATTTCGGCTTTTTTGTTGACCTTATTGCACCGCCAATTTATAATTGATATCAGAAGTGTCAACAATAGGAATGAACCGGAAGAAGCTGGAAGCTTTTTTCCGCCGAATTCACGTTGAAAGGAATATCCATTCTATGAAGCATAAGGCTATTTTAATTACTATGGTATCGGTCGCCGCCGTCTGCGTCGTCGCGGCAGGCGTTCTTCTGTTTAACCCGTCGCTCGTGACAGAGCTTGTCGCGCGCACCAACGCAACCCAGTCCGCCACAGAACCCGCAACCCAGCCGCCCACACAGGCGCCTACGCGCTCTTCATTGACGGCGCTTGCGATAGAAAACGGAAGGGCGGAATTAAAATTTGGGGAAACGCTTGCTCTAACTGCCGTATTTACACCGCGTGACGCGGAAAACAAAGAGGTCGCGTGGGAAAGCTCGGATGAAAATATCGCCTCTGTAGACAGCAGCGGCAAGGTTACCGCGCTTTCCGCGGGCAGCTGTACGATTACGGTGCGTTCCATGGCGGAAAGGACCATTTCCGCGGAGCTTTCTTTAAAAGTGACGGACGAACGCATCGAGGAAATCAACCTGCTCAACGAATATTTATCTTCCCTGCCTGTAAGCCAGAAAATCAAGGCTGATAAAAAAACCGTTACCATGCGGCTTTCTCAATGTAAAATTCTCGACATCGACGGAGACGGCCATTATGAGCTATTGATAGAATACCAGGCCGGCCCGGCAACCGGCGCGGAGATTGTAAGGCTCCAGGACAAAAAGCCAGTTTCCGTCAAGACGTTCGGCAAGCCTGAGGAACTGCTTGCGCACGGTGGCACCTCATATGAAGAGTCCGTCTGTACCGACAAGGACAAAAATCTCTACATTAAGGCAACAGAAATCCAGAACGACGAAACGCGGAATACGCGTTCCGTTACCCTTTACCGCCTGGACGGGGACAAGCTTTCCTCCGTCAAGGTTTTGAAGGATGTATACACCTATAAAAAGAACAGCAATGTACCTGAAAAGGGTACATTTACCATAGACGGTAAAAAAACGGAAGAGCCGGACTATTTGGAGGCGCTCTCCGCCCTGCAAAGCGCGTACCCCAAATTCAGCGGCTATGTAAAGCGCTCCCTCACCCTTATCAGCGGAAAATATGAAAAGGTGCTTCCGGTCGCGGATTTGGAGGAAGCATACCTAAAAAGGCTCAAGTGGGAAAGCTCCGCCCCTGAAACGGGGCAGGTCAGCCAAACCGGCGTTATCACGGCGAAAAACGAGGGAAAGAGCATCATTACCGCAGAGCTTTCCTGTTTTATCTCCCCCATCGCCTCCGTCGAAGTCACGGTGCGTGACAATTCCGAGGTGCTTAATAAATATCTCGATTCCATTAAGGATAAGGTCATCACCGGGGACAACAACGCAACGCTCGCGCTATATGCAAGCAAGCTTGCCGACGTTGACGGCGACAGCGTAAAGGAGCTGCTGCTCTATTATACAGGCAGCCGCAGCTGTAGGATTGACGTTGTAAAGCAAAAAGGCGACGAGGTAAAGCGGTCGACCGCTTTCCAAAAATCGACTGACAGCGATAAAATTTGCAGGCTCGGCCTTTATGTGGACAGCTCGACTAACTCTCTCGTCCTGTGCGAGGAATACCGGACGTCAGGCAGTAATCAAACGGTTGAGTTCCGCTTCAACAAGTATGAAGACGGCAAATATATACAGGAATCCCCCAATTATAAGGCGGTTACAAAATCGTCGGACGACAAGGACCCGCAGTGCTATATTGACGGCGAGCGCACGAGTAAGGCGGCGTTCGACTCCGCAATCAGCCACTACGGTAAATTTGCCGAATGGGATTTAAACGAATAACTGACCATCAAAAAGGAGAATAACACCATGCCCTCCGTAATATCGCATTATCTGCTCGCGTGCCGGATGCTTGCCTATTTGCAGCAGAAGCATCCTGATTTCAAGCTAAACCAAAACGCGCTTTATTGGGGCGCGCAGGGGCCGGATTTCCTTTATGCAAGCCCGAAAAAGGAAATGCGGGAGCTAGCCGATTTGCTGCACCGCGGCGACCCGTACCAAACGCTTGCTTATATCTCGTCATTCGCGCGGGATACGAAAAACGACATCGACAAAAGCTACGCGCTCGGATTTTTTACGCATTACGCGTTTGACAGCGCGGCTCACCCGTTTGTACTGTACGGCGCGGGGCAAATTGCCGCGGCAGAATCCGGCCTTACGGAAAATATCGCGCACAGCCTGATAGAGGTGAACCTCGACGTCATTCTGCTGCGCTACGAAAAAAGCGACCTTCCAAGCTCCGTCAAGCTGCTTTCCTGCGCACCGAAGGACGAAACCGTCACCCAGCATATCGCTGTGCTCTACCCTATGCTGGCACGCGCGGTCCTGCAAAGGGAGGTAACCCTGGACGATATTTCAGAGAGCGCAAAGCACTACCAAAAATGGCTGAGAAAGCATACCGACCGTACAGGGCTGAAAAAGGACCTCGTCCTGCGTAGGGAAAAGAAAAAGCGTATTGCGCCCTATTCCTCTGTAATGTACCGAAGCATTACGGAGGACGATACATACGATTACGCCAATATCGCAAACAACGAGTGGGACGGCGGCGGAGCGCTCCGCACGGACAGCTTCTTTGACCTGTTCGAGCAGGCGGACGCCCTGTCCCAAAAAATGGCGGACGCGTTCCTTTCGGGAGGCGACGCCGCGGCGCTTTCGGAAGGAAAACCGTTTATTATTTAAAAAGGAGAGACTATCATGGATAAAATCGCAAGCTTCCAGGTAGACCACAACAAGCTGACGCCTGGAATTTACCTGTCGCGCGCCGACGGAGATATTTTCACCTACGACCTGCGCTTTGTAAAGCCCAATACCCCGCCGTTTTTGGATACAGCCGCCATGCATACCATCGAGCACCTTTTTGCGACGATGGCGCGCAATTCCAGCTTGAAAGACAACGTGGTATATTTCGGCCCGATGGGCTGCCGTACGGGCTTTTATTTTCTGCTGCGCGGCACTGCGCATGAACAGGCGATTGCCCTGATTCAGGAAACCATCAAGGGTATTGCGGGGTATGACGGGGAAATCCCCGGAACGACCGCCGCAGAATGCGGCAATTACCTGGAGCACAATCTGCCTCTTGCCAAAGAGTATGCCAAAGGCTATTATGAGGTCATTCAGAACTGGGAGCCCGGCAGGCTGAAATATCTTCTTTAAAGCACTCTGCTTATTTTTTAAGAGGCGTACCGCTTCTTAGGATTTTTATAATTTTCAATGTTAGATTAGAAGAGGGAAACCATTTACATGGTTTCCCTCTCTCTTTTTGCAACTTGCCATTTCTTTATTTTTTGATTGATGCAAACTGCTTCTTGAAATTCTTTATAATCTTTGTATGTTAACTTTTTCAAAAGGGGCGGAACCAGTTTGAAGTGCCCCCCTTTTCAGGGCATTAAGGTACCCAGAGTTTCCTTAAGAATCCTTTGGGGGTGCTGTAGAAACTGTGGCCGCTCCTCGTTTTATTCGCGGGGTGTAGAACAGATAGTACGGGACCGCCCAGCGCCGCTACTTCGTGGATTCGATATTTTTAGCATTTTTTACTTTCTAATCCGTTACTATCTTAATAGTAACTATGATTAAATGAATTGTTCTAAATTAAAAAATGTACTATTATCATAATAAAGCTTGTAGGGAAACTATATCTATGATTATAGACAACGAAATGGCATTGCAGGAAAATTTCAAAAATGGAGTTTGAGACAAATGTTCTAGAAAAAATCGGGTTTGCGGGCAGGCCGTTTGATATATTCCGCGCATTTAATGTGGTGCCGTTTGTAAAATCCGAATATGAGGATTTTTACTGTCTTGCCTGTCTGGCGGAAAGCCTTTACGCCTGTGACAGCGAAACAGAAATGGAAGATGATGTGAGACAATCGCCCTATGCCTGAAGCTTTGCTGGGGAAAGCAGGAAGAAAAAATAAATAAACCGGAGGGAACCAAATGAACAACGAATTTAATCTACAGCCGCCCTATGAAAACAGCTACCCGTTTTT
Source organism: uncultured Oscillospiraceae bacterium (assembly GCA_900540865.1). Classification (GTDB taxonomy): domain Bacteria; phylum Bacillota; class Clostridia; order Oscillospirales; family Acutalibacteraceae; genus Scatavimonas. The sequence goes on from UQHH01000002.1 coordinate 90,857, forward strand.
AATGGATGACAAGGTTTTAGAACAAATTGGCTTTGCGGTTGGATGCTTTGAAAATTATCTGCTGCTTGACGATTCCATGAAAATCGACAAGCGGCAGCGCGAGTTTTTAATAAACCGTTTTGTCTTAGCGTGCGTGGCTTGGTGCCAAAATAAAAACGAGGCATACGATAATACTAGCAACGGGTACTGCTTTGTGACAAAGATGCTGCAATTCAGCTACGGCCTCCCGATTGCGCAGGCAATCCAGCCGGAGGAAGGTATATGAAAAAGAAGAAACAAACACCGCCATTTTTAAAGGAAATAAAGCTATGTGAAAAGGCAGAAAAGATAAAAAAACACATGCATTATGCAAGGTGAAGATTTTATTCTTCAACTTGTTGAATTTACGGCAAGGCTTTTGCTTTCTAGTTATGTCATGAAGTATAAATACCACCTCCGCGAAGTGCTCTACAGCGTTAAAAAATACTCATCCCGCGAAGTACTCCGCGCGAAGGCGCGGCGCACAGCGGTCCCGTAGTTTTTGTTCTACAATCGATATATAAAACGAGGAGCGACCACAGCGTCTACAGCACCCCCGAAGGATTCTTAAGGGAACTCTGGGTTCCCTTAAGTCGGCGGAAAGGTGATTGCAAAAGAGGAAAACCGCCGAAACGGTTTCCCTCTTTTGAATAAACATATAAAGTTTTATGAAGAA
>UQHH01000003.1 GCA_900540865.1 uncultured Oscillospiraceae bacterium
GCGCAATGCCGCTCAAAACGGAGAGCATCTGGTAATCGAGCTTTCTGGAATAGGTCTGGCCGGAAACGGCAAAGCAGCCGCTGTAGCCCATTTTTTCGGCTATTTTCTGGTCTAACGCCTTTACCTTCTCATGGTCGCCGTCAAACAGCTCCAGGAAGCTTGCCTGTGTGCCGGTCGTGCCCTTTGAGCCCAACAGCTTTGCTTTTGAAAGCTGGTACTCGACGTCCTCCAAATCCATCAGAAGCTCCTGAATCCAGAGCGCCGCGCGCTTTCCGACAGTCGTAGGCTGCGCCGGCTGGAAATGCGTAAACGCAAGCGTCGGTAAATCCTTATACTTATCCGCAAAAGCGGACAGTTCTTTAATGACGGTGATAAGCTTATTACGGATGAGCTTTAACGCCTCCGTCATGATGATAACGTCGGTGTTGTCCCCGACATAACAGGAGGTCGCTCCCAGATGGATAATACCCTTTGCCTTTGGGCATTGCTCACCGTAGGCGTAGACATGCGACATCACGTCATGACGCACGAGCTTTTCGCGCTCCTGCGCAACGTCATAATTAATATCGTCCTTATGCGCCTCAAGCTCGTCGATTTGCTCCTGTGTGATAGGAAGCCCGAGCTCCATCTCCGCCTGCGCCAGCGCAATCCAGAGCCTGCGCCAGGTACGAAATTTCATATCAGGGGAAAACAGGTATTTCATCTGCTTGTCCGCATAGCGCTCGGAAAGCGGGGATTCGTAAACGTCTCTCATACTGTAAAACACCTTTCAAAGCAGGAAAACCGCGCCCCAAAACGGTGGTACGGTTTTGCTTTTTTATTTTTATCTATTTTATATCAGCATTTTTTAAAGCTCATGCCGCCGCGTTCCTTGCCCTCAAGCATTCGCGTCGTGGTTTCAGCGGGGTAATCGCCCGTAAAGCACGCGTCGCAGTAGCCGCAGTCCTTGTTAAAGAGCATTTCCGGCAGGGATTCGGCGGGTAAAAAGCCGATGGAATCCGCGCCGCTCAATTTGCCGATTTCCTCCACCGTATGGTTGCAGGCAATCAGTTCTTCCTTCGAGGGAATGTCCGTCCCATAATAGCACGGCCACATAAAGGGCGGGGAGCTAATGCGCAGGTGCACTTCCTTCGCGCCCGCATCCTTGAGCATCTTGACGATGCGGTCGCAGGTGGTGCCACGGACGATGCTGTCGTCGAGCATGACGACGCGCTTGCCCTCTACCGACGTACCCAAAGGATTTAATTTGATGCGCACGCTCTTCATGCGCTCCTTTTGGCTGGGCTTGATGAACGTTCTGCCGATATAGTTGTTCTTAACGATACCCTTTTCGTAGGGGATGCCGGATTCCTCGCTGTAGCCGATTGCCGCGTCGATGCCCGATTCCGGCACACCGATGACGAGGTCGGCCTCTACCGGGAAGGTGCGGGCCAGAATTCTTCCGGCCTGCTTCCTTGCCTCGTATACGCCGATGCCGTCGATTACAGAATCGGTGCGGGCAAAGTAGATATATTCAAAAACGCACAGCGCCTTTTTGCCGCCGCAGTGGTCCTTGATGGAATGCACGCCCTTGTCGTCCACTACGACGATTTCACCGGGCTCGACGTCGCGCACAAACTCGGCGCCCGCCGCGTCGAGTGCGCTCGTTTCGCTTGCGAAAACATAGCTGTCCCCCGCCCTGCCCATACAAAGAGGGCGGAACCCATGCGGGTCACGCGCCGCGATTAGCTTTCTCGGGCTCATGACAATCAATGAATACGCGCCGTTTATCTGGTACATGGTACGGCGCACCGCTTCCTCGATGGAATGGCATTTAATGCGCTCACGCGCGATAATATAGGCGATGACCTCGGAGTCGATGGTCGTCTGGAAAATCGCGCCGCGGTGCTCTAGCTCGCGCCTGATTTCCAGCGCGTTTGTCAGGTTGCCGTTGTGCGCGATAGCAAGCACGCCCTTGATGTAGCGCATGACGAGCGGCTGGGAATTTTCCCGCACACTGCCGCCGGCTGTGGAATAGCGCACGTGGCCTACCGCCATTTGTCCCTGCATATCGTCGAGCACGCCGCCTGAAAACACCTCTGTGACAAGGCCCATATCCTTATGGTAGCTGATGACGCCGCGGTCGTTGACGGCGATGCCGCAGCTTTCCTGCCCGCGGTGCTGTAATGCGAGCAGCCCATTGTATGCCGCGTAAGCCGGGTCAAGGGTGCCGTCGCCGTATATACCGAAGACGCCGCATTCCTCATGCAGGCCCTCGCTCCTGAACTGTTCCAAAGAGAAGTCCAATCCGTTCACCTCAAAGCAAAATTCAAATTACAGCCCGATTCTCTTCATAACCTCTGCGTATGCCTCCTCGACGCCGCCCATATCCCTGCGGAAACGGTCCTTGTCGAGCTTTTCCTGTGTATGGATGTCCCAAAAACGGCAGGTGTCGGGGGAAATTTCGTCCGCAAGGACAATGCCGTCCTTGAATCTGCCGAACTCGAGCTTGAAATCGATTAAGTCGATGTTGACGCTCTTAAAGAATTCCACCATGATTTCGTTGACCTTGAGCGCCATTTCAGCAATCGCGTCCACCTCTTCCTTCGTCGCAAGCTCCGCGGCGAGGATGTGGTACTCGTTTACAATCGGGTCGCCCAGGTCGTCGTCCTTATAGCAGAACTCCAGCACGGTCGTTTTCATGGGTGTACCCTCGGGAAGGCCGAGCCGCTTAGAAAGGCTGCCTGCCGCTTTATTTCTGACGATGACCTCCAGCGGGACGATTTCGACCTTCTTGACGACGGTTTCCCTGTCGTTTATCTCCTCGACAAAATGGGTCTTGATGCCCTTTTCCTCAAGCAGCTTGAACATGAAATTCGACATTCTGTTATTTACGACGCCCTTGCCGGTAATCGTGCCCTTTTTCTGGCCGTTAAATGCCGTCGCGTCGTCCTTGTAGGAAACGATGCAAAGGTCCGGGTCGGTCGTTTCAAACACCCTTTTTGCCTTGCCCTCGTAAATCATTTTGCCCTTTTCCACTGGAAAGTCCTCCTTTGAGTTATGAATAAAATGTTTCTGTCAAAACCAAAACTTATTATAAACCAATCACCCTGCAATCGCAACAGGTTAAATCTACTTTTTCTGTTTTTATCTTCATTTATTAGACAATTTTTGAAGTTAGCCAAAATGTCGGTTCAGATACAGGAATTTTTTGGATGCTATTTTTTGCAGGATTTTAAAAAAATCTTGCAAAAACATTTTTTTTATGCTATGATGAAGCACGTCAGCAACGAGGCTGTTTTTCAGGATGCGTCCGGGCAGCCAGACTGCCGGGACGTATTTTTACGTTCCAACAATTAAAGGAGGTTTTTACCATGTCCTATGTAAGCGAGCAGTTAGAAAGATTAAAAGCAAAGAACCCCGCGGAGCCGGAATTCATCCAGGCCGCGACCGAGGTTCTGACTTCCCTCGAGCCCGTATTTGAGCAGAACCCCAAATACCAGCAGGAAAGTATATTGGAAAGAATTACAGAGCCGGAAAGGGTTATCATGTTCCGTGTTCCCTGGGTGGACGACAACGGCAAGGTACAGGTCAACCGCGGCTACCGCGTACAGTTCAACAGCGCAATCGGCCCATATAAGGGCGGCCTGAGGCTTCATCCCTCCGTCAACCTCGGCGTAATCAAATTTTTAGGCTTTGAGCAGATTTTTAAAAACGCGCTGACCGGCCTGCCCATCGGCGGCGGTAAGGGCGGAGCAGACTTTGACCCGAAGGGTAAGAGCGACCGCGAGGTCATGGCGTTCTGCCAGAGCTTTATGACGGAGCTTAGCCGCCATATCGGCGCGGACACAGACGTTCCCGCGGGCGATATTGGCACGGGCGCGCGTGAAATCGGCTATATGTTCGGCCAGTACAAGAAAATCAAAAACATTTACGAGGGCGTCCTGACCGGTAAGGGCCTCAATTACGGCGGCTCGCTTGCAAGGACAGAAGCCACCGGCTACGGCCTGCTTTACCTCACAGCGGAAATGCTCAAGCAGAACGGCAAAGACATCAAGGGCAAGACCATCTGCGTATCCGGCGCGGGCAACGTTGCGATTTACGCAACGCAGAAGGCCTTTGAGCTCGGCGCTAAGGTCGTTACCATGTCCGACTCTACCGGCTGGATTTACGACGAGCAGGGCATCGACCTTGCCGCAATTAAAGAAATCAAAGAGGTCAAGCGCGCGCGCCTGACCGAGTATAAGAACTACCGCCCCGCATCCCAGTACCACGAGGGCAGGTTCGACTGGTCCGTTCCCTGCGATATTGCGCTCCCCTGCGCGACGCAGAACGAGCTTGATAAGGAAAGCGCCGAAAGGCTTGTCAAGAACGGCGTATTTGCTGTAGCCGAGGGCGCGAACATGCCCTCCACGCTCGATGCGACCAACGTGTTCCTCGACAACAAAATCCTTTTTGCCCCCGGCAAGGCGGCAAACGCGGGCGGCGTTGCGACCTCCGCGCTTGAAATGACGCAGAACTCCATGCGCCTTTCCTGGACGTTTGAAGAGGTAGACAGCAAGCTGCAGGGCATTATGGTAAACATTTTCAGCCAGATGGCCGCGGCCGCAAAGAAATACGGCTTTGAAGGCAACTATGTTGTCGGCGCGAACATCGCGGGCTTTGAAAAGGTTGCCGACGCAATGATTGCCCAGGGTGTTATCTAAGTTACTATTTCATATATTGCTTTCGGTTAAGGCAGGCCGCGCGGAATTATCCGTGCGGCCTGCCGCTTTTTTCTTTTGTTTTTTATGGGTTTGGCGAAAAAGTAAGGCAAATCCAGATTTTTATCATAAAATAAAGATGGAACACTTTTTGCTGGAGGTGAAAATATGAACGCATTAAAGGACCGCAAGTGCAAAAGCATTGAAGATTTGCCGGAGGAAATCAAACAGCAGCTGTGTTTGCTCGACAATTCCCAGCAGCTTATGGCACGCATTTTTATCGGGCTGCTCCTGCAATACCAGGCGCTCGACGTAGACCGCGTGCAGCTGCTTCAAAGCGTACAGCCCGAGGGCTGCTGCGAAACCGGCGGATGCCCGGATTCTCTGACGATGCGGCTTGCTTCCTCTTTGATTATTTTAAGCTCCCTTCTGGGTTTTCAAAACCAGATAGAACAGACAAACGCGCAGACGCGAAAAGCTGGCGAATGCCCCGACGAAACAGACGCGCAGCTTGGCTTGATTGTCATTATGATTGCCGTTATTCGTTATTTCCGCCTGCTCGATACGGACAACGCCGCTGAAAACGGCACAGACAGCCAAATTGAACTCGAAGAAGAGGAAGAAGCAGTCACCATTGTATAAACATTTTTTGCCGGATATAGGCTGCAAAAAGCATCTGCTGTTTTCAGCAGATGCTTTTTTGTAAATGAAAACACATCACCAGAAGAATAACTTCTTCCGGTGATGTACTATATGAAGCAGCGTGATGAAAACTAATCAGACAGGCAGGCGTTTTTTATAAAAGACGGCGACGCTTGCTAGCAGCAGCACAATGATTGCGCCGCCAAACGCCGGGTACATCCACCATGTTCGACCCTTCCGTTTACAATGCCTACTGAATCAATCCAACCGAACGGGCTGCATTTTTTCAGCCATTCCGTTTTGTCTCCCCCGGCTCCGCCGATTAAGCTGATAAAGACCAGGGCAATCGGAACGCCGACCGCCAGCGCTGTACCAAGCTTCGTATCACAGAAGGCTACCGACAAAAAATAGCTGAGCATGGCGACCGAGGTACAAAGCAGGAAGGTCACGCCTACCAAATTTAAATATGCGCTGAAATCATAGCTGCCTGTCGTACCGAGCATCAGCGCGCCGCTTATTAAAATTCCGGCAAACAGGACAAGCATGGATAAAATGAGATACACGCCCTGCGTCAGCGCCAGCGCAGTCCTTTTGACCGGAGCGCTGAGCGTACAGGCAATAGAAGTGTCGTCCACCCGCTTTGCTATCAGGGAGTTGGCCTGGATGACATAAAAAACCATAGTAAACGCCATGATAAGCATGCTGAAAAAGACGGAGGCGGTATAGGAAAGCGGTGTGCTCATGTCGGGTATGCTGATGGAAAACGCGCCCATATAGTCCTTCATCGAGCCGAAAAGGTCCTGAACCTTTCCCATATCGTTCGGGTCGACTAAGCCGATTATCGTGACCTGGTAAAAGCATAGCACGAAAAGAAAAATCAAAAGGAGCTTCCAGCTTTGCTTGCAGGTGTTTTTAAAGACTGTCAGATTCATTATTCTTTTTTTGCCTCCGCCGCATAATAGTCGAGAAAGATATCCTCCAGATTCTGGGATTTGATATCGAGCCCCGTCACCTCTATTCCGCCGAGCTTTTTTATAAACGCGTCTGTTTCGTCCCCCATAACATAGACCTCATAGCCTGCGTCCGTTACCCTTCCCATTTCATAACCGAACTCCTTCAGTCTTTCAGGCTCAGGGGTCTGTACGACAAATGCCTTGCGCCTTGACGATTTGAGCGCGTTTACATCCGACCTCGCCGCCAACCTTCCGTCTTTGATAATCAGCACATCGTCGCGGGTGCGCTCTACCTCCTCAAACATATGGCTGGACATCAAAATTGTTTTGCCGCGCTTCTTTTCCTCGAGTATCAGGGAGATAAACTCGTTTTGCATCAGCGGGTCGAGCCCGCTGGTGGGCTCGTCTAAAATCAGCACCTCAGGGTCGTGCATGAAGGCGGAGATAATCCCCAGCTTTTGCTTCATCCCCTTGGAGAAACGCTTTATCTTGCCTTTTGCGTCGAGCTCAAAGCGTTCCATCAGCGATTTCATCCTCGAGGTATCCTTCATCCTCCGCAGGTCACACAGGTATTTCAGGTATTCCTTGCTGCTCATACCGCCGGGAAAAGCGATTTCTCCCGGGATATAGCCCAGGATTTTTTTATTTTCGCGGCGGCGCGGTAGCAGTCGAGCCCCTGAATCGTACAGCTGCCGCTGTTTGCCTGCATAAAGCGGATTGTAGTGGTTTTCCCCGCCCCGTTCGGTCCCAGGTAGCCGGTGGCCTTTCCCTGTGGGACAGTGAAGGTTATGTCAAAAATACCTTTCCCGCTCCTATAAGTAAGGCCTAGGCTCTTTGTGCTAATCATAAGCATTCCTCCAAAAAATGTTTTAGCCGAGGTCAGGATTGATAAAATCAATATATCATCTTGAACCGGCTCAGTCAACACAAACCCCCGGCTGCCGATGAAAAGCAAAGGCTTGACGCTGCTGGACTAAAAAATAAAACCGGGAACTGCGCAATTGCGTCTTTTTTCATAATATTCGTGGATGTTTTTTTATCCATCCAAATAGAAAAGAAGGGCGGAAACGTATTTTCGTTTCCGCCCTTCGAAGGTATTCAGCCAAATTTAAAGAAAGCTGTTTTTTATTCGACAGCCGCTTGCTGTCATATGCAGGAATCAAAAACCCGGGCAGCTTTCTCATAGCATTCGCCTAAATATACAACCCGTTTAGACAGCTCTCTCCGAAAGCCTTTATTCAATAGAGCTTTTCTGTCTTCCTCAAAAAAGTACCCACCTTGAAAATCCGTTACTTTTTGAAAGGCGGCTCCAACCGCCTGATATGCTTCTCTAAAGCGCTCAATCATTGGTGAAATATCGGGGCACATTTCACACGCGCGGTTTAGATATTCCTGCATATAATGCAGGTTCGTCCCAATCTGAACAATACAGCTCATATAAGTATCAAGGGGAGCCGGCAGCCTGCTTTCGTCCTGAAAATATGCGTCGTCAAGAAGTGAATCCGCCCACGCGTCAAACGCTTGTTTTCCAAAAACGATTTGTTGGGAATACAAACCTTGGGTTTCAGGCAAGCCGGCAAGCTTCGAACTGTTTTTCAGGGCTCCGCGGATACCGTCAGCAGCACTGGGCGTACTGTTCTTATTTCCGATGAAAACCAGCCCGTCTGATTTCTCTAAACCGCCGCGTTTTTGAAAGTAATTTTTCGCCATGCATTCTTCATGCGGGCCGTCACTTTCCGGGTGAGGTTCATCGGTAAATTGCGACCATCCGATTAAAACCTCGCCGTTTTCATCATAGCCGAAGATAATCGAGCATATTGGGGGACCGACGATACCGAAGGTTAATACCGGTACGCCGTTGTCTATGGATTGCGTAATTTTACGGATATATTTTGATTTATTTTTTTGCAGCTCAGCCTTTGGAACGTACTCGTAGTCATAGCCGCAGGCCGTAAAAGCATTGTGAATGGGACTGATTGTATGATGGCATGCTCCTGAATATGAGTCATTATACTGCCATTTGGGATTTATCCACAGTTGCGTAAACAAATCACCCGAAGCTCCTGCAAAAAACAAAAAATCATAATTTTTATCCTCCCCCAGCGCGCTCATAATAGAACGCATGCAGCTGGGAAACATAAAATTCTCTGTTTTGTTTTCATAAATTTTTTCTACGTTTGTAATAATCTTTCGAGTCAATTCAAATCCTCCCTTAATACTGACATCGATTGTGAGCGGTAGGAATCTTTTTAACAAACCTGCATTATTCTTTGCTTCTGACGGTATTACGCCATGAAACCGCACAAAAGCCTTTGAAAAGCTTTCAGGGGTTTCATAGCCATACTTTAAAGCGATATGCAAAACGGATTCATTTGTGTGCAGCAGCTCTTCTGCCGCAAGCGTCAGCCGCCGGTTGCGCACATATTCCCCGACCGAATGGCCTGTTATAACATAAAAAGCTTTTTGAAGGCTGCTTGCGGACGAAAAAACATGCTCCGCAACCGTATCAACAGACAAAGTGTTCATTAAATTTTCTTCAATAAAGTTAATCGATTTTTGCACGTCATTGATCCAACTCATTTTCTATCACCTCGTCTCAAATTATAGCAGAAGCCGTCTTGTTTTTTCCCGTCTTTTTCAATTTTAATTTGTCCGGTGTGCAGGCTTATAAACTAAAAAAGCCGACCGCTTTGCAGCAATCGACTTCTTTCGGCAATATACGAATATTTACGGTACAAAAAAGATTTTAACTGAAGCCAACAAAGTCTGAGCCCGCAATACATGCGGAAACTGAACCACCGTATGCGTTTACTAACAGCTTACTCAGACGGCGCGCCGCCTGCCCACCGGTTGACAAGCTTACTGCAATGTGTAATGGTTGGGGCCATAATCGGGCCTACCGCCAGCATACCTAAAATTGTTCCTACAAACACGACGCCGCCCATCAGGAAGCCTCCCAACACCATAACGCCGTCAAAAATAATCCGTTCCCATCTGAGCGGGATTTTCGTCTTGGCGGAAATCGTCTGGTTTAAAGCGTCTGAGGGGCCGATGCCAAATTCAGCGGATTGGTAAAGGCCCAGCCCGATTCCTATACCTAAGGTTCCGGCTATAATCACCACGATACGAATGGCAAGGCCAGGCGAGGCTCCCATCCCCTGGTTCAGCAGTGAAATAAACATATCGCTGAAAAAGCCCAAAGAAAATGTATAAAGTATCGTTCCAATATTGATTAGCTTTCGGTTGAATATAAGGATAAGGAGGAAACAGGCCGCGTTAAACACATTCATGGCCATTCCGAAGCTTAAATGGAACACATTGCCAAGACCCTGTACAAAGGCTGTTACCGGGTCACTGCCCAAATTTGCCGTAACATAACAGGCGGCGCCAAACCCGCAAACCACGACTCCAACCATAATGACCAAGCACCGTACAACAATACTGCGTAAGGTATATTTTCCTTTCCCCATAGGCAACTTCCTTTGCTGTATGCTATCCCAAGCTATGCCGTTGACGAGCCTTCAAAGCTTATCCCCGGCATGCTTGGGAAACCTTTTGTATTTTACTTCTTTTCCAGTATGGCGTCAACAAAGCCGTCGATAAACCGCCGCCCGTCCAGATATGTGGCAATACGGCAGTTCTGCTCTTTCCCCTGCCCGGTTTTAAGAATCTGGCGGCCGAAATAAGCGACTGTCTGCCCGCGGGAAAGAGCGCCCTCCAGCTCAATATCGATGTATACGGGGTCTGTATATTTACACAGGTCTTCCTCTACTGTCAAGGCCAGCGCGATGGCGTCATCCATCGGGAACCCGCCTAATTGGAAATACTCGCGCCAAATATCGATATAAATGGGGAACTTATCAGCTATAAACTCCACTGCTTTATTCGAGCCCTGGTTTACAAGGTCCGCTATGTGGTCGCGTGTGAACATACCGCAGGCAAAGCGGTTGTCTTCACAAATATCCAGTGGCACGCAGGTGATTGGCATCCCGGAATTGAACACGATTTTTGCTGCCTCCGGGTCGGCCCAGATGTTGTATTCCGTAACGGGGGTAATGTTTCCCGGCGTTTGGAAGCACCCGCCCATAATATAGGCGTGCTTTATCTTCCGGGCAATGCCCGAATCCGTCTGCAGCGCCAGGGCGATATTGGTCAGCGGGCCGGTCACTACCAAAGCAATTTCGCCGGGCCGCTCATTGAACGCCTGCACCAGGTAATCACTCGCTGCCATGCTTTCCGGCATTTTTGCGGGACGTTCTGCCGGCGTGTTGAATTTGTCCAGCCGGTCTCCAAACTTCCACCGGAGCTCGTCGTCAAAGTGGACAGGGGACTCCAGGTCTTCAGCGGCCTGCGGATTGAGCGGCCCCTGCGCGCCGCTGTAAACCGGAATATCCGTGCGGCCGGCAATTTCCAGCGTGTTGAGCGCCACCCAGGAGGCCTGCTCAATACTGCCGCTTGCCCCGCAGGAGGTCGTTACGGCAAGTAAATTGATTTTGCTGTGAAAAGCGCCGTAAAGAACCGCCAGAATATCATCGCCGGCTGAATCAATATCTAAAATGACATCGACCATTTAAACACCTTCTTTTATTTTTTTCTCAGCTGCATGAACTCTACACGGATGCCGTCCGGGTCAATCAGCTGAACCCACGGCGCAAATTCATGCTCGATAACGGGGCTGACAAACTCTACGCCCTGAGCCTTGAGCGTATCGACAAACCGGTAAATGTCATCTACCAAAAACGCCGTATGCGCCGCGCCGATTTGATTGGCCGGAACCGGGGCCTGCGGCCCCTTTCCTTCGGTATACTGGATAAATTCCAGCATACATCCATAACCGACCAATTGTATGGGCTCAATGGCGCAGCCGGGGAAGCCCATACCCTGTGCGCACTCCTCCGGTGTTTCCACCCACCGGTCATAAAATTGAAAGCCGAGTTTTTCATAAAACCCCTTCGATATATCCACATCCTTTACAGTAAAACCGATATGATGCAGGGACTGAATCCCCAAACCTTCCGACATGTTTTACTCCTTTCCGCCCAAACGGGCCTTTTCTGCTAATCCTTTGGAACGACAGACGGAACGTAGGACTCCAGGTTTTCCCTTTCACCCCTGCGTTTTTTCCGAATGCCATAAACTACAAGCGCTAAGATGGTAGCCGCGTATGGCAGCATGGACAAAATTTGAACCGGCATATTTTCTGATTGAAGCCGAATAGCCGCGCCCTCCGCCGTACCAAAAATCATGGCGGCAATTGCGGTGCCTCCAATACGGCCGTTTCCGAAAATCGTAGCCGCCAACGCGATAAAGCCGCGGTCTGAAGTCATGTTATGACTATAGAGGCCCAAGGTGGAAATCGAAAGGAACGCGCCGCCAATGCCAGCGGTAAAACCGCTTATCATTAAAGTTGAGATTTTCACCCTCAAAGCGGAAATTCCAGCAGCCTTTGCCGCGGCTTCATTCTCACCAACCGCGCGCACCCATGACCCATATTGGGTCTTTTCCATGACATAGCGCAATACGAATACAAGAACAATGGTTATAAAGAACAGTACGCTTTGCCCGTTTAAAGCAGGGCCGATAACCGGGATATTTTCAAGGAACGGAATATCAACCACCGGCAGGGTGGGCATTCCCTTGGGCTTATAGGTTCCCGGTTCATTGAACCAGACGGTCATGAGCAGCAGGGTCAGGCCTGACGCAAACAGGTTTAACCCGATTCCGCCGATAATCTTATCGCATCCCAAATAAAAAATCATCAGGGCAAATAAGAAGGATACCAATAGAGAACACGCGATTCCGCCTAGCAGGCCGACCCACGCGCTTTGGGCCTGGAACCCGATTACCATGGAAAAGAAGGCGGATATGAGCATCATGCCCTCCATGCCGATATTGGTCGTCCGGGATTTTTCTGCAAACGCGCCGCCGATGGCCGTAATTAGTATAGGGGTCATCGTGCTCAAGGCAGTAGCTAAAAAGAGCTCCAGTTCCCTCATACGGCCGTCCCCCCTTTATGTTGTTTCTTAATTCTGAGCGCTTTGGGCCATTTCAGGTTTTGGCTGGTTACCAGCATAACGACGATACCCTGGATGAGGAATACCAAAGCAAAGGGAACGTCTGTACTCATTTGCATGGTGGTGGCTCCGTTCATCAGCGTTCCATAGAATATCGCCGATATTAAAACACCGATTGGATGCAGGCCGCCGATGAGCGCCACTGTGATGCCCAGCATACCATAGCCGGGAGAAAAACCTGAAATAAAGCGGTATTCAATGCCCATGGTGACTAAAGCGCCCGCCAGGCCGGCAAACGCGCCGCTTGAAAGCATAGAATAGAAAAGCACCTTTTTGTCATGGATGCCTTCCGTCTGGGAAAACAACGGGTTCATTCCGACCATGCGCACCTTCAAACCGCCCTTTGTACGGTAAAAGAAGAAATAGACAGCCGCAATCAGGAGCAGTGCAATGATAATGCCCACGTTGATTTTGGTGGAGGGAATGAGCTGGGGAAGACGGAGCGAGCGGTCCAGGCGCACCGTTTCCGGCGCGCCAGAGTTGGGATTGCGCAGCGCCCCGTTTACCAAATACGCTGTCAGGAAGATAGCGATATTGGAGGACATGAGGGTCGTAACGATTTCATTGATTCCTAAAGAAATCTTCAGGATGGCAGGAATCAACACCCACAAAGCGCCGGCCAGGGTGCCGCCCAATAAAGCCAGGGTAATGGTCAGGAATGGAGGCAGGGGGCTAAATATGGCTATTATGGCAGAAACCATGGCTCCCAAATACAGCTGCCCCTCTCCGCCCATGTTAAATGCTCCGGCCTTAAAACCAATCATAGAGGCAAGACCTGTCACAATCAATATCGTCGCGATTGAGATCATGTTGCCAAAATTATAAATATCTGTGAAAGAACTAAGCACAAAAGAGGAAAACGCTGTCAGCGGCTCTTTAGATATAAGAGCTATGGCTAAAATCGCCACAATAAAGCTCAGAATTACTGCGCTTATCTGACGGGAGGAGCTTTTCCATAATCGAGATATTGATTTAAACAACTTTTCTTTCATCTTGAACACCTAACATATATGGTCCGATGGTTCGTTCATCAGGCAATGCCCCGCTGAATTCCTTCGTCAGGGAGCCGTCATACAGAACCATCACACGGTCGGATAATTCCAAAATTTCTCCAAGCTCCATTGAGATTAAAAGAATTGCCACGCCTTCGTCTCTCAATTTATTTAACTGGTTGTGTACAAACTCGATAGCGCCAATATCCAACCCGCGGGTCGGCTCTGCCGCCACCACGATTTTGGGATTTCGGGACAACTCCCGGGCTAAAACTACCTTTTGGATGTTACCGCCGGAAAGGCGGCGGATAATCGTGCTGGGAAAAGCGTCGCGCACGTCATACTGCGCAATCAGCTCTTTTGTGCGCGCAATTACCTTTTTACGGTTTAAAACGAACTTTCCAAGGGTCGGGTCGTCCAGAAGCCCTGCCGCCACATTGTCCGCAATGTTGGAATAACGGCTGGTTCCGCGCACCATCCGGTCCTCAGGAATCAATACGACGCCGTTTTTACGAAAGACAGACACAGGCTGCCCGGTCATGTTTTTACCGTCAATCATCACCTGGCCGCTGTGGGGCTTTTGTATGCCTGTGACCAGGTTAATCAGTTCGGACTGGCCGTTTCCGGCCACGCCCGCAATGCCCAGGATTTCCCCCGCCCGCAGCTGGAAGCTGAAATCCTTCAGCTTATTGACGCCATGGACGTCAAAGGCGCCCAGGTTTTTACCCTCCAGCACTACGCCGCCCATTTTATGGACAGTCTTCTCTTTGGGCGGGGTCGGTTCCTTTCCAATCATCAAGGTAGCCAGCTCATGCTGTGTAAAGGTTCCCCGCTCATGGGTAGAAATTTTTTTGCCGCGGCGGATAATGACGACCCTGTCGGCAATCTGCTCTACCTCGTTGAGGCGGTGCGTAATAAGGATTACGGACATGCCGTCGTCGGTCAGGCGCTTGAGCACCTCAAAGAGCTTATCGACCTCACTGGCGGTAAGCACCGCCGTGGGTTCGTCCAAGATAAGGATTTTCACCTCTTTTGACAGCGCCCGCAGTATTTCCACCCTTTGGCGCAGTCCTACAGACAGGTTAGACACCCGGTCGGTGGGATTGATTTGCAGGCCGTACCGCTGTGAAAGCTCCGCTACGATTTCGTTTTGTTTCTTGACATCGACCCGGTTAATTTTTTCTGTTTCTTCGTGTCCCAGAAACACATTTTCCGCCACAGTGAAGGACGGCACCAGCTTAAAATGCTGATGGACCATACCAATGCCGTAATCAAGCGCATGGCGCGGATTTTCCAGCTTGACCGGCTTGCCTTCGATGATGATTTCACCTTCTTCCGGTATCAGAAGCCCAAAAAGACAGTTCATCAGCGTGGATTTTCCGGCGCCGTTTTCGCCGCAGATTGCAAGCACCTCTCCGCGCTTTAAATCCAAGTCGATATGGTCCACCGCAACCTTATCACCAAAGCGTTTTACTATCCCTTTGAATTCCGCCACGGGCTGCCCCGCCGGACTTTTATTCATCGTATTCATCTTCGTATTCATCATAAATTAATTATTATCATAATAGCTCGCGGGCTTGATTTCCCCGGAGGTAATCTTCGCCTTAATATCTTCAATCTGGCTGCGAATATCTTCCGGAACCATTTCTTCGTCCATTTCCAGGTCCATGCCCTTATTGCTGACATCACCTATAATGGTTTTGCCCAGTTCCAGCTTGCCTTCCTTCGCCTGAGAAATCGCATCAAATACGGTTTGATCAACCGCCTTAATTACGCTGGCGGGAATAAAGCCTTCCTGCAGATGGTTCTGGTTGCTGTCGCTTCCCAGACCATAACGCTTCGCCTCTGCGGCGGCTTTCAGGACGCCAAGTCCGGCAGGCCCCGCGCATTGGTACACAACATCGGCGCCGTCATTGATAGCGGCCATTGCTGTATCGTAGCCTTTTTGAGGGTCGGTAAAGCTTCCGGCAAAGCGGGAATCAACCGTAATATTGGGGTCAATGTATTTGGCGCCGGCCTCATAGCCTGCAATAAAATCGCGGCCTACGGGAATATCCTCACCGCCTACAATGGCAACCCTGTTGCTGCCTGTGGCATTAGGGAACTTATCTGCGTTTTTCGTAATCAAAGCAGCCAACGCTCCCGCCAGGAAGGCGCCTTCGTTTTGCTTATAAACAATGCCGGTAACGTTATCGCCGTTTGATTCGGCATCAAAAATTATAAATGGCTTGTTCGGGAAGTCGGGGGCAATCTCTTCCAATGTGGTAGCTACCACGGTACCGCCGGTTACAATCAGGTTTACAGAATCGTTCTGCGCCGCTTCGCGCAAATTGCGGTCCCATGCCTGGGGGTCGTCTGTAGAAGCGGGGATGACCCTGACCTCACAGCCTAAACGGTCACGCGCCCACTCCAAACCGCGGTTGGCGGAATCCATAAAGCTTTCGTCGCCCAATTCACCGGAAAGCGGGGCATAAACTACAAATTTATCGGCGCCGCCGGAGCTTATTCCACCGGAAGATGTATCTCCAGAGGAAGGGGCGGGAGTTTCGCCGCAGCCCACAAACAGAAACGTGCATAATAACACCGTCAGAATTAAACTAAAAATTCGATACGACTTTTTCATGTCATCCATTTCCTTTCTTCAATCAAACATATTTGTTATTTTGTCGTAAGCGCCAGTCAGGCAGTCAGCGGACAGAAGCCCGGCGCTTCTCTTCCCACATTTTCCGAAAAGCCGTCACCTCCTTCTTGGTTGGTATAGAAGCGGACGCTCCTTTTCGGGAGACCGCGATAGAGGATGCGATTGACGCGTTTTCCAAAATTTTCTCTAAAGAGTCCCCTTGGAACAGCCCAGCCACGAAGTAGCCGCAGAAGGTATCGCCTGCCGCGGTGGTATCGACGACCGGAACGTTGTAGATTCCATGGCGGATGCTTTGGCGGCTGTCCCGATAAATCACCCCGTCTCTTCCCACTGTTAGTACCAACGTCGCGCGTGGATATTTACTATGTAAAGAGGTCAGAATTTCTTCATAATCTGTTTTTCCGGTAAGAGCCTTACCTTCCAGTTCGTTGAGTATAAAGCAGTCTACCAGATGCAGCGGATAGTCAAACAGGTCCTGTGTTACAGGCGAAGGGTTAAACACAACCCGAATACCTCTTTCATGCGCCCTTTGAATCGCATAGCCTACGTTGCTAATCTCGTTCTGGAGCAACAGAAGGTCGCCTTGCCCAAACCGCGCGAGCGTCTGTTCTATATAAGCCCGCTCTATGGCGCCGTTAGCGCCTGCATAGACGATGATACTGTTCTGCCCCTTATGGTTCAACTGGATAATGGCATGGCCGCTGGGGAAATCCAACTGCTGCATATAATCCACATGAACCTTTTCTCTTTTCAACAAACCGATTAAATCTGCTCCGTCCGCTCCCACTGCTCCGGCATGGTAAACAGGGATTCCGGCCCGGGCTATGGCAATGGATTGATTGAAGCCTTTTCCTCCTAAAAAAATTTCAAATTTTTTAGCGGAAATGGTTTCCCCCGCGCTTACAAATTCTTCTACATTATAAACACGGTCAACATTCAGAGATCCCAAACTTAATATCTTCACAATATCCCTCTTTTCCTGACGGTGAAGCTGTACTTTCCCGTATGATAAGCTCCGGTTTAAATACATAATTATGCTTTTCCGGGTCTGATTCCTTTTGTATCGCCTTGAGCAGTGTTTCTACTACGCATTTCCCCATCTGGCGGATGGGTTGGCGGACAGTAGTTAAAGAAGGCTGTATTATTTCGCTGAAAAAGGTATCGTCGAAACCAACTACAGACAGGTCTTTCGGAATCGATAAATTGGCTTGGCGAGCTTCGCGGTAAATCCCATATGCCATAATATCATTGAAAGCGAAAATGGCGGTCGCCCCTTTATTTAGAAAATAGGCTAAAGCAGATTGCTCACATCCTATTTGGTAGGTTCCCTCATAGACAAGGGAATCGTCAAAAGGGATGTCTTGCTCAGCAAACGCAAATTTACATCCGCTGAGGCGTTCCTGTGAGGAATTCAGGCTATGGGGACCAGTATAGCAGCCTATGCGCGTATGCCCTAATTGGAGCAAATGGCGGGCGGCAAGATAGCCTCCCTGAAAGTGGTCGAGTACAATAGAACGAACGCTGCTATCCTCTACTACACGGTCTACAGCTATAATCGGAGTAGTTGCCTTTTGGATAAAACGAATACAGTCCCTATCGTTCTCACAGTTTAAGGTGGTAGATTTCGCATAGATGATACCGTCTACACGCCGGTCTACAAACATTTTCATGTATTCAATATCCCGCTTGGAATTGTTGTTGGAATTCCCATAAATCAAGTTATATCCGGCATGCTTTGCAGCTATCTCAATTGCCTTAGAGAGGTCGGCAAAGAAAAGGTTGCTGTTATCAGGAATAATCAAGCCCAGCACATTGGTTTTTTTTGTTATCATACTCACTGCCAGTTGGTTGGGCCGGTACTCTAGTTCATCCGCGGCCTTCCAAATCTTGTCGCGCGTTTCCTGCGGGATACTTACATTTTTGTTGTTCATGACTAGGGAAACGGTTGCAATAGAATAGCCGCTTTTTCGGGCTACGTCTTTTATGGTTGCTTTCATGGAGCGTCACTTCCAAAATTTAATTAAAAGGTTTTAACTGTTTTCCTGAGCTCAGTATAGCACAAGATAAATTTTTAGTCAATAAGCTTATAATTTTTTTAATTTAAATTATATTTTTTGTTAATTAGCACAATAGAAAGCTCTGGTTTTTTAAAAATCGAGTAGAAAAACTGTCTAATATACCAATTCTGATTTTTATTCTCTGGACATAACACCGAAGTTTTTATTAAAACGTTTTAGATAAAAGCTGATAACGGGCCTTTACAAATTACGTTTTGGTATATATAGGAATAATTTACCAATAGAATCAAAGTACTGATTGCAAACACCGATCTTATCTCTATCAGTGTAAAATTAACCAGGAGCCTTTTTTGATGATATTTTATATAAATTAAAAGCGCAGTAATGGCCGAAACCATTTCCTGCGCGCTTTAAACTATTGATTTAAGGGTAGTCGATTCAGAATAATATTATATAGAGAACAGCCCGGCGGGGAACAGAAAACGAAAGAGAAAAAGGCAGACGGGTAAAAAAGAAAAAGCCCGGAAAACCTTGCTGTATCTAGGTTTTTCGGGCTTAATTGGTGGTGCCGGTGGCCGGACTCGAACCGGCACGGTGTCGCCACCGGTGGATTTTGAGTCCACTACGTCTGCCAATTCCATCACACCGGCACATCTATTGCACTCTTTCCGGCCCGCTTCCATTCCCAAAGGTTTGGAGAGAGCTGGAGGAGAGAACAAACGAATGTACCAAAGCTATTCAGTTGTAAAAAGCGGCTTTGCAACTGGGTTTGCGCCGGTTCCGGGGCTTTGCGGAAAACAAAATCACTGTAATTTTAAGCCATCTTTGTCTGCTATTACATCCATGGAACTTTTCTATTATAACGTGAACTCTATAAAAAATCAAGACTTAATCCAGCGTTGTTTTACCGAGTTTAAAATTCTGACGGGATGTATTTGAAAACATTTACAGAACCCTTTTTTAATATTTTTACTCCCTGCAAGGAAAAGGTGAAGCATCCAGGCCTTTTAAAAACGTGTTAACTTGATATAACGCCGCCCCTACTGCCTGTGTATACTCCCCCTGTGTACCCAATAGAAGCTGATCTTCGGAAACCGGAAAAGCGTTGGACTCATTGATATATTGTAAAAGAAAAGCGACGTCATCTTTTATCAAAAACGGCGCCAAATAACCGCTGATTATAATTTTCCCATCGATTACAGCACTGACATTCCGCATAGCTAAGGCCAAAAATTTAAGATAATTGCGCCAAGTTTTTAAGTGGGCTTTCTCTTTTTTTCTTACCTTTTCAAAAAATAACGGAAGCGCCATGCCCGCCGCTTTTTCCAAAGCATTCACTGAACAGTAGGTTTCTAGACAGCCATGGCTTCCGCAATAGCAAAGAGGCCCGTTTTTCTCAATGCATAGATGCTCAAAGTTCCCGCTTTGCATGTGGAGCCCCTGGTGTACCAAGCCATTGATTATAACGGCGCCGCCCATATTGTGGTTTAAGAGAAACATCGACGCGCTTATAATATCAGGATGCCTCCATAGCTCTAAAAACGCAGCCGCTTTGGAATCGTGCTCCAACCGGCATGTGTAAGGAATATACTTTTGAAAATCCGATAGCCTCATCCGTTCATTGTGCATGATAGCCCCATAGCTTACCGCCTGGCCGTCAGGGGAAATACTGCCCTGCACCGCAACCGATACACCTAGAATCCTATCGGAGTCAAGCCCATGCGCGAAAATAAAGGAAGCAATTTCGTTCCCCAGCCTTTCGTAGTATGTATCTGTGTGGCGGAACGGAATAGATAAAACGGCTGACTGAAGCACGGTACCGTACAGGTCGATTGCGACGATGTAAAGCTTCTCCTTCAGAATACCGATTCCAATTGAAAGCCTTGCCGTCCGGCATATTTGGATTGCCTTTGCCTTTCGCCCCCCGGTCGATTCAAAGAAGCCTTCTTTCTCTATCAGCCCCTCTTCTTCAAGGACTTTGAGATTCTGGTCAACGGTAGATAAACCCATCTGCAGTTTTTGAACAATCTGCATTTTCGATACGGACCTTCCACGGTAGATTTCCGCATAAACCTTGTTTTTATTGATTTGTTTCACCGCTTTTGTCGTCATTCCCCTATCGTTCATACCTTCACCGCCCGGCATATCAATCTTTTCATATATTATAATCGCAATCTAGAGATAAAGCAAACGGATACAAGCAGTTGTGAATCTGTACAAGGAAATATGAAAAGTTTGGCTATTCCATCCCTTTACACAAGGCATTCTCAGCCTTATACTTAACTTATACGTAATACTAACGTATAAGTTTTAAAGGTAAGGTGGTTTTTGTATGAGAGGCGCGGTATTCTATGGTAAGCACGATTTGAGAATCGAAGAATGTGAGAAGCCCAAAATCAAGCCAAATGAAGTGTTGGTTCAGGTGAAGGCGTGCGGCGTATGCGGTACAGACGTACATATTTATGAGGGAGACAAGGGCTCCGTCGAGGTAACTCCGCCGGCAATCCTGGGACACGAATTTTCCGGTATTATCGTAGAAGCCGGAAAGCATATTACGAATTTTAAAACAGGCGACCGTGTCTGCGTAGACCCCAACTGCTATTGCGGAACCTGCGACGCCTGCCGCGGCGGTATCCCGCATTACTGCCGCAGCTTGATTGGCTATGGAACGAAAAGAGACGGCGCATTTGCTGAATATTGCGCTGTAGATGAGCGCCAGATATACCTGCTTGGAGAAAACACCAGCTTTGAACAGGGCGCAATGGCAGAGCCTGTCGCCTGCTGCCTGCACGGAATCGACTTATGCGAAATCCGGCCGGGCCACCAGGTCGTTGTAATCGGCGGCGGAATGATAGGGCTGCTGATGATACAGCTGGCACGCTTAGCCGGAGCCGCGAAGATAGCGCTACTGGAGCCAGTAGGAAGCAAGCGCGAGGTTGGCAGGAGGCTGGGCGCGGATATATGCATCGACCCCATTCACGAGGATACAAAAGCCGTATTATCCGCACAGGGAATGAACTGGATACATACTGTAATAGAGTGCGTCGGGCGGCCCTCCACAATCGAGCAGGCCATTGATATTGCCGGAAACAAGGCAGTCGTTATGATGT
The DNA here is from genome assembly GCA_900540865.1 of uncultured Oscillospiraceae bacterium. Taxonomy (GTDB): domain Bacteria; phylum Bacillota; class Clostridia; order Oscillospirales; family Acutalibacteraceae; genus Scatavimonas. The sequence continues at coordinate 21,113 of UQHH01000003.1, forward strand.
TTGGCCTGACAAAGCCGGATGAAACAATTGGCGTAAAGCCGTTTGAACTTTTCCAAAAGGAGCTGGTACTGAAGGCGTCTTATATCAATCCCTACACACAGAAACGCGCGCTTGAATTAATCGATTCCGGCAGGCTTGACGTGCAAAGCATGGTTTATGAAGTCTGCGGGCTAGAAAAACTGGAAGAAATTCTAAGCAGGCCGGAGCTGCGCGCGCTTGGCAAATATATTATTTCACCCGAACGATAGCATAGAGCAAGCTTTTGGGCCGGCGGCTCAGCCGCTGAGAATGCTTCCGTATAGGCTGGGAGGACATTTGACCCTTCAATCTGGCAGACAAAACCCACACCTGGTTTTCCTTGACTTTATATAGGGCTGGCTCTATAATAAGCAGGATAAGCTTAGCGTGAGCTATAGATTTGGTGGTGTTTTGTTTGATTAAAAATCTAATCGATTTGGAAGACCTTCCCTTCTGCGACCTGAAGGAAATTATTACGCTGGCGGGGAAAATCAAGGACAAGCCCGGGGATTACTGTGAAGCGTGCAAGGGCAAAATTATGGCAACGCTTTTTTACGAGCCCTCTACACGGACGCAGATGTCGTTTCAAACCGCCATGCTGCGGCTGGGCGGCCGGACGATTGGATTTGACAACCCCATGAACTCCTCTGTCGCAAAGGGCGAAAGCTTAAAGGATACGATTAAAATCATCAGCGGCTATGCCGATATCATCGCCATGCGCCATCCTCTTGAAGGCAGCGCAAAGGCCGCCTCCCTCTTTTCCAGCGTCCCGCTGATAAACGGCGGCGACGGCGGACATTTTCATCCGACACAAACGCTCACCGACCTAGTGACCCTGTACAACGAAAAGGGCCGCCTGGACCACCTATGTATCGGGCTGTGTGGCGACCTGAAGAATGGGCGCACTGTGCATTCACTAATTAAAACGATGTCCCATTTCCCGGACAACCGGTTTATTTTAATCTCGACGGACGAGCTTGGCATACCGAATTACATCAAGGACGCGCTGCACGCGGCGGGCTGTAAATATGAGGAAATCAACAACCTGCGCGACGCCATGCCGATGCTCGACGTACTTTATATGACGCGCATCCAGCGCGAACGCTTTGCAAGTGAAGAGGAATATAAAAAGCAGGAAGGTATCTTCGTGCTCGATACGAAAAAGCTGAGCCTCGGCAAAAAGGATTTAAAAATCCTCCATCCGCTTCCGCGCGTTGATGAAATTACATACGAGGTCGACGACGACAGCCGCGCCATCTACTTTAAGCAGGCTGTTTACGGCATGTACGCGCGTATGGCGCTGATTATGCTGATGCTCGAAAAGCCGCTTAAAGACGACGAGCCGCTTACTCATACGCATATACAACGCTGCCAGAACTCCAAATGCATTACCTCAACAGAGGCGTATCTTCCAAACGCGTTTTATGAACAGGGCGACATGCTTATCTGTAAATATTGTGATGGAAGAATGCTGATTTAGCAGAAGTAAATATCCACCGGCAAAGCCGGTGGCTTTGCAGAAACGCCTGAAAGGCTCTGATACTAGCAGCGCCTGCAGGCGCTTTTTGCGGCCTGACACCTGCGAAAGGATTACTACTTGCAACCCGTAAACGGGTTTGTATACTCCTTCAACGTCAGTTGGTCACGCTGTTCATCTTCCTTAAGTTGATTCTGTATGTACTCTGCAATCCTTTTTGTATTTTTTCCTACCGTGTCTACATAATATCCTCTGCACCAGAAGCTCCGATTCCCATATTTATATTTTAGGTTTCCATGTCTCTCGTGTATTAAAATGCTGCTTTTTCCTTTAAGGAATCCCATAAACCCTGATACGCTTTCTTTCGGTGGTATCTCCACCAGCATATGGATATGGTCTGGGCATACTTCTGCTTCTAATATTTTTATTCCTTTCCAATCACATAGTTCCCTCAATATTTTTCCTATTTCCACTTTATGTTCCCCATAGAATATTTTCCTCCGATATTTCGGCGCAAATACAATATGATATTTACAGTTCCATCTTGTATGTGCTAGACTATTGTTGTCATTCATTTCTTGAATGTCCTCCTTTTGGTTTTTTGTGCAGTTGTCAGGCCGCACTCTTATCTTACCAAAAGGAGTTTTTATTTCCTATTCATCGCTTAAGCTTTTTTGAACCCCCGGCACAGCCGGGGGTTTTAGGTTACAAAAATTCAGGGTGCAGGATTAAATCCTGCACCCTTATTCTTGTTTGTTACGTGTTTTAAGCTCTATATTCCTTCAAAAAACGCTTTGCCCGGCTTCTTACTCCCGCGCGCGGATTTTGCAGGTTATCCTCTGCAAACCGCAGCATTTCTCCTCGATATGCTGATTTTTCATAAATCTGAAAGAAACAATCGATTATATGCTCCTTGGCGACATTCAGGCAATCCTGTGACGGTTCGCCTTTGTGGTAAAAAACATGCCCATCAATGCCGAGCAATACCGGTACGATTTTCTTTTCCAGCTCAGGATAAACGCCCAGAAGCTTCGGCAGGCTTTTTACCGCGTTGCCAAACGCCGGTATTTCCTTTGCGCTGTAAAAGGAAAGGTAGTTATCCTCAACGCTCTTCCATTTTTCCGCGCAGTCAACAGAAAGCATGTTTGCAACAGACAGGATAACCCCCCATTTGATAAAATTGTTCGGGCTTTCAAGCAGCGCCGCCACGCGGTCGAAATAAGGGTACAACATCTCAGGCGATTGCTCGCTCAGCTGCCTTACAATCTTTTCACAAAGATATTTTACAGCACTTTTCTCCCGCTCGAGCAAATCGAACAGCAACGGTAGAACACATAGGTCTTTTTGAATCAGTGCGGTATAAAACGAGAGCTCTCGTTTCTCCCTGAGCATGGATTTAAGCTCTTCCCTATCCATTGGCTAGCAGCTCCTCTTTCTCGTTAAGGCGCGTCGTTAAGCGCTTTTATTTCGTGCCAAATATCCTGTCGCCCGCGTCTCCCAAGCCAGGAACAATGTAAGCGTGCTCGTTGAGATGGTCGTCCTGTGCGGCGCAAAACACCTGAACGTCCGGGTGCGCCGCCGTGAGCGCCTCGATTCCCTCGGGCGCCGCGATGATACACAAAAACTTAATGCTCTTTGGATTGCTTTTCTTGATAATCGAAATCGCGTCCACCGCCGAACCGCCCGTTGCGAGCATCGGGTCGAGCACGAACACGTCCCTTTCGTGGATGTCCGCGGGAAGCTTGTTGTAATACTCTACAGGCTGGTGTGTCTGCGGGTCGCGGTAAAGGCCGATATGTCCGACCTTCGCGGCGGGCACCATCTGCAGCATGGCGTCGAGCATGCCGCAGCCCGCGCGTAAAATTGGTACAAACGCAAGCTTCCTGCCGGCGATGATATTCGCCTTGCAGGGCGCAACGGGCGTCTCGATTTCAATTTCCTTCAAATCGAGGTCGCGTGTCGCCTCATAGCACATGAGCATGGCCACCTCGCCGACCAGCTCGCGAAAAAGCTTACTGCCTGTGTTCTTGTCGCGCATAAACGTCAGCTTATGCTGGATGAGCGGATGGTTGAATACGGTTACCTGTTTTTCCATTCTGAAACCCTCACTTATTTTGAGCAGTACCCATAGCGGTACCGCAAATTTCCTGTTTATATATCGTTCGTCCTAAAATATCCCCGGCTCCCCTTACAGCCGTTTGACCGGGAAGAACAAATAGGCCTGCTGCTCCTGCGGGCAGGTATAATCCTGCACCGCGCCCGCAAGTTCAAAGCCATTTTCCTTGAGGTGGGCAAGCCCGCCGGAAAACGCCTGCCGGTAGTCGGCGCCAACCTTGCAGTAAATATATTCAAACGCCGGAACCGTCCATTTTGTCCAGCCCCGCGGCGCTTGCGCACTGTCTTCCACCTCGACTCCGGCCAGATAAAAGCCTTTTGTAAAGTTATCCTCCCACGGCTCAAATTCCCGTTTGGGGCCGGTCATCAAGCCCCATAAACCGGCAAGGCCCTCATCCGTACGTTTTGCAAAAGGCGCAATCTCGTCAAAATGACTGTCCGCGTCCTGCCAAAGCCGCTGGACAACGCCGTCGCCGGCTTGCGTCGAACCCTCTTTGCCGATAACCGAAAAAGCGTCCATTGTACATTTAAAAAATTCCATGACAGCCTCCAAAGCAATTTCTGGTTTTATCAATCGTCTTCCTGCTCAATTTTCGTTATCATGCAAACTCTTCGTTCATGGCGGCCCCCATCAAACGGTGTGTTCAGGAAGATACCGGTGAGCTTCACGGCCTGTTCCCCGTTTATAATCCTGCCGCCCATACAGAGGATATTCGCATCGTTATGGCGGCGGGCCATTTCAGCGCTGAATTCGTCTGAAACGACAGCCGCGCGCACGCCCTTGATTTTATTTGCAGCTATCGAAATGCCGATGCCTGTTCCACAGCACAGGATGCCCTTTTCCGCCGCGCCGCTTGTCACCGCGCGCGAAACCGCAACGGCGATTTCAGGATAATCGACAGCCTGTCCGTCATATGAACCGAAGTCCTGATAAGGTATGCTATTTTCATCCAAATACTTCTTTACGGCTTCCTTGATTTGAAAGCCGCCGTGGTCCGCTCCGATTGCTATCATTTCCCTGAACCCTCCATTTTTTGTTTCTTTAACAGCTCCCGCTGGGCCTGCGGCAAGCGCAGATAGACCGGCTGAAGCTCCGCCGCAGTAAGCGTCTGCCCCTGCTCATATTTATGCGCGGCCACAAAGCAAACGCCGGACGCACGCTGGTATTTCAGCTGCTCCTGCGCCGCCTCCAGCCGCGTCAGCCGGTCTGACATCAGGCTGAAAGCAACGTCGCTTCCGTCCCCCGTGAGGATAACGCGCCCTGAAAATTGTTCAAGCTCCTGCGCGAGTTCCTCTGAGGAAAGCGCCCTGTCTGCCGTCAGGCGAGTGATTTGCCCGTTCTTGCTTTCAAACAGCGCGTTATAAAACTGTCTGCACCGCGCGTCCATGACGGCGCATATGACGCAGTCGGTTCCTATGAGGTTCTGCGCCATTGCCTCCAATGCGGAAACGGAGACGCACGGTTTATTAAGCGCCTGCGCCATCCCCTTGATTGCCGCAACGCCGATACGCACGCCCGTAAACGAGCCGGGACCTGCGGAAACGGCGAACGCGTCGATTTCTTTCATTTCGGTCATCGTGTTTTTTAGCAGCGCTTCGCACATCGTCATGAGCGTGACGCTGTGTGTCAGCTTCGTGTTGATAAAAAACTCACCGAGGATTTTGCCGTCCTCATATATTGCGGCGGACGCGGGGCCCGCCGTGGAATCGATTGCTAAAAGCTTCATAGGCGTATGTCCCCCTCAATCCGGAATATGCGGCTGTTCTCATCCGGGCCTTTTTCAATATAGATGCGCACAGCATCCTCTGGCAGCGCGTTTTCTATGTTCTCGCTCCACTCGATGACGAGCACGCCGTTGCCGAGATAATCAAAAAAGCCTGTGGAATACAAATCGTCCCAGCCGGTAATCCGGTACATATCGAAATGATAAACGGGGAATTTGCCGTTATATTCGTTTACAATCGCAAAGGTCGGGCTGGAAACGCCGTCCCCTATGCCCAGTCCCTTTGCAAGCCCTCTCGTAAAGGCTGTCTTTCCCATCCCGAGGCCGCCGAACAGGGCAAAGACCTCTGTGCCCGTAAGCAACCCGGCAAGCTTTTCACCGAGCGCCTCTGTTTCGCGCTCACTTGCGCTATTTATTGTTATCATCAAGACTTCAATCCCTGAACCTTAAAATTTATGCCAATCAAAACAGGCCGGAAATTACGCCGTTTTCATTTACGTCGATTTTCTGCGCGGCGGGCGCTTTCGGAAGGCCGGGCATCGTCATAATGTCGCCCGTAAAGACGACGGCAAAGCCCGCGCCGTTTGAAAGGCGCACATCTCTGACCGTAATATCAAAATCCTCCGGCCTGCCGAGCCGCGACGGGTCGTCGGACAAGGAATACTGTGTTTTCGCTATGCAGACGGGCAGCTTATCCGCGCCGAGCGCTTGTGCCTCTTTGATTGCCTTTTCCGCCTGCGCCGTATAGGTAACGCCGCGCGCCCCATAAATCTTTGTGGCGACCGCGTTTATTTTCTCTTTTAACGGAATATCGAGCGGATAGCAGGGCTTGAAGGCAGAGGGCTTCTCAGCCGCCTCACATACCTTTTGCGCAAGCTCCATGCCGCCCTCTCCGCCTTTTGCAAACACCTCTGATAAGGCAAAATCCGCGCCCTTTTCCTTACAATACCGCTCAATTAAGGAAAGCTCCGCGTCTGTGTCCGTATCGAACCGGTTGATTGCGACGACGACCGGCACGCCGTAGGAGCGCATATTATCAATATGAACGCCAAGGTTTACAATCCCTTTTTCCAGCGCCTCGATATTTTCATTTTTAAGCTCCGTCTTTGGCACGCCGCCGTTATATTTGAGCGCGCGGCAGGTAGCGACCACGACGATGGCGCTCGGTTTAAGCCCCGCATACCGGCATTTGATGTCGAGAAATTTTTCCGCGCCGAGGTCAGAGCCGAAGCCCGCCTCTGTAATACAGTAATCGGCAAGCTTGAGCGCAAGCCTGGTTGCACGCACAGAGTTGCAGCCGTGCGCGATATTCGCAAACGGGCCGCCGTGCATGATGGCGGGCGTCCCTTCCAGCGTCTGAACGAGGTTAGGCATAACCGCGTCCTTTAAAAGCGCAGCCATCGCGCCCTGCGCGTTCAAATCGCGCGCAAAAACCGGGTTTCCTTCTACCGTGTAGGCGACCAGAATATCGCCGAGCCTCTTTTTTAAGTCTTCTATATCGTTCGCAAGGCACAGGATTGCCATAACCTCGCTTGCTACCGTGATAATAAAGCCATCCTCACGCGGGACGCCGTTTATCTTCCCGCCAAGGCCAACGATAATATTACGCAGCGCCCGGTCGTTCATATCGAGGCAGCGCTTGATTAAAATCCTGCGCTGGTCTATTTTTAAACTGTTCCCCTGCTGCAGGTGGTTATCGAGCATGGCGCACAGGAGGTTGTTCGCGCTGGTGATAGCATGCATGTCGCCCGTAAAGTGGAGGTTAATGTCCTCCATCGGGAGCACCTGCGCATAGCCGCCGCCCGCGGCGCCGCCCTTTACGCCGAATACCGGCCCTAAAGAAGGCTCGCGCAGCGCGATAATCGCGTTCTTGCCGATTTTCGCCATCGCCTGCCCCAGCCCCGCTGTCGTAGTCGTCTTGCCCTCGCCCGCCGGCGTGGGGTTGATTGCCGTGACCAATATGAGCTTGCCGTCCTCTTTGTCCTTCAGCCGCTCAAACAAACGGTCGTTGAGCTTTGCCTTATACCTGCCGTACGGCTCGGTTTCTTCCTCAAGAATGCCAAGCTGGCGCGCTATCTGCGCGATGGGCTGAAGTTTACACTGCTGGGCAATTTCAATATCTGTAAGCATTGGGGCCATCCCTCCAAAATTCAGATTTACTGCGTAAATTATATCACATAAGATATAGTCAAACAAGTGTGAAACGGGGCAAATTTACAGCGGCCCGTCCCTCTCTTGGGAAAAGCCGCATATCCGCGCAAAAAGCCCCGCGCAAAGCTTGCGTGGGGCTTAATAAATTTATTCGTTCTTGCTGACAGTAATATTTGCGGTATACCTTACCCGGCTGTACGCCCAGCAATTTTTTGCGCCTGTTACCTCTATGGTGACTGGCACCTCGGTAGAACCGACAAAATCCTGCCCCAAGCTTTTCAGGTCGATTACAGCAGACAGGTCGGAAGAGGCAAGGTCCTCAATTGCATTATCAGGGCCAACGATTGTTACGTCGATTGCTGAGGTGGTAGGCGTAGCCGTATAGCCGCCCGGCAGGTTTTTAAAACTGAATTTGTTTACCGTTTGCCTCGTTGTAGAATAGCCCGATAAATCGAGCGTCACGACTACCTGCGTAATATTGCTGATGTTTTTACAGCCGTTCGGCAGGGCTACCTCTCGCGTAAATGTGGTATTCGCGGGCGAAATCTCGGTAAAATCGATTGGCTCCAGCTCAACCGACCCCAGCTTGGCAATGGTATCCTCAGGCCCGGCAATCTCAATTTCTTCCGGAACCATTTTCGCAAAATTATCCGTATTGAAGCCGGCAGGCACATTTGTAAACGTCGCCTCCAGCGGCAGCCTGCTCATCGACAGGACAGAAATTGTGACCGTCACGGAATCCGCGCTGGTCGTAATCAGCTCGTTTTTAATTTCACCGCCGGCCGCGTCGTACAGTATAACCTTATAATCGTTTTTATAGGTGGAGGTCAGAACGCCGTCGACCGTACCGACAACCTCTGCGGAAGCGACCTTCAGCACCTCTGACTGCGGCCCGGAAACCGTAATTTTATCCGCGGAAAGAATGGGAGAAGCGGCATAATAGGTCGGGTCTACCTTATATTCGATTTTATCCTGTATGTCGAGCGTCTTCTGGCTGTACCGGTCGACGTAAACGCTTGCAAACTGCGGGGAAACCGATTCAATTTTAAAGGTTTTTACGCTGTTGTTCTTCGCCGTCAGCTCCAGGCTGTAGGTGTTCGGCGTCAAAATCGTACCGGCGGCCTGCTCCGCCACGACCTGGATGTCCTCCTTCGTCACGGTGCCGAGCGTCAGCCTGTTGCCGGAAATCTGGACGGTAGCCTTTGTATCGGCTCCTGTAAAGATGACAAGCCCGTCTTCCTTGGCCTGGTCGCTCAGCTGGATGGAAATTGGAATATCAGAAATCGAAGCTGTCGTGTCCACGCCGGAATTCTGCGAGAAAAAGAGCCACAGGATACATGCCATCAAAAAGGAGAAGGCCAGAAGAAATTTATTGTTCTTAAAGAGCTTATCGAGCGTAATTTTTGGTTTACCTGTTTTTTTCTTCTTATCGGCCGCGCTTCTTGCGTTGTTCGTCTTTTTATTTTTGCTCATGCTTCTTCTCCTTTCTCTTGGACGAGAAAATGGGAATCAGCTCCACAATGTCCGTTTTGTCTGCCGGAAGAATAAGCTCCTCCAGGCGTTCCATGAGCGCCTCACGGGTATAGTCCCTCGTAAGCCTGCCGCGGTAGGCGATTGAGATGTTTCCGGTTTCCTCCGAAACGACGACGACGACGGCGTCTGATACCTCGCTGATGCCGAGCGCCGCGCGGTGGCGTGTGCCGAGGTTTATATCGACTTCCTCATTCTTGGTAAGCGGCAAAATACAGCCCGCCGCATATACTCTGCCGTCGCGGATGACGACGGCGCCGTCATGCAGCGGCGCTTTATTGAAAAACAGGTTGCCAAAGACAGAAACCGAGGGCGAAGCATCAACAATAGTGCCGGTATCGATAATATCGCCGAGCTTTGTCGAGCGTTCAAAGACAATCAACGCGCCCGTTTTACTGCGCTGGAACAAAATCGCGGCGTCGCAGACGTCGCTGATGACTTTCCGCTGCAGTGCAATCAGCTCATCGTCCTGCTTGGACTGCAGGCCGAATTTTTTGAAATTTTTAGAGAATTTACTTCGCCCGATTTGTTCGAGCGCCTTTCTGATTTCCGGCTGGAACACGATAAATAAAATGAGAACGCCGAACTCGAAGAAATTTTTAAGCAGCGCGGTAAACATCGTCAGCTGGAATACAAACGCCGCAAAATAAACAACGAGCAGAATTACAACGCCCTTCAGGAGCTGCTCCGCCCTCGTTTCCTTTACCAATTTAAATATACCGTATATTACAAAAGTAATGCAGAGAATATCCACAAAATCTTTGAATTGAAAGGTCTTGATAATGGAAAGAAAAGAGCTGAAAAACGAGATAATATAATCCATGATTTTCTTCCTTCCGTTTACTTTAGAACCCACTGCCTGTTCATTTTATTATTTTATCACAAAACAATCCTGTTGCAAACACTTTTTTGTCAGATACCGCTTTTTCTCATGTGTGCTACGCCAAAGGCCAGCCGGTCGATTTGCGCCGCGTTTGTAAAGTAAGAAGGGCTTACCCTTACCGCGCCCGTTTCGAGCGTGTCCATTGCGGTGTGTGCCGAAGGCGCGCAGTGCAGCCCCGCACGCAGGGCAATGTCGTAATTGCGGTTGAGAAAATCGGCCACTGTCTCGCTGTCGTAGCCCTTTACGTTAAAGGAAAGCACAGGGGAAAAGTAATCCAGGCTCGGCTTTTCCGTATAGAGGAGGACGCCGGGCGTATTACTGAATCTATCGTATAAACGCCGCACAAGCTCCATCTCGTGCCGGGCGATATTTTCCAGCTTTACGTTTGTCACAAAAGAAATACCCGCCTTCAGCCCGGCAATGCCGGGAAGGTTCGGGGTACCGCTTTCAAATTTGTCCGGCATCTCAGACGGCTGCTCAAATGAAATCGAGCTGCTGCCTGTTCCGCCTTCTGTGAGGGTGGAAAGCCTTTCCGCGCAGGCTGTTATTAGAATTCCCGTCCCCATGGGGCCATATAGCCCCTTATGGCCCGCCATACAGAGGTAATCGATATACATATCCTGTACGTTGAGCGGTAAGGTTCCGGCGGTCTGCGCCGCGTCTACCATAAACTGAATGCCGTACTCGTGGCACAGCGCGCCGATGCGCCCAATCGGCAGGCGCACACCCCAAACATTCGAGGCATGCGTGCATACGACGAGCTTCGTATCCTTGCCGATAGCGTTGCGGAAGGAATCGACCGTTTTGTCGTTGTCGCAGGGAAAAACCTTAGCCTGTGAGAAGGTTACTCCCTGTTTTTCAAGCTCGTGGAGCGGGCGCATGACGGAGTTGTGCTCCATGTCGCTTACAACGACGTGGTCGCCGCTTTTCAGCAGACCTTTGAACACGATATTGAGCGAATGGGTGCAATTGAGCGTAAACACCACATGCTCCTCTTTTTGCGCGTGAAAAAGCGCGGCGGCCTTTACCCTGCAATCATAAATTTCTTTGGAAGCTCTCATCGATTGTTTGTGGCCGCTGCGCCCGGGATTTGCGCCATATACTCTTAATGCCTCGTCCACCGCCCTAGAAACCTGCGGCGGCTTCGGGAAGGTGGTGGCGGCGTTATCCAGATAAATCACGGCATGGCCTCCCTGTCCGTACGGCCGAGGACCATAATACCGTTGTCCTTCAAAATCTGTTCCGCCTCGTCTGTTTTATGCGGCACATAAAGGCTGTAGCCGCAGCTGTATTCCCCGCTGCGTTTCGGGGTACGTTCTATATCGGCAGAAATCCCCTCATTTAAAAGGATTGCCCTGCCTTTCATTGCATATGTGATGGAAGTCAGCATAATTAACTGCTTGCCCACATATATCACCTCGTTTTCTTTTTACTACCATGATATGCAGATACGAGATGTTATGTGTACAGGCTTGCGCACGCCTGATTTTGTTGAAAAACAGGCGTTTTCTAAATTATTTATTAAAACCTTCCGTCGTAGCCGTCGCCGAAATTGTCGTCTCCGGTGCTGTCGGGCGTTTCGCCGTCCTCGTGGCCGAAGCCGTCGTTTATGATTTCTCCCCTGCGCATGCGAAGGCGCAGCTTTTCCTCCTCTACAAGATAGGAAAGATTGTCCTTGAACTGCTGGGAGTTGCGGATATTTTTTACAACAAGCGTCGGCTGGAACTTGTCCTGCGCCTCTACCGTGACTGTACCAAGGCCGAACAGCTTTTGTAAGAGGGTACGCGAAAGGGTCATATCGAGCACGCGGTATAGGAGGATTTCATCCTCGCGGCTCGTAAAGAAGCCGGAATTAATCAAAATCTTCCGGTTGGTAAGCGTGTACTTCGTAAAGGTAAACGGCAGCCCGAAGAGAAGCCAGCGCTTTCTTTCCTGCTGAACCACCTCCACATCGACCGGCTTATTCATAGCGCCCACATTCGGGGCGTTCGACGCATATTCTTCCATTTGAAATTCCCCTTTCTCGTTTCAGTGGTTTTATTTCTGCCCGGCGGCATATGCCGCTTATTTACGGCTTTTTTGAACGCTTTGATTCATTATTTCATACGCGGCGCATATGTCTTTTTCATAATCCAACTTGATTTCCACAAAAGGAACGCCTAAGCCTTCGCAGCTTTTCTTGAGCCTGCCGTTTGCCGTAAGGATGGCTTGCTTATCAATATCAGCCGGGAAAAGCCGATTTTCTATTATGTTTTCATACGCGATAATTTTATCAAAGCACCTGTGTATATAGTCCTGTGAAAAAATAAGATAGATACAGGCAATCTCCTTACAAAGCAGTTTTTTTACCTCTTCCGGCGGAAGATAGCAGCCCTCAAGGATAATGTCCTGCTTGTTTTCAAGGCAGGTATCTATGATTCCCCTGACAACGCCCCATAGCTTTTCTGTAATTGCTTCGTTGCTGCCGCCGGCTGTAAACCCACAGTCTTTATAACCGCGTATAAGCCCCATTTTAATATGGTCGAGGCTGGTATACGGAAAATGGTATTGCTCCAGCAGCTTCTGCGCCAACAGCGTTTTGCCCGTGTGGGTTTCTCCCCCGATTAAAATAACCAAAGCTTTACTCCTATAATATCTGCCAAAAACGTATGCGCGTGCGCATCGCCCGGTACTTATTCTCCAAAAGAAATGCCGATTTGCTTTGCGGTTTTTATGACCTCGCAGTCAACCGGCACGCTCTTGAGCTTTCCCGCGACCTCGGAAAGCGGTACGGGGACGACCTCGTTATTTACAAGGGCGACCATATTACCGTACTGTTTATTAATAATCAGCTGCGCCGCCGCCGCGCCGAAGCGTGTGGAGAGCACCCTGTCGTACGGGCACGGGCTGCCGCCGCGCTGGAAATGGCCGGGAACGGTGACGCGCGTCTCCTGTCCTGTCGCCTGCTCGATTTCCTGCGCAATCTGATAGGAAATCGAAGGGTACTTCAGCTCGGAAAGCACGGCCTTCTTCTTCTTTTTCGGCATAGCCGCAAGCTCCTTGGAAACGGCGCCCTCCGCCACCGCCAAAATAGAAAAGTTTTTGCCGTTTTTCGTGCGCGTTTTGACCGTTTCAATCACGGAATCGATATCGTATGGAATTTCCGGTATCAAAATAATGTCCGCGCCGCCCGCGATACCCGCGTAAAGCGTCAGCCAGCCGACCTTGTGCCCCATAACCTCTACGATGAACACCCTGCCGTGGGAGGTGGCGGTCGTATGGATACAATCGATGACGTTCGTTGCGATGTCAACCGCGCTCTGGAAGCCGAAGGTCATGTCGGTGCCCCACAGGTCGTTGTCGATGGTTTTCGGCAGGGATACGACGTTTAGGCCCTCCTCGCAGAGAAGGTTCGCCGTTTTCTGCGTACCGTTTCCGCCTAAAATGACAAGGCAGTCGAGCTTTAATTCATTGTAATGCTCCTTCATCGCCTTGACCTTGTCGACGCTGTTTTCATCCACCACGCGCATAAGCTTGAACGGCTGCCTGGAGGTGCCGAGAATGGTGCCGCCGCGCGTGAGGATGCCGGAGAAATCCTCCTGCTTCATCAGGCGGTATTCGCCGTAAATCAGGCCGCGGTATCCGTCGATGATGCCGTAAATTTCAAGCCCCTCGTTCCCGAAATGGCCGTATAATGCCTTTGCGACGCCGCGGATGGACGCGTTTAAGCCCTGGCAGTCGCCGCCGCTCGTTAAAATCCCTACCCTGTACATTGTCACACTTCCCTGTCCTTTTATTTTTTATCCCCTGTATGGATATGGGCCGGCAGAATCGGCGTGCCGACCGTTTTGCTTTCTTTGATTTTCTTGTTCTTGCGCAGCTCCTTCTTCGCAAGCTCGGAAAATTCCGTCTGGGAGTTCACCACGCGCTTGCCGCGTTTGTCGATATTCAGATACGTTGTATCAGAAAGCTGGATGCGCGCGTTTACCGTGTCTGACAGGTGCAAGTCGAGGATTGCGAGGCTGCGTTTCTTGAGCGCCTCATCCTCCACCGGAAACACAAGTTCCACACGCTTGTCGAGGTTGCGCTGCATCCAGTCGGCGCTGCCCATGTAAACAACGGGGTCGCCCGCGTTCTCAAATTTAAAGATACGGCTGTGCTCCAAAAGCTGCCCGACGATGCTGCGCACCGTAATGTTTTCGCTGATACCCTTTAGCCCCGGAATCAAGCAGCAAATGCCGCGCACAATCAGCTTTATTTTCACGCCCGCCTGCGACGCTTTGTACAAAAGGTCTATGATAGAAGGGTCCACAAGGGAATTGACCTTGACCGTAATGCCGGACGCAAGCCCCTGTTTTGCGTTTTCCGTCTCTTTTTTTATCATATTTTCAAAGAATATGCGCATACCTGTGGGCGCGACGATAAATTTATTATACTCCGGCGGGATGGAATATCCTGTCAAAACATTGAACAAAGAGGAAGCGTCCGTGCCGTATTCCTCCTTGCAGGTGAACATGCCGATGTCCGTATAAAATTTTGCCGTGATGTCGTTGTAGTTGCCCGTGCCCATATGCAGGTACCGGCGGATGGCGTCGTGCTCGCGGCGCACGACCAGGCAGATTTTACAGTGCGTTTTAAGCCCCGTCAGCCCGTAAATAACATGGCAGCCTGCTTTTTCGAGCTTTTTTGCCCAGTGGATGTTGTTTTCCTCGTCAAAGCGCGCCTTGAGCTCCACGAGCACCGTTACCTGCTTGCCGTTTTCCGCCGCTTTGATAAGCGCCGCGATAATCGGCGAATTGCCGCTTACGCGGTATAAGGTCTGCTTGATTGCCAGCACGTTTTCATCCTCAGCCGCGGTTTTTACAAAGCGAAGCACCGCGTCAAAGCTTTCGTACGGGTGGTGTACCAGCCTGTCCCTTTCCCGGATGGCGTCGAATATATTGTCGTAGCCGTAGAAATCAGCGGGCGGGCTTACCGGCACAATCGGCTCAAAAAACAGGTCCGGCGTGCCGCAGGCCGACGCAAATTTAGAAAGGAACGTCAAATCGAGCGGACCGGGCTGCTCGTATATTTCCTGCTCTCCTACGTCGAGCATATCGACTAAAAAGCATTTGAGCTCCTCGTCGCATTTTTTATATAGCTCCAGCCGCACGGGCTTGCCACGCTTGCGTTTTTTAATCGATTTCTGGATTTCCTCCATCAGGTCGTCCGTTTCCTCGTCGATGTCGAGGTCGGAGTCCCTCGTTATGCGGAACGTGCAGAACGCCTCGATATTATAAAGCTCAAACAGCTCCGGCAGCTTATCCATAATAATGCTTTCAAGCAGGATAAACGCCCTGCCCTCATTTGCGGGAAGCTCCAGAAAACGCGGCAGGATAGACGGCACCTGAAGCACCGCGAACACAGACTCCCCTTCCTCGTCGGTCAGGCGCACGGCGATATTAAGGCTGCGGTTTGCAAGCAGCGGGAACGGCCTGCTCGTGTCTACCGCCATCGGCGTCAGCACCGGGAAAACGAGCCGTTCAAAGTAGTCGCCGATGAATTTTTTCTGCTTGTCGCTCAAGGCGCTTACCGTCAGAATTTGAAGCCCGTGCTTTTTAAGCGCCGGCAGTATGGAGCGGTTGAGGCAGTTATACTGCTTCTTTGAAAAGTCGTGTATTTTAGCGGACAGCCTGTCCATCTGCTCTAAGGGCGTAAGTCCCGCCGGGTCGGGGTACGTATAGCCCTGGTGGATTTGCTCCATAATACCCGCGACGCGCACCATAAAAAATTCGTCCAGGTTTGATGCGGTGATAGACAAAAACTTTAAGCGCTCCATCACGGGGTTTTCCTTTTCCGTCGCCTCTTCCAGCACACGGAGGTTAAAGTCCATCCAGCTTAGCTCCCGGTTGTTGTACGGCATGGTATACCGTTCCTTTACAGGCGGTTTTTGCTGTTCTTTTTCTTTTTTTGCCACTGTTTCTTCTTACCTTCCTTCGTTTACAGGAATAAAAAGGCGGGTCCTGCCGGCCGGCACAAGTAAAACGCGCGGGCCGGAGCAGACTCCCGCCCCAACGATTCTATTGAGTTTATAATGCCTTTACGCACTGCTCGACCGCATGAAGCGTTTTTTCAAAGTCCGCGTTCGTTACGAGAAGTGAAATCTGTACCTCAGACGTCGAGATGATACGAATATCCGGGTTAACCGCCGAAACCGCCCGGAACAGCTTCGCCGCAACGCCCGGCTTCTGCGCCATGCCCTCGTCTAGCACAGATATGATATAGTTGCCGCCGCTTACAATCGCCTTGGCTTTACCGCCCTCCAGGCTTTTTGTATATTCGAGCAGCCTGATGAGCGACTCGTCCTTGATGGTAAAGGAAAGGCTCGTCTGCGCGCCCTGGACGGGCGACAGCGAAATAATATCGACGTCGATGTCCATTGAAGCGATTTTTTCAAAAATCTCCGCAATGACAGCCATTTCCGCCGGGATATTGTGTAAGGAAACCAGCGTGATTTCCTCTTCCACTGTAATCTGCGGGGTCATAAAAGGTCAGCCCTTTCCGAATTTATTTCGACGCGAGCAGGTCCGACATATTGTAAAGTCCTGCTTTCCTGCCGTTTAAGAACACCGCCGCGTTGATGGAGCCGACGGCGAACACCTCTTTGGAATGCGCCTCATGCTTGATGGACAGCACCTCGTCGTGGCCGGCAAAAATGACCTCGTGCTCGCCGACGATTGTGCCGCCGCGCACGGAGTGGATGCCGATTTCGTTTTTCTCACGCTTTTTGCGGTAGGCGTGCCTGTCGTAAACGTACTGCGGCTCTTTATCCATAATTTCTGAAATGCCGTCCGCAATCATCAATGCAGTGCCGCTTGGCGCGTCGATTTTCTGGTTATGGTGCTTTTCCACAATCTCAATATCGAACGCGCTGCCGAAAACAGACGCCGCTTTTTTAGATAGCTCGATAATCAGGTTGATACCGAGCGACATATTGCCGGAATGGAATACGGCAATCTCCTTCGCCGCTTCCTTAATTTGCTGTACCTGCGCTGTGGAATAGCCGGTCGTACAGATGACGGCGGGGAGCTTTTTCTCCCGCGCGTAGGAAAGCAGCCCGTCGAGCACGACGGGATTGGAAAAATCTATAATGACGTCCGCTTCCGTATCAATTTTCTCAAAATCGTTGAATACGGGAAAGTCATAACCGCAGTCCGTAAAAATATCCACGCCCGCGCTGATGACCGCGTCATCCCTGTCGGCTACGGCCTTGACGATTGCCTGCCCCATCTTGCCGTTGCAGCCGCTTAAAATAATCCTTGTCATTTATCATTCCTCCGAAGCCACGTTAAATCAGCCCGTATTTCTCCATGCAGGCTTTGAGCTTCTCAAAGTTTGCGTCGTTCATTTCAACGAGCGGCATCCTGCATTCGCCGCAGTCGAAGCCGATGAGGTTCATCGCGGCTTTAATCGGGATTGGGTTGACGTCGCAGAACATGACGTTCATCAATTCCAGATATTTGATATGCAGCTTTGCCGCCTCTTTGCACTTGCCGTCAAGCATAAGCTTTGTAATGGTGTGCATTTCCTTCGGCATGAGGTTTGCAAGGACCGAAATAACGCCGATGCCGCCTAAGGACATGATTGGAACCGTCTGGTCGTCCGCGCCGGAGTAAACGCCGAAATCTTCTCCGCACAACGCAAAAATTTTCGCAATGGCGGAAATGTTTTCGCTTGCCTCCTTGGTCGCCACGATGTTTTCATGCTTGGAAAGCGGTACATATGTTTCCGGCTTGATGCAGCAGCCCGTCCTGCTTGGTACATTATATAGGATAATTGGGATGTTCACGCTGTCCGCAATCATATTGAAGTGGCGCACAAGCCCCTGCTGAGAGGTTTTGTTGTAGTAAGGCGTAACCGATAAAATCGCGTCCGCGCCGAGGCGCTGCGCCTCCTTGGAAAGCTCGATTGCGTATTTTGTATCGTTGCTGCCGGTTCCCGCGACGACCGGGACGCGCTTGTTTACGCGCTCAACCGTATAGGAAATGACGTCGCAGTGCTCCTTGTCGCTGAGTACAGCCGATTCCCCCGTCGTCCCGCAGGAGATGATGGAATCCGTACCGTTTTCAATTTGAAAGTCTATGAGCCTTCCCAGCTCGTCAAAGTTAACTGAGCCGTCAGCCTTCATCGGCGTTACAATCGCAACGCCCGAACCTGTAAAAACAGGATTTCTCATTTCTGCAACCCCCAATTGCTTTGTATAAATTATGTTATGTTTATTTATCAGTCCAGATAGCCTTCCGCGCAGAGAAGCTCCGCCATCAAAACAGCGCCGCCCGCCGCGCCGCGCAGCGTGTTGTGGGACATGCAGACGAATTTAATCGTATACTGCGTATCCTCGCGCAAACGCCCGATAGAAACGGCCATGCCGTTTTCCAGGTTGCGCTCCGATTTAATCTGCGGCCTGTCGTTCTCTCTGAAGTAATGCAGGAATTGCTTCGGCGCGCTTGGCAGGTTTAATTCCTGCGCCCTGCCCTTGTAGCTTTCCCATTTTTTTATAATTTCTTCCATCGAAACCTTTTTGTCGAGCTCTGCAAAAACAGCCGCCGTATGCCCGTCGCTTACAGGCACGCGGATGCATTGCGACGTAATGGAGGGGCTGTCGGCATTTACGATTTTATCGCCCTCGACGCGGCCCCATATTTTCATCGGCTCCTGCTCGGACTTTTCTTCCTCGCCGCCGATATACGGGATAACGTTGTCTACCATCTCGGGCCACCGTTCAAACGTCTTGCCCGCGCCGGAAATTGCCTGATAGGTACAGGCAAGCACCTTTTTCACGCCCAAATCCATCAGCGGGGCGATTGCCGGGACGTAGCTCTGTAAAGAGCAGTTCGACTTGACAGCGATAAAGCCCTTTTTTGTTCCGAGGCGCTTACGCTGCGCCGGAATGACCTTCGCGTGCTCCGCGTTGATTTCCGGGATAATCATCGGAACGTCCGGCGTTGCGCGGTGCGCGCTGTTGTTTGAGATGACAGGGCACTCCGCCTTTGCGTACGCCTCTTCAAGCGCGCGGATTTCTTCCTTTTTCATGTCGACCGCACAGAATACAAAATCGACAAGGGACGCGACCTTCTCTATTTCCGCCGCGTCGATTATGACCATTTCAGCAAGCTTTTCGGGAACCGGCTGCGTCATCGCCCAGCGGCCCGCCACCGCGTCTTTATATGTTTTTCCCGCGCTGCGCCCGCTTGCCGCCAGCGCCGTAACCGTAAACCACGGATGGTTTTCAAGCAGCAGGGAAAACCGCTGCCCTACCATACCCGTCGCGCCGATAATGCCTACCTTGTATTGCTTCATCGTAAATCCTCCCAGAACCCACGCAAATTGAAAAACTTCTGAAAAAAGTTGTCAACCGGTGTATTATTTAATATAATAAGAAGAAGCAGCCGCTGCCGGAGCGTACCTGTCGCCCCTTTGCGGCTTCCTTCCGGGGCGGCGCGCAAACGCGCTTTGACCCCATACTTTATACCATTCTAATATACCATTCTTAGTGTATGTTGTCAATTTTAAAAAAGTGAATCTTTTGTGAAAGGACCTTATCCGCATGAAAACAAGCGACTTTTATTACGACCTGCCCCAGCGCCTGATTGCGCAGACGCCTATCGAGCCGCGTGACAGCTCGCGCATGCTCGTGCTCGGCAGGGAAAACGGGGCAATCGAGCATTTACATTTTTATGATATTTTGGACAAGCTGCGGGAAGGCGATTGCTTGATTTTAAACGATTCACGCGTGCTTCCGGCGCGTATTTATGGAATCAAGGACGGCACGGGCGCGCGCGTGGAATTCCTGCTTTTAAAACAGGCGCGCGGCAATATATGGGAATGCCTCGCGGGTCCCGGAAAACGCGCAAAGGCGGGCACAAGCTTTATCTTTGGAGAAGGCATTATGACGGGCAAGGTCATAGAAGTACTGGACGACGGCAACCGTTTGGTGGAATTCACATGTAAAAACGAGGAGAATTTTTTCTCCGCGCTCGATAAAATCGGTCAGATGCCTCTGCCCCCCTATATTACGGAGGAGCTGAAGGACAAAGAGCGTTACCAGACGGTATACAGCAGGGAGCTTGGCTCGGCAGCCGCGCCGACAGCCGGCCTGCATTTTACAAACGGCCTGCTCGAAAAAGCAAAGGCAAAGGGTGTTAAAATCGGCTTTGTCACGCTCCATGTGGGCTTAGGCACGTTCCGCCCCGTCAAGGTGGACGACGTTACAAGCCACAAGATGCATTCCGAGCATTACGAGGTGCCAAAGGAAACGGCGGAGCTAATCGCGCGGACGAAGGAAAACGGCGGGCGCGTGATTTCCGTCGGGGCGACGAGCTGCCGCACCCTGGAGGCGGTCGCGACGGAAAACGGCGGCAAGGTCGTTCCCTGCGACGGCTGGACGGATATTTTTATTTACCCGGGCTATCAATTCAAGGTGCTCGATGGGCTGATTACGAACTTCCACCTTCCGGAAAGCACGCTGATTATGCTGGTGTCGGCCTTTGCGGGCTGTGACAGTATTATGAACGCGTACAACGAAGCCGTCAAAGAGGAATACCGGTTTTTCTCGTTCGGGGACGCAATGCTGATTTTATAAAATCATTTGCCGTTTATAACGAATAGAGGTGCTATAATGAAAGAATACCGCTGGGCGGTGCTTGGCTGCGGAGCCATCGCAAACGAGCTTGCAAGAGCTTTTCAGACACAGGGCCGCACGCTGTACGCAGCCAGCAACCGGACGCAGGAAAAAGCCGAGGCGTTTGCGGCACAATATGGAATTCAAAGAGTGTACGGCGATTTTTATGAGATGCTTGCTGACGAGAACATCGACATTATTTATATTTCGACCCCACATAATACGCATTTTCACTTCCTGTTGGAGGCGCTTAAAAACGGCAAGCATGTACTGTGCGAAAAATCGATTACGCTAAACGCAGGCGAGCTGAAACAGGCGGTAAACGCGGCGGAAGAAAACGGTTTGGTTCTGGCGGAAGCAATGACCATTTACCACATGCCGCTCTGCAAAAAGCTTCATACGTTTATTAAAACTGGTGTGCTCGGCCCGCTGCGTATGATTCAGGTGAATTTCGGGAGCTACAAGGAATACGACATGGCTAACCGCTTTTACAGCCGTGATTTAGCGGGAGGCGCCCTGCTCGACATCGGCGTGTACGCGCTGTCTTTTATCCGGTATTTTATGACGGAGGCGCCCAACCAGATTGTCTCCCAGGTAAAATTCGCACCGACCGGCGTGGACGAGCAGGCGGGAATTCTTTTAATGAACGAACAGCAGGAGATGGCAGCCGTAACACTATCCCTTCACGCAAAGCAACCCAAACGCGCCATGCTCGCGTTCGATAAGGGTTATATCGAGGTGTACGATTACCCAAGAGCGCAAAAGGCCGTTATCACCTATACGCGGGACGGACGGCAGGAGGTAATCGAGGCCGGCAGCACGCAGGACGCCCTGCTTTATGAAGTGCTCGATATGGAGCGCGCCGTCTCAGGGGAAGCCGATGAAATGCTTCTCCCCTATACCATTGACGTCATGCGCATGATGACTGAAATACGTAATTCCTGGCACATGAAGTACCCGGAGGAGGAAAGGGAGTTGACTTTAAAATGAAGCTTGATTTTAATAGCATGGAAGAAACCCGCATCCAGAATTTCCGCGGCGGCGAAAAGGAAACCATAGCGAAAATGTTTACAGACGAGCACAACCGCATTATGCTCGGTCGCCTTGTACCCGGCGCTTCCATCGGGATGCACACGCACGATATGGGCAGCGAAATCGTCTATATCTTAAGCGGGAACGGCAAGGCGGTTTATGACTGCGGACAAGAAACGCTCACGGCGGGCGACTGCCACTATTGCCCTAAGGGGCACAGCCACAGCCTGATAAACGACGGCAGTGAAGACCTCGTTTTCTTTGCGGTCATACCGCAGCAGTAATAAAAAATAAGGAAGTAACGTATGTTTACAATTTTAAAAGAAGACGACCGCGCGCGCCGCGCGCAGTTCAAGACGGTACACGGCACGGTACAGACGCCCGCGTTCATGAACGTAGCGACCTGCGGCGCAATCAAGGGTGCGGTGTCCGCGCTAGACTTAAAGGACTTGAAATGCCAGGTGCAGCTCTGCAACACGTACCACCTCCACCTGCGCCCAGGCGACGAAACCGTCAAAAAGCTCGGCGGGCTGCACGAGTTTACGCGCTGGGACGGGCCGATTTTGACAGACAGCGGCGGGTTCCAGGTGTTTTCTCTTGCGAAGCTCCGTAACATTAAGGAGGAGGGCGTGTACTTTTCCTCCCATATCGACGGGCATAAAATCTTTATGGGTCCGGAGGAAAGCATGCGTATCCAGTCGAACCTCGGCTCCACCATTGCCATGGCGTTCGACGAGTGCGTAGAGAACCCCGCCCCGTATGACTATACCAAGCGTTCCTCTGAGCGGACGACACGGTGGCTTGTACGCTGTAAGGAAGAGATGGCGCGCCTCAATGCCCAAGAGGACACCATCAACAGGAACCAGCTTCTCTTTGGAATTAACCAGGGCGGTATTTATGACGATTTGCGCATTGAGCACATGAAGCAGATACGCGAGCTCGACCTGCCCGGCTACGCGGTCGGCGGCCTTGCGGTCGGCGAGCCCGCGGAAACGATGTACCATATTTTAGAGGAGCTGAACCCTTACCTGCCTTCTGACAGGCCGCGCTACCTGATGGGCGTGGGAACGCCCGTCAACATCATTGAGGGCGTGTACCGCGGCATCGATTTGTTCGACTGCGTTATGCCCAGCCGAAACGCGCGCCACGGCCACCTGTTTACCTGGCAGGGCTGCCGCAATTTGATGAACGCTAAATATGAGCTTGACACACGCCCTATCGACGAGCAATGTGATTGCCCCGTCTGCCAAAGCTTTTCACGCGCGTACCTGCGCCATCTGTTCAAAAGCGGGGAAATGCTCGGTATGCGCCTTGCGGTCATGCACAACCTGTATTTTTATAACACACTCGCCGCAAAAATCAGGCAGGCGCTCGACGAAGGAACCTTCGGCAGCTTCCGCCGTACCTATTCGGAAATACTTGGGAAAAGAATCTGACAGATTTTGCTTGCAAGTGGGCATAATTATGTTATAATGTTAAAAGCCAGCGCTTTGAGCGCTTATTTACGAGAGGAATGATAATTTAAATGAAGAAAAGAATAGCTTTGACCATCTCAGCCATCGCGTTTTTGATGGTGACGCTTTGCTCCTGTATGCCCACAACGGCGGGCGGCTCCGGTGGTGACGCTGCCGGAATGGGCGGCGGTTCCATGTGGATGATGATTCTTATTTATGTTGCGATTTTCGCGGCGATTTACTTCTTTATGATTCGCCCGCAGTCCAAGCGCAAAAAGCAGGAACAGGCCATGCGCAACAACCTTGAAATCGGCGATGAGATTACGACCATCGGCGGCATCATGGGCAGGGTCATCAGCATTAAGGAAGAAACGGACTCCATCGTAATCGAAACAGCGGCTGACCGCAATAAAATCCAGCTCAAGCGCTGGGCAATTTCCACAGTCGATACCATTAAGGACGAGCCGGCTGACGATAAGGCGGCTAAGTCCGAGGGCGGCGGCTTCTTTAAGAGAAAGAAGAAGGACGACGAGGAATAATCCCGATTTTTCGCGTATAATCCCTTTTCGTTTTGCATACCTATGGAATGAGAAATCCTTCCATAGGTATTTTTTTATGCCTTTTGGAGCGGTAAACAAGACAGAACGGGGGCCTTGCTGTGAAGGGCAAAGAAAATAGTATGAACAAGGGCGTAAAGGCGGTTATGTTCGGCGTGGTTGGGGGGCTTGTCATCTGTACCGCTCTGCTGCTGATTGCCTCGTTCGCGCTTGCCCAGATGAAAAGCGTACCGGGAAGCGCAGTAGGAACCATCACGATGGTATTCGGGGCGCTCGGGGCGCTTGCGGGCGGTTATATCGCGGTGCGCATCGCGCGGTGCCGCGGTATGATGTACGGTATTCTAACGGGGCTTGTGCTCTTTCTCGTCGTCGTCATTGTCGGCGTATGCAGCTCAAGTGAGAGTGTGACAATCGCGACAGTCATAAAGGGAATTGCCATGCTTTTGTCGGGCGCTATCGGCGGCATCGTCGCCGTCAACAAAAAACAGAGGGTCAGATAAGCGAAAGCCTCCGGACGATATTCCGGAGGCTTTTCATTTTCAATATTTAGTGCACAATAAAAGGGCTTCAAGCCAGAAGCCCCTTTTTATATTTTATATTGGCCTATACGTCGCCCGAAAGGCCGTCCGCTACGCCCAGCAGTGCAATACCAACCATAACGAGCAGGATGATGAGATACTGCTTCTTCGCAAGCTTTTCCTTGAGGAAAAGGCGCGAAAGAAGTACAGAAAACACGCAGTAGGACGAAATCATGGGAGCCGCGACGATAGCGTTGTCCGCGATTGCGAACACATAGAAAAACTGTCCCGCCGTTTCGCACAAAGCGCCCGCGCCCTTGACGCGCTCGTTCCAGATATTGAATTTTTGTTTCCTGATGAAAACCAGATAAATAAACGCGCCGATTGCGCAAAGCAGGAAAGTAAATTCATAAGAGATGTTGGCCTGGTCTTCCGACAGCCAGTTGTCGAGCACAAGCGCGTCGCCGAACGTGCCGAGGCCGTCGATAATACAGTATAATATCGGCAGTAAAATCGCGATAAAGCTGATTTGGTATTTCTTGTCGATGACGACCTTCCGCCTGAGGCGTTCCTTTTCGTCCATATGGCGTTCGTAAAGGGAAAGCAGCAGGATACCGCCAAGTATGCAGATAACCGCCACAACCTGCAGGACGGTAATCGTCTGCCCCAGAATAAAGAAGCAGAGCAAAACCGTTACGGCGCCGGAGGAATTGCAGATAGGTGAAGAAACGGAAAGCTCCATATACCGAAGCCCCGCGTATCCGATGGTCATAGATAATATGTACATAAACGAGACGGGCAGGTATTTGAGCATATTGATTGGCTCATAGATAAAGCCCGGCTCTGTGTTCGTCTTATAAATGGTATAAATAATCGCGTGGACGCCCATGACGAGGCCGACCATAATGACCATGCGCCAGTGGCTGTACTTGTCCTTTGGGTTGGTGCCCATTTTGGAAAACAGGTCGGAGCCGCCCCAGGCAAGCGCCGTAATCAGGGAAAAAATAAACCACATATTTACATAACTCCTCAAACAAAATCAGGTGCCATTATATCATAAAGCGCCTTTTAGAACAAGTTTTTTCAATACGTTTTTCGACTATTTTTACCAAATATGAATATTCAAATCTGTCCAGATAAAAACAGGGAGGAGCCGGAGCCCCCTCCCTGTTTACCATGCATCAGTAAATTACGGCAATCTGGCCCGCCCCTACAGTACCGGAAAGCTTTCCACCGGATACTGTGAATTCCGTATCCGTAAGCTTTTCCTTGTAGGAGCCGTCCGCAAGCACCGAAGGAATATCCTTGAGTGCCGCGTCCTTGTCGCTTACGTTTACGATGACAGCGCCCTTGTCACCGCGCTCTATCAAAACGAGCTCTTCGTTATCCATCGGGTTTGAAAGCGTTTCATCGAGCCCCGCCATCACGTTGCGGAAACGGTTGACAGCGGCTACCTCTTTATCCTTGAACAAATCGCTGCCCTTTTTGCCGATTTCATTGTTGCCCCACTGGTCGTCCAAGCTGGCGCCCGCGGGACGGCTGAAGAACAGCGGCGTGCCGCCGCTTCTTGCGGCAATCAGCGCCCAGGCCCATTTGACGTCCTGCTCGTCGAGCTGCGCCCAGGAGCCGTCGTTGCAGTAGTTATCGTGTGATTCCACCCATGTTACAAGCTTGCTTTCATCCACATCGCTTGCCGCATAGTTCGACCAGTTTACAATTTCAAGCGATTTGTTGATGATTGCGCTGCGCACCTGTCCGCCGTAGGAGGACGCCGTCACGCTCATAATTTTAGAATAATCCTTGATGCGGTCCGAGCCGCCCTGCAAAATTTCGCCGTACTGGAACTGCGCGCCGTTGTCAAGGACGACGCTCCAGAAGTCGCTCGCATAGGATTTGTCGTCGTCAGGAAGCTCAATATGCTTTGCCGCGTCATAGCGGAAGCCGGAAGCGCCCGCCTCGATACAGGACTTCAGGTATTTCAGAATGTATTGCTGAACGTCCTTATCCTGCGTATTGAGGTCAATAAGGCTGAGCAGATTGCCCTGTGTCGCCTCTTCCCTGTCGTTATAATTGCTGACGCTGCCGTTTTGATGGAACGGTTCGTCCGACAGATTCAGCACGTTTTCAGAGATTGCGTTAAAATCGCTCGTCATATGGTTCACGACCGCGTCGACAATGATTTTAATGCCGTATTTGTCCGCCTCGGCGCACATCTCTTTAAATTCCTCTTCCGTGCCAAGCTGGTAGTTGCCGATAACGTAATCGGTTGGCTGGTAATGAAAATACCATTTCCCCTTGTTTGCGCTGCCGTCCTTGTCCTGCAGCTGCATGCCGCCGTTGTCGCCGACCTTGCATTCGTTGATTGGCGACGTCTGAATGGAGGTATAGCCCGCCTGCGCGATATCCTTCATATTTTCCTTTATGGTATTGAACGACCAGCACCACGCATGCAGTATCGCACCGTGCTCAATGTCATAGGCGAGCTCATATTCACCCTGCGTAGCGAGCTGTTTGCCGGACTGAGGCTGCGTTTCTTCCTCTGACGCCGTACTGTTCTGTGCGGATGATGCCTTAGAAGCTCCGGGTCCGTCGTTTGAGGTACACGCCGTCACAGTGAACAGCAGCGCGCACGCAAGAAGCACGGCCAATAGTCTTTTTTTCATATGGTACATTCCTTTCCGGTTTGGTTGTTCTTTGAAAGAAAGCTTTCAGTGCCTAAGTATAGCAACAAACCGGAAAATCGTAAAGGAAAACAAACCAAACATGAGAAAGTTTGGCGTATTCCATAAATTAGGAGACATCAATTATTCAAGATAAACAAAACATGGTCCAGCAGGCAAACGGTAAAAAGACTCCCCGCGATAACGCAGGGAGTCTTTTTATTATAGAAAATCAGACGATAAACGAGGGGTCGAACTCATATGTGCCAAATCCATAATGGCCCTGTTCGTTCTGTACCGATTTATCGCAGTAATAGCCCAGGCTGTCGGAAGCGCCGGACAGCGGAATATCCTGTGTCTGCTGGCCATTGCCGTTGTTGAATATAATTTTGTCATATTCACTCAGGTCAATGGTCATAGAATAGATATCTTCTCCATAGCTGTTTTTGCCGATAGAGGTAAGCTGTTCGCCGGGCCACTCCTGATTTTTGTTCTCGTCAGCTTCACGCCACGCATACGCATAAACGCTTTCCCACCACACCCCGTTGGAGAAATAGAGCGTGACGACCTGGCTTTCCGGATTGGTCGGCTGCGGGTCTGTCGGCTGGGGGTCGGTAGGCTGCGGCTGTGTGGGCTGCGGGTCTGTCGGCTGAGGCGCAGTAGGAGGCTGTGTCGGGTCTGTTGTAGGTACGTCTCCAAAAATTTTGCCGATTTCAAAGTTAGTGGGCATTTTTGCAAGATATTTCTGAACTTCGAGGATATCGACCAAATCGATTTGACCGTTGCGGTCTACGTCGCCGACAAAAATCTGCCTGTCAGTCAGGCGGATTTTCGCCGCGAGATAGTTCTGCATAACCAAAACATCCGCGAGGGAAATCGTCCAGTCGCTGTTGATATCGCCGAGCATATAGCTTTCTCCGGGATCCGTGGGCTTCGTATCCGGGTCGGTTGGCTTCGTGTCGGGATCAGTCGGTTTTGTATCAGGGTTGGTCGGAGGCTCGGTACCGTCGTTGTAAACATAAACGACGTTCTTTGTGCCTACGCCCCAGTTGCCTTCAGGCGCGCCCATGATGAGTACCGGCTCGCCCGCTCCGGCGAGGCCCTGTGTGGTATAGGAATCGGAGGTTGTTACCTTCTTGCCTTCGATTACCTTATCGTCCGCAAGCTTTTTGCCTGACTGGTTGATGTAGCTGACGACAACCTTTGTGTTAAAGGAGGTGCCGCCGTCCTTGACCCAGACCTCGCCCGTCGCGTCATAGCCGGGGGCGTTCTGTCCGGGCTCCTGCTGCGTGCCGGAGGCCTTGCCGTCTGTAAACATCAGCTTTGCCTGCGGTACGTCAACTTCCGGATAAGTGAACCAGCCTGCTCCCATGGAGGAATCGGCTGTCATCTTCGTTCCGGGCCATGCGCCTGTCAGCAATTCAAGGCCGGTGGAATCGTCATACGCATAGATATAAGGGTTCGCCCAGCCATTGCCGTTGTAATAGTGTACCTTGAGCTTATCATACGCGGTCGCCTTGTATGTATAGGTGACCGTCGTGTCTGCGGAAATCGCGCCGAACGCGTTGTTCGGGAACTTCGCCGTATCGAGCTCATAGCCTGCGATTGTCTCATGCTGCTCGCTGTAGGAAACACCCTGCTTTAGCTTCTGCGTCTTGGCCTGCATGAGGTCCTTGCCCGTGCCGTCGACGTACTTGACCGTCAGCGTGTAGCTCGGGACGGAGTCGGGCGTATAGTAATAGGTGACTGTTACGTTATCCGTAACGGTACCGCTCGTAACACCCTCAGTATTTACGAGGTTGTAGTCGAACAGGAGGTCGCTGTCCGGCTGTGTTCTGTAAGTTGTGCCGACCTCATAGTCGGAGGTAATTGTCTTCAAGACCTCGCCTGTTTTCTGGTTGACGTGCTTGACCGTTACGGTCTTGTAGCTCGTCTCCGGAATCGTAACCTTTGCAAAGCTTGCCGCGTCGACCAGGACCATGGCGGACCGTGCGGGAACGCTGACTGTAGAGCCGGTCGTACCTAGGCTCTTGGTGCCTGCCTGCGTGCCGTTTGCAACGATTACCCAGCTTGAGGGAAGCGCAGCGCCGCTCTGCACCTTGAGGGTGAGGGATTTCGCGGAGGTCGTGTTGTTTGTAAGTACTGCTACCGTACCCCATTCCTTCGCGGCGTTTGCCGTTTTATTCTGGATGGTGTAGCCGATGGCGCTGCCGTTCTCGACAAAATAGGTCGTGTTGCCGGAGGCCGTCGTCGGGTCGCGGAAGGGGGAATAATTCGCCCTGATTTTCATCAGGCCCTTATAGTATTCGACTAAATCGCTGTAGCTCTTCACCCTTGTCCAGTCGATCTGGTTTACGCTGTCGGGCGCATTATAGCTGTTGTGGTCGCCATGCTTCGTCCTTGCAAACTCTTCGCCCGCCAGATAGAACGGGATACCCTGAGAGGTCAGGACAATCGCGGCGGACAGCCTGTTCTGTGAAAGGACGGAGTTAGCCGTCGTATCATAATTCGAAAGGCTGTTGGATTTTAAGATTTTATCCCAAAGTGTCAGGTTATCATGCGCCGAGTTGTATGTGACGCACTGGGAGGGCTGGCGCGACCATTTGCCAAAGGTAGTGCTTGCACCGCCCATCATGCCGGCCTTAATCGCGTTCGTATCGGTCGCGATTCCCTGGATATATCCCTTTGTGGCGTCGTCCGTGCCGCCCTTGAGGGCGTTCCTGATTTTGTCGCTGAACATACTGACGCGCTCGCTTACCTTGGAAGCATTGTCCATAATGCACGCGTCGGAGCTTGCGATACCATTGGTAGCCCAGTCGGCCATCCACGGCTCGCCGTAAACGATGATACGCTGGTCGATCTTGTCAAGCTCAGACCTTATCTGGTTCATCGTCGTAACGTCGTGGCAGCCCATCAGGTCGAAACGGAAGCCGTCAATGTGGTACTCCTCCGCCCAGTATTTGACGGAATCGAGCATAAATTTGCGATACATCGTTTTGTCGGACGCCGTTACGTTACCGCAGCCGGAGCTGTTTAAGAACGTGCTGCCGTTCATTCTGTAATAGTAGCCTGGAACGGTCTTCTCAAAGCTGGAGGCCGTGGAGTAGGTATGGTTATAAACGACGTCCATAATGACGCCGATACCCCTGTCGTGCAGAGCCTGAACCATCTGCTTGAATTCCTTGATTCTGACCTCGCCGTTATACGGGTCCGTAGAATAAGAGCCTTCCGGAACATTGTAGTTGACCGGGTCATAGCCCCAGTTATACTGCGGCTTGTTGAGCTTTGTTTCGTCAACGGAGCCGTAATCATACACAGGGTTTAAGTGCACGTAATTGACACCCTGTTTTACAAGGTAATCCACGCAGGTGGAGATGTCGTCCGTGCCGTTTACCTTCGTGCCGCTCTCCGTAAAGGCAAGGTATTTGCCCTTATGCGCGTCGCTTACGCCGGAGGAGCTGGAGATGGAGAAGTCGCGCACCTGTACTTCCCAGATAACCGCGTCCGTCTGGTTTTTCACGAGCTGGTGGGAATCGCTGTTCCAGCCCTCGGGATCGGTCGTGGAAAGGTCAACGACCATCGAACGCTCGCCGTTGACGCCCGTCGCGATGGAATAAACGTCCTGCGTCTCGTTTGTTTTGCCGTTGACGGTGACAAGATAGGTGTAATATGTACCGTTTAAGTCGCCGCTGATTTTGATGGACCAGACGCCGTTGGAGCTATCCTTCGTCATGTCCTTCGTTTCGATTACCGCCGCGCCGGCCTCCGCGTCGGAGCCGGTCGTGTAGCGCTTAATCTGGACCTTGGTAGCGCTCGGCGCCCATACCTTGAAGGTCGTTGCCGCCTTTGTGTAGGTTGCGCCCAGGTCACTGCCGCTGTAGGTGCTGTAGGGTTCTGTTTTGTTCGTGTACCCTGTCGCTTCGTCTCCTGTGACCGCCGCCTGTGTGGGCAATACCATAACCGAAACAGCCATGAGTACACACAGGAAAGCCGCCAAGAGTTTTCTTGCTTTCAAAAAATCCTCTCCTTTTTTACAGTTCAATGGACGAGTTTTAATTATCTCACAAAAGCGTTTTAAAACCCGTCCATTCTTACCCTAAATTATAACATAAAACAATAAAAAGAAATACACTTTTTTCTCAGATTGATGAACAATCTTTTCCTGTTTTTTTATTGCAATGTGAATAAAAATTGGCATGTAAACGTTTTCTATAAAGCAAAAAAATACAATTTCAAGCATAAGATAATTTCTATTAAAATGTTAAAAACAAACCGTTTTTTTTGCAGTAAAAACTCCCGGCCGCTTTAAAAGCAGCCGGGAGCGGTATGATTAAAATTTTGCAGGGGTGCGGAATAAAACGATACGGAATTTGTTTGCGTTCTCGTCAACCGTGCTGGAATAAAGCGATTTCATGACCTCTGTGAAGGTAAGCGTATTGTCCTGCGACAAAACAACGGCAGAGTTTTCTTTTGGAGGGATTCCGTCCGTGCCTCTCAGTGTCAGCAAGTACGGATACGGCTCCGGCTTTTGTTTGCCTGCGCTTTCATCAAACAGATAATAAGAGCCGTTTTGATGGTATAAGTCAAGATAAAACGGCTTGTTTTCAGCATTATCAGAATAAAACTGCGCAAGCCTGATATAAGCGTCCCGTCCACTCTGCGCGTTCCCGACAAATTTATTCCAGGCGTCCCGGTTTTGGGAATCCTCCAAATCAAGCGTTGCATAATACCCTAACTTGCCCGCTTCCTCCAGCGTACAGCTTTCGGGAACGTCGGAAAATCCGGTGTAAATACCCTGCGCGTCTGTCGGTAGTATAATTTGCCCTGAGCCGCCCGAGCAGCCGGAAAGCACAAATAGCACCAGAATACATATAAAAACCACTGTACGCTTCATTTATACCGCCTCTTTTTGCAATGTTTTGTTAAGCAGAACCATTATGCCATAGGTTACAGCGCCGGGCAGCAGAATCACAAGGATGTCGCAGGGGGAAAACGGGGTTTGCAGAAGCGGGCTGAAAAACCATCCGCTGCCGAAGGAAAACAGCTTTCCGCCCATGAGAGCCAGCTCGCCGCAGTACATGGCAATTGTCGCGAGCACTGCCGTTACAGCCGGTAAAGCAACGGAAAACAGCCTTCTCTTTCCATATAAAAGGCTTCCAAAATAGGTTCCGACCGTTACGCCGAGCACGACAAAGAAAAAGCTTGTCAAAAATGAAGACAGCGGTGAGATGGAAAGCGTTCCGTTGCGGTAAAAGGCTGTCAGGCAGGCAAAAACGCACAGCCCAATAAAAACGGAAACGCAGATAAGCTCTACAATCAGCGGTTTTTTCTTTGCCGGATTGTTTGTTTTAATCATATGAGTAAAGCCATAGAGCAGGATGATGACCGCGGCGATAATTACAACCGCGATAAAATAAAAGTGTATTTTAAACACGGGGTTGTTTTGCGCAAAGGTGGGCTCCCCTATCGCGCGCAGCGCCTCCGGCGTCGCGACGCACAGGCTCATCTGCCACGAGCTTATGGGTAAAAACTCTGTTTCAAACCCGGTAATGACCTTTATCTGTTCGAAGAACAGCTCCCCCGCCGCAAAAATAAGGATGCCAAACATGGTCGATACCCAAAGGGAATGCCGTTTGAATAAACGGTAGAACAGGGGCAGCAGCAGCGCGGCTAAAATAATAGCGACGCACATAGGCGCGTAAGGGATAACATATTTGGGGTAATCCTCCGCCCTGACAGCGCCCTCAGACATATAGTAAAGCATTGTTTTTACGCCCATATAGAGCGGATAGGCGCTCACCGCAAGAATAAGAAACAGGGAGCCCAGGTAAAAAGACAGGTATTTTCGTTTCATAACGTCCTCCTTACACGACGGCGTTGGTCAGCAGCGCGGCGGCAAATACCGCAATAAATACAGCGCAGCAAGCTATGGAAAAGACGGTCATTTTTCTGTAGGACAAAATATTCTCGATGCGCACCCTTGTTTTCGCGCCGCCGAACGCCGAGGCAAACACGGTTTTTTTCTCCTGAATTCCGATGAGCGCAAACGCGTAAGCTTTTTTTTGCCCGTCCCCGCTTTTTTTCAGCACCTTTTCATCACAGGAAAGCTCCATGTCGGCAAAAAAACAGCGCAGAAAAACCCATGACAGCGGATTGAACCAATGCAGGCACGCCGTTACGACAGCCACGCAGCGCAGCAGGTTGTCGCGCCTTTTGACATGGACCTGCTCGTGGAGCAGCACATATTTACGCACCTCCGCATCAAGACCATCAGGCAAGATAATCTTCGGCCTGATTACGCCGTACACGGCGGGAGCGGTGACCTTCGGCGATTCGTACACATTGCCACCGAGCCTTACCGCGTCCTTGATTTCCGCCTTTGTCATAAAGTAAAGCGCTGCCGAAGCGAGAAAGAGCGCCGCAAATACTACGAGCCAGATAAGGCCGGCAATAAAAAAAAGCTGCGCAAGCCCTTCATCCCGAAAGGTAAATGGATTGTAATTTTCCGCAAGCGCAATACTATTGAGCATTGTCAAGGAATTGCCGTCAAGCACAGGCACCGACCTGGCGGTAATCCAGGAAAGTACGTTAAGCAGGCTGAAATTGCTTGTAATACCGAACGGCAGCCAAAAACGAATCAGCGGCACCGCCCAAAGAACATACGGTACAAACCGGGGAATCCGCCTGATTTTGCGCAGCAGTAAAATAACAAGCCCCGCAAGGGCTGCGCTGATGCTCATATTGAGCGCCCAGTAAAAGAGCTGTCCTACCATATCCTCACCGCTTTTCTATCATCTTTTTCAGCTCCTCAAGCTCCTCGGCAGTCAGGCTTTCATCCTCCAAAAAAGAGGAAAAAAACGCTTTTTTAGAGCCGCCGAACAGCCGGTTAATCAAGGTGTTCGTTTCTTCCTTCGCAACGTCCTGCCGGCGAATCAAAGAAGAACACTGGAACGCGGGCTCACTTCGTTTGACCGCGCCCTTTTCCACCAGCTTTTTAATGACGGTATAGGTCGTGTTTTTATTCCACCCGTAGGCTTCCTCCGCGAAAAGGCTCAGCTCCTTTGCCGTTGTGGGCTCCTGCGGCCAAAGCAGCTCCATGAGCTTGAGCTCGCTTTCAAACAGCTTGATTTTATCCATCGGTCCCGCCTCCAGACTATTTCGTTCGTCTATATACTATCACAATAGTCTAGAGCTGTCAACCCCTTTCTTTTACAGAATACGGCGCACTTTATCAGCTTGCGTTTCATATACTGTTAGCACCGAAAAGCCGCCCCTCCATGTGTTCTGTGTTGCGGGCGGCTGGTTCTATTATATAAGGGGGCTTCACTATGATTTATATCAAATCAAACGACGGCGCGAAAATAGCGGTTACCGATTTAAAAGAAAAAGGCTGCGATAAAACCATTGTATTATTGCACGGGTGGCCGCTGTCCCATAAAATGTTTGAATACCAGATACCCGCGCTGCTCAAAGCGGGTTACCGCGTCGTTGCGCTTGACCTGCGCGGCTTCGGGAAGTCGGACGCGACGGCCTGCGGTTATGATTATAACCAAATGGCGGCCGACCTGTACCATGTAATCCGCGCGCTTAATTTAAAATGCTTTGCGCTGCTGGGTTTTTCGATGGGCGGTGCAATCGCAACAAGGTATATGGCGCTTTATAAGGGCTATGGTGTTTCTAAGCTTTGCCTGCTCGACGCGGCTGTACCCTCTTACAGTAAGACCGCGCGCAATCCGTACGGGAACGCCGTGGAGGACACAAACAAGCTTATCGCGCTCGGCTGCCGCGACAGGCCCGCGCTCAATAAATATTTCGGCAGCATTTTCTTTGAACAGAAGCATTCCGACGCGTTTATGAGCTGGCTGCTCGGTATCAGCAACAGCGCCTCCGGCATTGGAGAAATGAAATCACTTGTCTCCCTGCGTGACGAGTGCCTGTTCGACGACCTTGCCTGCATCCATGTGCCGACAGGCATTTTCCACGGCAGGGAGGATAAAATATGCCCGTTCGGCATGGCGGAAATCATGCACGAAAACATACGCGGCTCCAGGCTGTTCCCGTTTGAAAAAGCAGGGCATGGCGCGTTTTACGATGTGCTCGAGCAGTTCAACTGCTCGCTTATCCGCTTTCTTGAAGAGGACTGCTGAGCGCCTTCACGGCATAAAAAAGAGGCGGGAGTAGCTCCCGCCTCTTTTGGCATTTATATTTGTTACTGCGCGTAGCCGAGTTCAAACGCCCTGAGGTTCATCTCGACAAACTTTGCCGGAACGGTCTCCTTTATGGTGTCCAGCCAAACCTGCTTCTCAAGGCCGAGATGCTTCGCCATCACACCAATGAGTACCACGTTTACCGCCTTGACCGAGCCCGCTTCTTCGGCGAGCGTCAGAGCGTCGGCCTGCACGAGCTTCACGCCCTTATCCGCAAGCGCCTCCATAATGCCCTGCGGGTATTCCTTCATGCCTGTAATGACGGGCATCGGGTCGATTGTCTGCGTATTTGAAATAATCGTCCCGCTCTTCTTTAAATAAGGCAGGAAACGCGCCGTTTCAAGCTGCTCAAAGGACAGAATGTAATCGGCCTCGCCCTCCTCGAGAATCGGGGAATACACCTTTTCGCCATAACGTACATAGGTGACGACGGAACCGCCGCGCTGGCTCATCCCGTGCACCTCGGAAACCTTTACGTCGTTACCCATACGCAGCATGGCGTTGCCCAGAAGACGGCTGGCAAGCAGGGTGCCCTGTCCGCCGACGCCGACAATTAAAACTGATTTTACATTGTTATCCATAATTTGTTTCCTTCCTTTCCGGACTTACTGCTCGATGGCGTGCTTCGGGCACAGGCCTTCGCAGATGCCGCAGCCTACGCACTGGGTATGGTCGATTTCAGCCTTGCCGTCCTTCATGCTGATGGCGGGGCAGCCGATTCCGAAGCAGGCCTTACAGCCGATACATTTTTCTTTATCGATTGTAAGCGCGGGCTTGTGCTTAACATATTTGAGCAGCGCGCACGGACGGCGCGAAATAATGACGGAGGGGGCGTCCGCCTCCAGCTCCTCCTTGATGACTGTAATCGTCTGCTTTAAATCGTACGGGTCTACAACCTGCACCCGGTCGATTCCAACGGAACGGCAAAGGTCTTCCAGGTTGACGGCAAGCGCCGGGTCGCCCTTAATATTATAGCCGGTCGTCGGGTTCTGCTGATGGCCCGTCATGCCGGTAATGGAATTATCGAGGATAATCACGACGGAGTTCGTCGCGTTGTACGCAATGTCTATGAGGCCGGTCACGCCGGAATGCATGAAGGTAGAGTCGCCGATGACGGCGACGGACTTTTTCTCCGCCTGCGCTCCAAGCGCCTTATTGTAGCCGTGCAGCGCCGAGACGGAAGCACCCATGCAGACGCAGGTGTCCATCATGGAAAGCGGCGCGGACGCGCCGAGCGTGTAGCAGCCGATGTCGCCGCTGACATAAACCTTACATTTCTTGAGCGCGTAGAATAGGCCGCGGTGCGGGCAGCCGCAGCACATGACCGGCGGGCGCATGGGAATATCCATGTCGAGCGCGTCGCTCTGCTGCTCTATCCCCAAAATGTTTTTGCGCACGATATTCTGAGAAAATTCCCCGCAGAGGGAGAATACCTCTTTGCCGATTGGGTTTAAGCCGATTTTACGGCAGTGCGTTTCAATAAAGTCGTCCAGCTCCTCGATGACGTAGAGCGTGTCGACCTGAGAAGCGAAGTCCTGTATCAGCTTGACCGGCAGCGGGAACACCATGCCGAGCTTTAAGTAAGAGGCGTTTTCGCCGAGCGCCTCTTTCGCGTACTGGTAGCTCATGCCGGAGGTGATGACGCCGATTTTCGTGCTGTTCATCTCCACACGGTTGATGCCGGAGGTTTCCGCGTATTGCGTTAAATCCTTTGTACGCTGTTCCACAATCACATGCTTTTTCTTTGCCATCGCGGGCAGCATAACGTTTTTCTGCGGATTTTTCTCGTATGGCTTTAAATCGAGCTCCTGACGCTCACCAAGCTCAACCAGGCTCCTGGAATGGGAAACCCTCGTGGTCAGGCGCAGTACGGCGGGCGTGTCGAACCGCTCGCTTATTTCATAGGCAAGCTTTGCGTAATCCTTACATTCCGCGGAATCGGAGGGCTCCAGCATGGGTACCTTCGCCGCCATCGCGTAATGGCGGGAGTCCTGCTCGTTCTGCGAGGAATGCATGCCGGGGTCGTCCGCCACGGCAAGCACCATGCCGCCGTTCACGCCAATATAGCTCATCGTGAAGAACGGGTCTGCCGCGACGTTTAAACCGACGTGCTTCATC
The DNA here is from genome assembly GCA_900540865.1 of uncultured Oscillospiraceae bacterium. Lineage (GTDB taxonomy): Bacteria > Bacillota > Clostridia > Oscillospirales > Acutalibacteraceae > Scatavimonas. The sequence continues at coordinate 58,196 of UQHH01000003.1, forward strand.
GCGCAGAAGGAACGCGCGCCCGCAAAGGACGCGCCGGCCGCGACCTCAGCCGCGACCTTTTCATTGGGCGCCCATTCACAGTCGATTTCATCGTAAAGCGCTGTGTATTCCGTAATTTCGGTACTGGGCGTACCGGGATAGCTCGACGCAATTTTCACGCCGGCCTCATATAATCCCCTTGCAACGGCTTCATTGCCGAGCATCAGCTTTCTCATACAATCAGTCCTTATATGTATTTCATCTCTCTGCAAAGCCCCGCGGGGCCCTGCACCTTATCCTTATTATTTTACCAAACGAGACAGGAGAACACAAGACACAATTTCTGCAAGGTCAGTTTCCCTCGTTCCTTAAATCGAGAATGCGCTTGGCCTTGCCCTGGAAGCGTTCGAGCGTTTTCGGCTCGACGAGCGTGACCTTCGTTTCCAGTCCCAGCACACTTTTCAGGCGGTCGTGGATTTTCTTCTGGAGCGCTTCAAGCTCGCGGAAATTAACGAGCAGGTCGCCGTTTATCAGTTCTACCTTGACCTCCAGGTTATCTTTGAAGTTTGCCCGCCTGACGATGAGCTGGTAGTGCGGGCCGATGGCCTCCATTTCAAGAAGAACGCTTTCAATCTGCGTCGGGAACACGTTTACGCCCTTTATGATGAGCATGTCGTCCGTCCTGCCCATCGTCTTTGCCATGCGCGCGTGCGTCCTGCCGCAGGCGCAGGGCTCGTATGTAAGCTTTGTAATGTCCTTTGTCCGGTAGCGCAGCACCGGCATTCCCTGGCGGGAAAGCGTCGTGACGACAAGCTCTCCGACCTCACCTTCACCTAAAACTCCGCCTGTGTCCTTGTTGATGATTTCCGGGATAAAATGGTCTTCCGCAAAATGCATGCCGCTGCGGTATTCGCAGTCGCCCGATACGCCGGGGCCGCCGATTTCCGTCAAGCCATAGTTGTCCGATACACGGATTTTTAGGTTCTGTTCAATCTGGCTGCGCATTTCGGGCGTACACGGCTCGGAGCCGAGAATGCCAAGGCGCAGCTTATAGTCTGTCATCGGGTAGCCGGAGTCCTTAACCGCCTCGCTCAGGTACAGCGCATAGGAAGGCGTTGCAACCAGCCCCGTTACGCCAAAGTCGCGGAACATCATCAGCTGCTTTTCCGTGTTGCCGGAAGAAGCGGGGATAACGGTCGCGCCGATTTTTTCAAGCCCATAGTGTAGCCCCAGCGCGCCGGTAAAAAGGCCGTAGCCAAAGCTTATCTGGATAATATCGTCGGCAGTCGCACCGCCCGCCACCGCTACGCGCGCGACACATTCCGACCAAACGTCGATATCCTGCCTGGTGTAAACGCCGACGGTCGGCTTGCCCGTCGTGCCGGAGGAGGCGTGGATTCTGACGATGTCCTTCATCGGGACAGCGAGCATGCCAAACGGATAATTCTCGCGGATATCTTCCTTTGTGGTAAACGGGATATATTGCAGGTCGGAAAGCTGCTTGATTTTTGACCCGTCGAGCACACCGCAGTCTGTAAGCCGTTTATGGTAAAACGGAATCTGGTTGTAGCAGTAGGAAACCATTGCCCTGAGCTTTTCAAGCTGCAGCGCTTCAAGCTGTGCGCGCGGCATGGTTTCGATATCCTTCTGGAACATGAAATAAACACTCCTTTATGGCAGCCGCACGAACGCGCGGCAATGACTTTTCATCAGCCGGTTTTCTTTTTCCAAAACGCATGGAAGCATTGCACACGGAAAACCCATATGCAATGCTTTGCGTTTTTTATCCTGCGTGAGAATAACGTTATTTTATATTATAACATAAACCGACAACGTTTGCGGTAGAAAAAAGCGCCGTGAAATTATGCAGTGTGACGAATCAGCGCGATTTTAGCTCTTTTTTGTAGCTGTCGTACACCTCGTCAATCTGCGCCTGCTTTTTGTTTTTGGTAAAGAGGCTGACGAGCGGTACGAGGATAAGCCCCGCAAGCATGGCAATCGCGCCCCAGTTGATGGGTGAAGCGAGGTTAAGCGGCAGCGAAGCCGCCGCCTTCGTAAGCTCCGGGAAAAAGCCGAGGTTGAACAGGAACATCGATACAACCGTAATGCCCACGCCGGAGATAAAGCTGACCCAGCAGGCAAGCTTTGTGACCTTGCGGGAAAACAGGCCGTATAGGAACGGCGCGAGGAACGCACCCGCGAGCGCACCCCAGGAGATGGACATCAGCGTGGTGATATAGGTGTTTTTATTGAGCGCGATAATTACCGAAAGCAGGATAAACGCGGCGATAAAGATACGCATAATGAATACCTTTTTCTTTTCGCCGACCTCTTTGCCCCTTTTTTTCATGAACGGCAGAATCATATCGATGGTAAGCGTCGAGCTGGAGGTGAGCACCAGAGAGGAAAGCGTCGACATAGACGCGGACAGCACGAGCACCACGACGATGCCGAACAGCAGCTCAGGCACCGCTTTGTTGAGGAGCGTCGGCATAATCATATCGAACACCGGCTTTCCCGTTTCGGGGCTTGCGATTTCTCCCGCCGTCGTAAAGAGCCTGCCGAAGCCGCCGATAAAATAGGAGCCGCCCGCAACGACGAGCGCAAAAATGGTAGAGATAACAGCGCCGCGCCGGATGGCGGGCTTATCCTTGATGGCGTAGAATTTATGTACCATCTGCGGCAATCCCCAGGTGCCGAGCGACGTAAGGATAACGACGCCGAACAAATTGATTGGGTCCGGCCCGAACAAGGTATTGAGCGTGTTCTGCGGCACGCCCGTGTCTGAAATCTGCCCTAAGCCTAACAGCGCGCCTGTAAGGCCGCCCTGGTCGGAGAGCACGCACACGACGACAGCCGCTATACCGCCGAGCATGATAATACCCTGGATAAAATCGTTGATTGCCGTCGCCATATAGCCGCCAAGGATAACATAAACGGCTGTGAGCACAGCCATTACGACAATACAGACGGAATAGTCAATATGGAACGCCTGCTCGAACAGGCGCGACAGTCCGTTGTAAACAGAAGCGGTATACGGAATCAGGAAAATGAACACGATAAGCGCGGAGGACAGCTTGAGCCCGCGCGAGACATAGCGCTTTTCAAAATATTCCGGCATAGTGGAAACATTCAGGTGCTTTGTCATGACGCGCGTGCGGTTGCCGAGCACCGCCCAGGCAAGCAGGCTGCCGATTACGGCGTTGCCAATGCCAATCCATGTAGCCGCAAGGCCGTAATTCCAACCGAACTGGCCCGCGTAGCCGATGAAGACGACAGCCGAAAAGTAGGACGTACCATAAGCAAACGCCGTCATCCACGGCCCGATGCTTCTGCCGCCGAGCACAAATTCCGAAACGCTGTTCGTCTTTCTTCTGCAATAAAACCCGATACCGAGCATCACGCAGACATAAACAATCAGCGTAATCCACATAATCATGGTGATTCCCCCTCTTGCTTTATCGATTTAAAGCTTTTACTGGATGAAGTTCAAACGTGTTACATTATACCTTGAAACCAGAAATAAATCAAGAGAGAAAATATGATTTCGTCGAATTGTCCCAGATAATGGAACCGCTTTTGTGGAAAGCGTACAGGCTGCTTCATTCAAACGAATTTATCCAGCGGCTAAATTAAGAAAGAAGGCCCACGCCGCTGTTAACCTTGCCATATTCAAACAAAAGCAGGGAGAAAAGCGCAATGCTCTTCTCCCTGCTAGAACGTTTGATGATTGCTTACCGTATCCGCTAATTATTAATAATTGGTAGCGCGGATGCGGAAATAAGACTGCGGATGCGCGCAGACGGGACATACGTCCGGCGCCTTGGTGCCGATAACGATATGGCCGCAGTTGCCGCACTCCCAAACCTGAACGCCGGCGCGCTCAAAGACCTCTCCTTCGTTTACGTTCTTGAGCAGCGCACGGTAACGGTCCTCGTGCTCTTTTTCAATTTTGGCAACCTCAGAGAACAGGTACGCGATGTGGTCAAAGCCCTCTTCCTCTGCCTCTTTTGCAAAGGTCGCGTACATATCGGTCCACTCGTAATTCTCGCCCTGTGCGGCGGATTCAAGGTTTTCAGCAGTCGTTCCGATGCCGTCAAGCAGCTTAAACCAGATTTTCGCGTGCTCCTTTTCGTTGTTCGCCGTCTGCTCAAAGAGCTCGGCTATCTGGACATAGCCTTCTTTTTTGGCCTTTGACGCAAAATATGTATACTTGTTTCTCGCCTGAGACTCGCCCGCGAAGGCGGTCAGCAGATTGGCTTCTGTTTTTGAACCTTTTAAATCCATGTTAAAAACCCCATTTCTTTGTAAAATTTACAAAATTAAGAATCATTCTCAATTTATGTCTCTATTATACTTTTAATGGCACAATTTGTCAAGGGAAAATTTTACTTGTTTACATGAAATTCATCAAGGCCAAAGCTCTTGTAATAGCCCCTCCAGCTCCTCCAGGGATAATAGGCAGTTGAGCATTTCAAGCGTCGCCTTTGCGGACAGATATTCCGGCAGTTCAAGCTTTTTGAGCAGCTCCCTGCGCATTTGCGCGCTGTTTTCACCGCCGGAAAGGCCGAGCCTGTAAAAATCCTCCCGCGTAATAGAGGGAACACGAATTGCTTCCCCTTCGCCGCATTCCACGCCGCTTTGCCGTATGGCCTTTAAAAGCGTCTGCTCGTCCATACCCTCTACGCCGAGCGTCCCTTCCTTCGATGGGGACTGTTTTCGTTTTTCTTTTCCCTGTATCGGCGGAATATAGGCGTTCTTTATTGTTTCCGGCGGGACAAGCCCTTTCAGATAATTGCGGATGACAAAGCCAGCGCCGTCGCTGTCGGTGAGTATCAGCAGCCCGCGCGTCCGCGCCAGCTTTTTGATAAGGCTTACCTTTTCCTTGTCGCGAAAAACGCGAAACCCGTTCGTTTCAATAATCGGCGCGTCTATCAATGCGCTCAAGCGCATTTTATCGTATTTTCCCTCAACGACCACCGCCTGTTTTATCTTAATCACCGGCATACTCCCTTTTTGAAATAATCAGCAGCTTCGCAATCAGCTCCTGGAGCAGCAGGGCGTTGTCGCGCGGCGTGCTTTTCATCAGCTCGTCCGTTTCAACCAGGACGGAGAGGCTGTCGCGCAGCGCCTGTGTCGGCAGCTTCTTCGCGTAGCGCTCCGCCTGGTTCAGCCGGAATTCCTTTCGCTTATAATCGTATATTTCCGCGGCGTCCTGCGCCTTGCCGCCGCTTTCTATAACGGCGCGCACCCGGTACATATCAACATAGGTGGAGGACAGCACCGCCAAAATGCTGATAGGCTCCTCTTTCTGGTAGAAAAGCTGGTCCAGCTGCCTGTAAGCGTTGTCACAGTCGCCCGTTACCACGTATTTCGATAAATCGAATACGCGCGCCTCAAAGTTTTTAACGACGACCTGCTCGATTGCCTCCCGCGTGATTTCCCCGTTGTCCGTAAAAGCACAGAGCTTGTCTAGCTCATTGCGCAAATTCTGCAAATCCGTCCCGCAATAGGAAACGATGCGCCCGGCGTCCGCCTGATTGAGCGCCGCGCCGCGTTTGAGCGCCCAGGAAACGAGCTGCTTTTGAAGCGCCGTCTCCCCCATTTTATTGAGCTGTACGGCGTCTCCAAGCTTGGTAAGGGCGGCAAGCAGCTTTTTGTTCTTGGCCTTGCTCATATCCGGGTTGGCGGTAAGCTGGGCAACGACAACCGCCGTGCCTTGAGGAATATTTTCCAACAGCTCCATAAGCTTTGAAAACTCACCGTCTGAAAGCTTTGAAGCGTCCGCGTCTATAATGCCGACGAAATTTCGCCCGCCCATAAACGGGACGGCTCCAGAGGCGACCGCGATTTGGTCTATATTGTCGAGTGTACGGAACGTATGGAAAGAAAAATCGGAGGGATGCTTCCCCGCGATTTTTTCCACCAGCTTATCATAATACAGCTTGATTAAAAGCTTTTCATTTCCGTACAGGTAATAGAGCTGTCCGGGCGCGTCTTCCTTGAGCGCCTTTTTCAGCTCCGCTTCCGTAAGGCCGGCCATATTTTCACTCCCTTTCAGGGCTTATATAGTTGAATCAGTGTATCCCCGTTTACCGCTGGGGCCGTCAGACGCTCCTGGTACGGGGCAAGCAGCTGCGCGATAGCAGGCGCTTTTTCCTCACTGCTTGAGATTACGGTGCACCCCGCGTTTAACAGTTCGACGTGCTCAGGCGGGATGGATACGATGCAAATATCCGCCTTGCGCCACGCGGCGGGAATATCAGAAAAGCTGCCGCCGTCCGGGCAGACAAGCAGGCTCTTCTGCTTTGTCTGCACAAACGTCCAGACATTTCCGCCGATAGCGGCCGTTTCAAGCTTAACGTCGTTCCATAGCAGAACACGCCTGCTGTCAGTAAAGGTTTCAATCCGCCCGCCTATTTCCGCCAGGTCTTCCTTGAGCGTTTTGTTGCTGCTTGTATCATATAACAAAATGTTTTCCACGTCAATTTCGTTTGTCAAATCCGCCGCATAGCTTTTGAGCCTTTTTCCAGAGGCGACCAGCATAAAATCGGGCGGCTCCGGTTTATCATCATAGAACCACAGCAGGGGGGAACTGTATATATCCCCGCCGCAGGCGAGCAGCGCCGTCTTTCCATTCTTTTCGAGCACTGCTGAGATACCGTCTCCCGCGTCGAATACGCGCAGGTGTACGGCATCCCGCTGAAAAGCAGCAAAGGTTGCGCAGCCGCACAGCAGCACCACAAGCGACAGGGGAACGATGAGCTTGACCGGGCGAAAGCCCCGATTACTCAAAATTCCCATCGCAATCATCAGAAGCGTTGCGGCAAACCAAAGGCTTAAAAATTTCTGGTCCATGCTGATATACGCATAGGGAAGCTTTGCAATAAATACGGCGGTTTGTATCATATAGGCGCTAACGCACGTGGCGGCAAACGCGAACGGGAAAGCTAAAAACGACAACGGCCCCGCAAAGCTTAGCAGCACCATTGGCAGACAGCAGTATAAAAGGAGCTGCGCCGCCCAGATGAGCAGCAGGTTTGACAGCAAAAAATAAAGGGAAAAGGAGCCAAAGGCATAGAACATAACCGGGAAAGCAGCGACCGTCGCGCTTAAGGAAACGAGCAGGATGGAAAGTATAAAATGGACGGCCTTCCTGCCAAAACGGAGCTTTTCAAGCTTGCCGCATATGTAACCATCCATTGCCGGAAAAAACAGGATAATGCCGAGCGTTGCGCAAAACGACATCAAAAGCCCGGTATCCCCCGCCGCAAACGGATTGAAGGCCGTCAGGACGAGCGCGGCGATTCCAATGGAATTGAGCGAATCGCTCGTCCGGTTGAAGAGCTGCGCGAGCATATAAACAATCAGCATAATACCGGAACGCATGACGGACGGTGTAAACGCGGTTAAAGCCATAAAGAGAAGGATTCCAACAATTGAGACAGCCGCGGCGAGCTTTTTCCTGCGCGTGAGCTTGAGCAGGACAAAGTAAATGCAGCCCTCCACGACAGCCATATGAAGGCCTGACACCACAATCAGGTGCCCTGTTCCAGACTTGTTAAAATCCTCCTTCAGATTTTGGTCGAGGCAATATTTATCCCCCAGCAAAAGCGCGGCTGCAAGGGAGGCTTCCTCAGACGGCATATAGGTGTAGATTTTATCAGTGACGGCCTTCCTTGCGCAAAGTGCGTAATAGTAAGGCGGTTTGTCCTGTGTTTCCCTGACCGATATTTTCCCGCCCTGCTGTACTGACGCAAGCAGATAGATGCCTTTCGCCATATATCTGCCGGAGCTGCCTGCCGTGGGCTTGTAAAAGGCGGCCGTACACGTTACCTCGTCGTAGAAATCCGCGTCTATAGGGCTTGGCGACGACAGGAGTATTTTGATTTCCTGCGGTACGTCCGGCAGCTCTATTTTTCTTGTCTCCAGCTCGTAATAAAACTTTCCATACCGCTCATAGGGCGCTTCGCAAATTACGCCTGTAAGCTTGGCTGCCTGTTCGCTAAGCGATTGGACAGGAACAACACATATTTGCAGGGCGAGCAGGTAAAGGACGAATGCCGCGCACGCCGTAATAAGCACGGCAGGGACTGTTTTTTCCTTCCTCAGCTTAGAAAAAATGAGGGAAACGCCAAAGCCCGCCGCAAAAACGCATGCCAAAATTGCCCCGGCACGCGCTCCGAATACAGAAGCCGAAGTAAGCGCCGCTAAAAAGGTAATTCCAATTACGGCAAATGGGCGTTTCATTGATTTCCCTCCTTATAAAATAAAAGAGGCGGGATAGCTCCCGCCCCTTGCCGTGTACGAAATTCACATTCCGCCACGGCTGTCTTCTATTGATTTTGAAAGAAAAGCGGAAGCGGCTCCAGAAAAATAATATCGCTCCGTTTCGCGGCGTCCCCCTCAGCAAGCACACAGGCTTTCCCGGCAATTTGTCCGCCCGCCATTGCGGCAAGGCGTTCCAGCGCGTTTACCGCTTCGCCCGTGCTGATTACGTCGTCCACAATGAGCACGCGCCTATTTTTAAGCTGCCGCGCGTCCTCGCCGGAAAGATAAAGCTGCTGGACGTTTTGCGTCGTGATTGTTTTGACCGGCACAGAAACCGGGTCGGTCATATAAAGCTTTATTCCCTTGCGCGCAACTACATAGCGGCCCTTTTCCTGCCGGGCCATTTCATAGGCGAGCGGAATCCCCTTGGCCTCCGCCGTCAGGATAATATCATGCGGCGGACAGCGCTTGAGGAGCTCTGCCGCGGCTTTTTCCGTAACCTCCACATCGCCGAACATAATAAACGCCGCGATGCTCATGTTTTCATTGACCGGGCAGAGCTTTAAGCTGCGCTCGCACCCGGCAATGTTCATTTTATAATACCCGTCCATACCTTTTTAAGCCATCCTTTTTGTTTCAGTCATACCATCCTGGTATTGAGCTTTTTGCCGCCGAGGAGGTGAAAATGAAGGTGGCGCACCGTCTGCCCGCCGTCTTCTCCGCAGTTGTTTACAACGCGGTAGCCGTTTTCAAGCCCCAGCTCCTTTGCGATTTTAGGGATTACAGTGAAGATATGTGAAATGACCCCACTGTTTTCTTCCGTCAGCTCATCGGCGCTTGCTATATGTTCCTTTGGGGTAAACAGGACATGCACCGGCGCCTGCGGCTCCAAATCATAAAAAGCAAGAATTCGGTCGTCTTCATATACCTTTTTAGAGGGAATCACTCCGTCTACTATTTTACAGAATACACAATCCATTGATATTCAATCCTTTCTTGCAGAAGCTCTTAATAAATTTTACCACAGCAAAAAATAATAGTAAAGTTTTTATTGTAAGAGCTTGTAATATACAATTCTTAGGTGCAAAGCCAGTGTTATTGTAGAGAGGAAAAGCAGGGGCAGCGTAAATTACGCTGCCCCTGCACTTTATGTTTATTGATTTTTATCTTTTGATTTCGCCGTGATTTTCTTTTCCGTCCCATTTATAATACGCTTTATGTTTTCCCTGTGTTTAATAAATACAACGAGCCCTACGCCGAACGAGAAGGCCGTACCAAAAATGACATAAAGTATGGTACGCGGCTGCGCCGTATTAAGGCTTGGTATATAGTCCAGAAAATAAGTAAAGCAAAAGGTAAAAATCGGATAAAAAACCGCGCTTACAAGCGATGCCTCAGAGATAATCTTCGTAATCAAAAAGACAATCAAAAATACGGCGATTACCGCTAAAAATACGCGCCAGTCGGCTACGAGCATCAGCGCGGCCGCCGTGACAACGCCCTTGCCGCCCTTAAACCCGAAATACACCGGGAACATATGGCCGAGAATACAGCAGAAACCGGCAATATATTTTCCGTAGCTTACAAGCTCCTCCGCGGGCGCCGCGTTCTGTACAATCGTGGAAAAAATCAGCCCGCCGAGCGCTACCGCAAGCACGCCCTTTAAAAAATCGAATACAATCGTAAATACGGCAGGCCCCTTGCCCACCGAGCGCAGCACGTTCGTAAAGCCCGCGTTGCCGCTGCCCATTTTGCGGATATCCGCGTTTTGAGCCACTCTTTTTGTAATAATGATGGAAAAGCTGATGCTTCCAAGCAGATAAGCGGCAAGCATTGTTGATAGGATTTGCAGCCAGCTGCCCGACAGCACGGAAAGAACCGTATCAGCCATATCGTACCATTCCTTTCAAAATAAAAGGTAATCTATATTTATTTGTCGCCGCGTTCCCTTATGACAAAGCGCACAGGCGTACCCTGCAGCTCAAAGGTTTCCCGGATACGGTTTTCCAGATACCGCTGGTAGGAAAAATGGAACAGCTCGGCGGAATTGACAAAGCAAACGAACGTAGGCGGCTTTGTGGAAGCCTGCGTCATATAAAAAATCTTCAGGCGCTTACCCTTATCGGACGGCGGCTGCACCCTGGCGGTCGCCTGCGCGAGCAGGTCGTTTAAAAGCCCGGTTTTGATGCGCATGGCGTTCGAGTTTGCCGTGTGCTTAATCATCTCAAAAAGCCGGTCGAGACGCTGCCCTGTTTTTGCCGAAATAAAGACCATCGGCGCGTAGGACATAAACGAAAAATCGGTTTCGAGCTTTTTACGGTACTCGTTCATCGTTTTATCGTTCTTTTCTATCGCGTCCCATTTGTTGACAGCGATAATGCATGCCTTGCCCGCTTCATGCGCAAGGCCGGCGATTTTGGAATCCTGGTCTGTAAACCCATCGACCGCATTTATCATTATAACACAAACGTCGCTGCGGTCAATCGCCATTTTCGCGCGAATAACGCTGTATTTTTCAATCGTGTCGTCCACCTTGTTTTTGCGCCTGAGTCCCGCTGTATCGGTCAGGATAAAACGGCCGTACTGGTTTTCAACCTCCGTATCGATAGAATCTCTCGTCGTGCCCGCAATATCAGATACAATGCAGCGGTTCTCCCCCACTATCTTGTTGACCAAGGAGGATTTTCCTACATTCGGCCTTCCGATGACGGCAACACTGATGATTTCGCCGTCCTCTTCCTCGCCTGTCTGCTCCGGCAGATGGGAAAACACCTCTTCGAGCAAATCGCCCGTTCCATGCCCGTGAACGGAGGACACCTGAATCGGGTCACCGAGGCCGAGGTTGTAAAACTCGTAAAAATCGGCGTCCGGCTCGCCCACCCTGTCACATTTGTTGACACAGAGCACGACCGGCCTGCCGCTCTTTTGCAGCATGGACGCGACCTCCATATCGGTCGCGACAAGTCCCGACCTCACGTCGGTAACTAGAATGATAACGTCGGCGGCATCTATGGCAAGCTGTGCCTGAAGGCGCATTTGGGACAGGATGATGTCGTCCGAGTACGGCTCAATGCCGCCGGTGTCGACAAGCGTCGCCGTGCGGTTCTGCCACTCGACCTCTCCGAAAATCCTGTCGCGCGTTACGCCGGGCGTATCGTCCACAATAGAAATACGCCTGCCTGTCAGCTTATTGAACAGGGTGGATTTGCCCACATTCGGCCTGCCTACAATCGCAATTACCGGTCTTGCCACAGGTCATTCCTCCTTTTGTCTTCCTAAAATCGCATGAAACAGGGCTTCCCCGTCGTTTGGTACCGGGGTCAATTTAATGCGGAGCGCTTGCTCAACATCCCGTGTGGAAACGTCGTCGAGGAAAATATCTCCCTCGCGCCTGAGCATAACGCTTGGTATCAGCAGCTCGCCGCCCAAATCCCTGCCTTTGAGCTGGGCAATCAGGTCGCCGCCCGTTACAAGCCCGCTTACGTTTACTCCGCCGCCGAAAAAGTCGTTGCGGATACCCACGACATTTATGGCGACGCCGGGGTATTTTTCCTTCATTTGCAAGAGCAAATCGCGTAAAAAGGGCGCGGCGGAGGTTCCGCTTGCAATCGTAACCTTACGTTTGAGCGTTTTGTCGCCCTGCTCAAACGTAAGTACGCTCTCCAGCTCGTCCTTCATCAGCGCGAGCAGCCCCACGCCGTTTTCAAGCTGTCCGAAATCCTCGTAAAACTCCGCCGGCGGTATCTCTCTGCCCGCTTTTAAGTAAAATTCGTCGGCGGCATATACGATGCGGCAGCCGTGTTCCTTCACGCACCTGCCGCCAAACCGTTCAATCAGGTCAAGCGTTTGCGCCGCCGTTTCCCTGGTATAGGGAATTAGCGGGTACAGCCCCTCGCGGTAGCGCGTAAGCCCCACGGGGACGACCGCGACGCACTCGACAGATGGATACAGTTCCTCCAAATCCGTAAGGCTGCGCAAAAGCTCTTCCCCGTCGTTTACGCCGGGGCAGGACACAATCTGGCAGTTGAGCTTGATGCCCGCCTTTGCAAATCGCTTCATAATGGACAGCGCGCTGCCTGCAAAGCGGTTTTTCATCATCTTTACACGCAATTCCGGATTCGTGGTATGGACCGATACATTGATTGGGCTAATGTGCATCTTTATAATGCGCTCGATTTCATGCTCGCTTAAATTCGTAAGCGTAATGTAATTGCCGAACAGGAAGGAAAGGCGGGAGTCGTCGTCTTTGAAATAAAGAGACTTGCGCATCCCCTTCGGCAGCTGGTCTACAAAGCAGAAAACACACTGGTTTTTGCAGGAATGCTGCTTGTCCATAAGATATGTTTCAAAGGTGAGGCCAATTTCCTCATATTCGCGTTTTTTAATCGGAACAGCGCGCGTTTTACCGTCTGTTCCCCGCAGCGTTAGCATAAGCTCCCGGTTCGTCTGGTAAAAACGGTAATCGAGCACGTCCATAATTTCGTTCCCGTCGATGGACAGCAGGATTTCGCCCGGCAGGACGCCCTGCCGCGCCGCCGCGCTGCCTTTCGTAACCGATTGTATGATAACCGCCAACCTGACCACCTCAGCCGAAAAAAAATAGAGAAGGATCAGCTCCTCCTCTATCTTCGGGAAAATTCAAAGAAATTATGCTTCCTTTTTGATAACTTCCCTGCCGTTGTAGAAACCGCAGCTTGAGCAGACTCTGTGAGCCGTCTTATACTCGCCGCAGTTAGGGCACTTCATCAGCGCGGGAGCTGAAATCTTCCAAACATTGGAACGTCTTTTATTCTGTCTTGCGCTTGAGGTTTTCCTCTTCGGTACTGCCATGACCGGCACCTCCTTGTACAATACTATGGGGAATACATGGAACGTATTCTAATTCATCAAGTCCTTGAGCGCCTCTAGTCGAGGGTCAATCTTGTGTTTGCCGCAATCGCACGCCGTTTTGTTGAGGTCCGCCCCGCAGTCCGGGCACAGCCCCTTGCAATCGGGCTTGCACAGATGCTTCGACGGAAGTTCCAGCAAAATATCGGCTGTCGCTAGCTCGTCCAGGTCGAGCTTGTAATCGGGCGTTTCAACATAATCGTCGCTGTTGCTGCCGCTTAGGGAAACGACAAGCGTATGCTCAAACTGGAAAGACATATCGCGTGCCGTATCGGCCGCACAGCGGTCACAGGGCCTCAGGTATTCAAAATCCGCGCATATGCGCAGCCTGACAATCCCCGCTCTGTTTTGCGCCTGTGCCTTGAGCTTTACAGGCTCGGGCACGGGACTGGTTCCGTCCAACGTTATTTTGCTCAAGTCGAGCGTGCCGTCAACTTCCTTTTTTGCGCCTTCTGTTAGAAAGACCTCTTTTAAATCAAGAAGCATGTCGCACCTCTTTTTTAAGCAGAACAAAATTGCGGTATCCTAAAACACTGGTTAATATTATATCGTCGCAAGTTTTGTTTGTCAATAGAAATCCTGCTGTTTTTCAGATAAAACGGCAAAAACGCGGGAGATACGGGCAATAACGCCCGCCCTCCCGCATGATAGGCATATTTTTTATTACGCCGCGTCCGGAAGCTGCGCAATCATGCCCGCAAAGAGCTTCTGAAGAATCAGCGCGTCCTGCACCGTAACAAAGCCGTCAAGGTCCGCGTCGGCGTTTTTGAGTGCCGTACCCGTTAGCAAATGGTATTTCGCCAGATGCTTCTGTATGGCGAGGACGTCCTGGAGATTGAGTAATCCGTCCGGATTGGCATCGCCCTGCTTATACTGCGGCTCTCCGCTGTAGGACTTCCACGCGCCGCTGTAGCAGTATGCTTCCTTCTGGTTGTCATAATGCTTGGTTTCTGTATCAGGGACAAAAAGGTTGCTTCCGTCCTGCGCCATCAGGTCGACCGTCTGCTCCTTTCCCACCCGTTCCGGAAGGTTGTTGTTAAAAATAACATAGCTGACGTCCGCCGGGAAGGTAAGGCTGTACATCCCGTTACCCTCGTCCTTCATCAGTTTACCCGGCCATGAGCAGGAGGTCTTGCTGTTCCACCAGAAGGCGTACACCTCTTCCCACTTCGTCTCTGCGTTATCAAAATAAAGCTTTACGCCCGCGATTTCCTTCATCGCGGTAACCGCGGCGGTTTTCGCGCCGATGACCGCGGCGGCGGTTTTCGCGTTTTCAATATTTGCAAGGCCGTCGTCCTTAGCCTTTACAATTTTTTCCCAATCGGAGGCGCTGTAGTCTGTGCTGTTATACGTTTCAAAAAACGCGATAAGCTCCCGCTTTGTCTGGGCCTTCAGGTCGTCAATGCTCGCAAACGCGCTGTCCAGGAAATAATAGCGGCCTTCCGTCCAGTTTATCATGTATGCAATCTGCTTGTCGTGCGTTTCGCCAGCCGCGGGAACGAGCAGGTTGTCGGTGAGGTCCCAGCGGATATAGTTCATGACGGAGGCATCCTGTGTAAGCGCTTTGTACGTTTCAAAGCTCTTGAGCCTTCCTGTCCCTTCTGCTTTGCCGAAGGCTATATTGAACGCAGGGACGAATTCCTCACGCCATATTTTTGCCGCGAGCTCGTTAAAATCGTCGTGACTGCAAAGCGCGCCGAAAACCGTATATGTGTCGCGCGTGTTGCTCAGCTTTGAAATACTCGCGAAGAACTTCGTATAATCGGTCATTTTTACGCCGTCTTTTGAATTGAGCAGGTTGCCAAACGCGATGTCGAAATCCCACGCCGGGGAAATATGCAGCTTGCCGTCGCCCTTTGCGTCCGATTCCTTATAAAGGAACGTGCTCGAAATGCCGCAGTCCATGTTCATGGAAAGCTCCTGGATTAGGTACATTTTCGCCGCGTCCTGCGCGTCGATGTAGTCCGTATAGTGCTTACCCTTGGAGTTGTAGCCCGTGCTGGAATAAAGCGCGTCCTCCATATCCTGCATGAAGTCGGCAATATAGTTGATTTGCGCCTTTGATGCGTATTCCGGCGCGCGTAAATCGACGTTCTGGTTACGCGAGGTCACAAAACCGGAGGCCTCCGCCACGCCGTACACATATTCCACAAGGTAGCCGCCCGTGATGTCGTCCGGGTCATTTGGAATGTTATAGCCGCGCCTGCTGTTCGCGCGGCCGAACGTACCCACGTTATATTGGCTGTAGGTGCTCAAATCGACGGAATCGACGCCCGTCGCCGCCAGTACGGCATCCTCTGTTTTTCCCTGTAAGTCCTCTATTTTTACGAGGTTATCTGAGCCGACGTCGACCTTTTCAGAAAGCTGGTACGTACCTAAATATTCTCCGTTGGCATACAGGTCGAGAAAGCGCGATTCCGGCGCAAACGGCAGTCCGACCTCGTCGGCCATATCGTAGGTAAAGCGGTTGCGAATCATGGAATGCTCCTGTCCGTTTGCGAGCAGACACCACTTTTTGCTCTTTGCCATACCCATCAACGCCGTTTTCTTCGCAAGCTTTATGTTATACGGCTTCTTTTCAATGTTGTTCCAGGTCGTATTGCCCCTGCCCTTAATCTGGTCGAGAACGCCGTCGTAGCTGACACTGCCGTCCGTATCGATTAACAGCAGGCTGCCGGATTCCCTGTTTTCCTTGTTCGCGTGGATATAGTCCATACTGCCGCTCTCGGTAGTCAAAAACATCGAGCCGATGCGCGAGGACTGCAAAACCCTTACGTCGTACTGCTTGCCGTCGGCACGCAGGGTATAGCTGCCGCCGTTTTCAAACAGGCTGTATGCCTTGCCGCTTTCAAGCGTTGTCGAGCCGATTTGCACGCTGTTAAAATTATGATAAATTGTAATACTGCTTAAATCGGCGGAGGTCGGAAGCAGGAAATAATAAATACCGTCCCCGTCAAGATACCATTTGACCGCGTCGATGCTGGAGGTTCCGTCCGCCGGACACGCGTCCATCCAAACGGCCTTGTCCGCGCTGTTTTGGATATAAGAGGGCAGCTCCGTACCCTGTGTGCTGGCGGCGAAAGCCACTGTTATGCCGCCAAGCGTAAGAAGCAGGGAGAGCAGCAGCGCAAGCGCGATGTTTCCCCCGCGTACCATATGTTTCATTTGTTTTCCATCCTTTCCTATGTAAGAGGGTGTGTTTCTTGCTTATTATCATAACATATTCTGAATACATAAATCCATTGGGAGGATATGACAAATGGCAGCCGGAAAAGTAGTAACAATGACAACGGGACAGAAAACAAACAAAAACCTTCCGCCGTATAAAAGGGCGAAAGGCTTTTTCACGTTTAGATTTTTTTTACGGGAAACGCAAGGCGCGCGCCCGTCTCCATCTGTGCGCCGAAATTGAAGGACGGCGCGTTTTCAAAGTCGTAAGCGTACCCGAAGCGGCCCGGGTCATAGCCTTCATACGCGCGGTAAACCTGTTCGATTGCATTACAGAAATCCTCTTCCTTTTCATACGGCTCGCTCTCAAGGTAGAGAAGGGCTCCCGCCGGGAGCTCCGCCGTATGGTACCCCTGCGGGATTTCCCCTTTGTAGGACGCGGGAAGCTCTATTCCCGCAGCGGTACTCGAACAGCCTTCCGGTACCAGGGATTTCGGAAGCGTTACGATTGCCGCCGTGTCGAGCTTTTGCTCAAAGCTGTTGAGCAGCCCTTCCCACTCGCAGCTGATTTCTTCACAGTAGCTCATGTAATCCTCCGCCGATTTTGAGGGAAGAAAAACAAGCGTCCTTTTATCCCTAGAGACGATTGTCGCCGTGCAGACCGGTGTGCTTTTTTCGTTGTCCGTCATGCTAAATTCCTCATTTCGTAAAAAATATTGGTGGTCGGCGGGATATGCGATAAAGAGCGGGACGGGCGGTTTCTGCGTGCGGTAGCGGTAAGGCGCAACGCCGAACGCGCTGCGAAACGCCCTGGTAAAGCCCTCATGCGATTGGAACTGGTGCGACAGCGCAATATCGAGCACATTTTCGGAAGAGGTCCGAAGCTTATCCGCCGCGTCTGTCAGGCGCAGCAGGCGAATATATTCCGCGACCGGCTTTCCCGTCATGCGTACAAAAAGCCGCTTGCAGTGGCGCTCGCTGTAACCGAGCGCCGCGGCTACAGCGGAAATATTAAGCTCCTCTTCGTCAAGATGCGCTTTGATATAATCCTGCATTTTCCGAACGAGCAGCGCCTGTTCCATATCTTTTTCCATGCCGTTCACCTTCTTTATCTTATCAGAGTGAAAAAATTATTTCTTGACCGGTTGGGACATTTTATGTTAAACCGTTTTCCGGCTCCGTTTCACATAAATTCTTTTGAAGAAACGGTAAATTTCCGATATGAGCACGACCGTGAAGGAAAGCGCGATAATCTTGACCCACATCATAAGCGGAAGCGGCACGGTACCGAACACGGCTCCGCCGAACTGTGTAATAAGCACCTGAAGTGCAAACGTGAGCGCAAATACCCCGAGCATCAGCTTATTGCCGCCGATATTTTTAAAGATGCTCTCATCGCTTAAAACACGGCTGTTGAAGGCGTTGAAAAGCTGGAACACGGCAAAAAGCGTGAAAAGAATTGTAGAAAGCTGCTGCGGTGTGCCGCCCAGGAAATTCGTGAAGTGCTGGAGCATAAACACAATTGAGATAAACATGCCGTTTACCACAATACGCCCCATCATGCTTTTCGTAACGATGCTCGCGCCGCGCGGCGTTGGTTTACGGTCCATCAGGTTTTTGCCTGCCGGCTCAAGCCCCAGGGTAAGGGCGGGCGGGCCGTCCATTATTATATTAATCCATAACAGCTCAAGCGCGGAAAAGGGCGCCGCGAAGCCCGCTAAAATCGAGGCCAGAACCACCACGACGGACGACAGGTTCACCGTAAGCTGGAACTGAATAAAACGCTGGAAATTTTCGTAAATACCCCTGCCCCACTGGACTGCCTTGACAATGGTGGAGAAGGAATCGTCGAGCAGGACGATATCGCTCGCTTCCTTGGAAACCTCCGTACCGGAGATACCCATCGCGATTCCGACGTCCGCGTTTTTGATGGCCGGCGCGTCGTTGATGCCGTCGCCCGTGACGGCAACGACATTGCCGCACGCCTTCAACGCGTTTACCACGCGCATTTTAATCACCGGCGTGCTGCGCGCGATGACGCGGATTTCGGGCAGCCGTTTTTTGAGCTCCCTGTCGGAAAGCGGTTCGAGCTCCCTTGCCTCGACCGCTATATGGCTGCCGTCAAGTATTCCAAGCTCCTGCGCGATTGCCTTAGCCGTGACAATGTTGTCGCCCGTAAGCATCTTAATATCGATTCCCGCGCTGCGGCAGCGGCTGACGGCTTCATAAACTTCTTTGCGCAGCGGGTCGGTAATCGCGACAAAGCCGTCGAACTGCATCTGGCATTCGATTTCCTCCCTGCGTGCCTTGTAATCCGAAATCTCTTCCACCGTTTTGTGCGCAAAGGCAAGGACGCGGCAGGTTTTTTCCTGAAAACAGATGATTTCTTTCTGCACACGTTCCTTTTCCGCCGCGTTCATGGAACACATTGCGATAATCTTCTCCGGGCTGCCCTTGGTATAGGCAGCCGCGGAGCCGTTTTCGTCTATAATGGTCGTCATGTTCTTTGTTTCTGACGAAAACGGAAACCCGCAGAGTACGTTCGCCCCGGCGCGTTCTTTTTTATAATCGCGCCCTGCCTGATGCGCCGCCGTTATCAGCGCGCATTCAGTCGGGTTCCCGACAAAATCCGGCGCGCCGTTTTCAAAGCCTACGTCCGCCGTGCTGTTGACACAAAAATTTTTGAGCATCGCCTCATTTTGAAGCGCCTCCGGCTTACATAGCGCGCCGTCAGTAAAAACATCAACGACCGTCATGCGGTTTTCCGTAAGCGTACCCGTTTTGTCCGAACAAATGACGTTGACGCTGCCCGCCGTCTCGCAGGCAATCATTTTTTTGACAAGCGCGTTCTGTTTTGACATTTTAATTATGTTGATAGCAAGAGAAACAGCCATAATAGTCGGCAGGCCCTCCGGCACAGCCGCAACGATTAAGACGATGCTGGAAATAAACGCCTCTGAAATCGTATCGAAGCTCGCGGTTCCGTTCGACAAAAAAGTGAACAGCTGAATGACAAATACGATAACCGCCGCAGCCACGCCGAGAATTGCAATCCGTTTTCCTAGCTTTGCCATTTTTTCCTGCATGGGCGTGGAGCTTTTTTCCGCGGAGGACAGCTCCTTCGCGATTTTACCGAACTCCGTACGGTCGCCGACGTCTGTAACAATCATTTTTCCGCTGCCGCCCGTAATAAAGCAGCCGGAATAAAGCATGTTGATACGCTCTGCAACCGGCGTGCTTTCATTTTCCAGAACCGCAAGCGCGTCCTTTTTGACGGGCGCGCTTTCTCCCGTGAGCGCCGATTCATCCGCCATCAGCCCTGTGCTTTCAAGCAGTCTGCCGTCCGCCGGAAGCTTGTCGCCCGTTGCTATGACGACAATGTCGCCGACCACGACGTCCTTCTGCTCAATTATCTGCGTTTTTCCATCGCGCACGACCTTGACCATTGTTTCGTCTCCGAGCTTGCTCAGCTCCTCGAAGGCTTTTGCGCTGCGCCCCTCCATAGCCACCGTAATGACGACAGATAAGGCGATTGCGGCCAGGATGCCCACGCATTCGATAAAATCCGCTTCCCCGCCTGTAAAATGCCTGACGAGATTGACGCCGAACGCAATGACGTCCGCCAGAATCAGCATAATAATCATCGGCTCGCATGTGGCCTCCCACAAACGCCGCCATAGCGAAACCTTTTTTGCCCTGGTAAAGCTGTTTGCGCCGTACTTTTCTCTGTTTTCCCCCGCGCGCGCGCAGGAAAGCCCTGTTTCCCTGTCGACGGACAGTGCTTCGAGCACCTCGCGGCCGTCCTTTAAATAGGCGTTCATAAACATTCCCCCTGTAAGGATTTTCGCAATAAAAAGACCCAGGTATGGCTTTCGCTATACCTGGGTAAACCGCTTCATTACGCAGACCATGTATAGCCAAAGCAGGCATACATGAGTCTGGTTATTTAAGACAAGCCAGACCGTTTCCGGCCAGGATGTTGACTTGCCACGCATAAACGCGCTAACTACTCCCTCATGGGTAATTTAAATTGCAACGTTATTATAGCCTATGCCTACGCTGCTGTCAAGCTTTTCCTAAAAGCGGTTGATTTAAGGCCGGCGCACACCTGATGAAAACGTCATATCATTCCCGCTATAAGGGACTGGAGTAAAGAAACATCGGACAAATTTATATTGCCGTCATTGTTCATATCTGCAAGATACTTCTGGCTTTCATTGAACGTTACCTTTTTACCGATATAATTCTGGAGCAGCAGGACGTCACTTGTGCCTATCGCTCCGTCGAGGTTCGCGTCACCCCGCTGGTAGCCGATCGGTTCAAAGTACCATTGAAAACGCTCCGGTACGCTTACATAGCTCCAAATTGCCGGACTGCTTGCCTGCTGAGCGTTTTGTACGGTGAGCAGGCTCTCCGCTCCAGGTGTGACCGGGTCGGCAAGCTTGATTCCTATCGTATTGTCGAGCGCGCTGTTCCCATAGTACACGGACCGGCTGCCCGTCGTTCCCACCATTACCTGGTTTCCGCTGTCCGCTTTGGTCAGTCCCCCGGAAATCACAGCGGAATTTGTTTTGATTGTAAATGGGTTCGTTCCAGTTTTACTAGAAATCCACTGCTGGTTTTTTTCCCCGGTAAAGGGCGCCTGTTTTACTTGACCGGTAGATTCGTCAACCGTAAGGTACGAACCACTTTGCCTGTGGCGGATGTAGTAGAGCCCCTCCGGGTAGTCGGTGCCGGTCAGGTTTTCACCGAACGTCATTTTATCCGTGCTCCAGGCGTAACCGAAACGCACGGTTTCTGTATTGGTTGTATCGTGTTTGCTGACCTTGATTTGATATTTGTCTGACGGGGAAACCAACGGCAGGTACGCCATTTCTGTTGAGCTGTTGGTTTTTAATGACGAACCTGCAACAGAACCGTTACGGAAAACGCGCAAATCGAGATTGTGCAGCGTGCCAACCAGCACGTTAAAAAGATTTGCATGGTCGTCCCCTACTATTGTGTTATCGATCATCCACGCAACGCTTACATTCATATGGGACGCCCCATATTGCGGCTGGACAAAATTTCTTGTTTCTTCCGCGCCGGAAATTTCTCCATAGCCGTACTGACGCCGTGAAATAATGCTGACCGCGTTCCATGCGTCGACCGCACCCGCTCCCTGTTTTTCCGTCAAGCCCTGTTCCATCGTTTCTACGGGGTCGGTAATGACCTTGCGCTGGCAAGAGGCAAGCAGAATAGACTTGACGACCTGCGGCTGGAAGCCAAGCGACGGCTTAAGCTCCAGCATTAGGGCTATGATTCCCACGACGACAGGCGCCGCCGCGCTTGTGCCGCCCATAGGATTATCATCGGTAACCGGCGCAACCAAATCCGGCTTAAAGCAGCCGTCGCCGTTTAAGTATTTGCTGTAATCCGCTAAATAATCGTCGGATGTTTCCTGCGTTTCCACATCCTTGTATGCCCCGACGGTGATCGTATTATAAGCAAGGCCCGGGGATTCGATTTGCTGCGTCGTCACATAATGATTTCCGGCAACCTGAACGAAAGAAACACGATGATATAAAGCCAGATGGTCCTGCCATTTTTCCGTATATGTATATGGGACGGAAACACCCCTGGTTGCCCCGTGGCTGCGGTTGATTACTTTTACGCCAGCGCTGATTAAATCTTCAATATTTTTGTAAGGGTCGGAAAGGGTTGCTGCATAAATGTCGACGCCGGGCGCAATGCCATTGCTTCCACCCATGATACGCGCGACATTGGTTGCATGTTCCTGTCCGTTTGCAGCCCCAATTACGTGAATTCTGGAAGAAGCCAAATCCTCATGCTCCTGCGGCGTGCCGGTTTCAATTTGGCCTACTTTGACGCCAGCTCCCGTAAGGCCGGTCAAATTGCGAGTTTTCGCCGCGTTGGAGGCTGTGTTGAGAGACTCCCAGGACATATCTTCCCATTCACTTTCCAAGTGCAAATCAAGTGAAACAACGTTACTATTTTGGGCTGCCGACATTATTTGCCTGTAGCTTAGCTGTACAATAAGCGACGGCGTGTAACGGCTTTCAAACAGCACGTCGCTTGCGTTTAAGGCCATGTCATTGGTTAATTTTTTGCTTTTCTTTTCATATTTTTCTCGGGACAGCTCACGCCGCTTCATCACATAAAGGTCTGTCCGCTGCTCTTCCAGCTTTCTGCCCGCCGCCGTCTGCCTGAGATATTCCCGCATCTGCTCCTGGCTGCCGGGCTGTTCGTTTTTCAAACGGTTGAGCAGAGCCGCGTCCGGCATTTTAAACCCGACCGCGATATTTTCTTCCGTTAAGCCCGTTTGCTCTTCTGTTTCTTTATTTACCTGCTTTTGATTAATATCGTCGTACCAAATCCATACGGGAACCTTTTCTTCAAATCCTGATTTTTTAAGCTCCGCGAGCTTTAATTTCAGCTCTTTTGAAATTTTATCTTCCGGTTTTATTGCACCCGTATTTTCCTGTGCCGCATACAACTCCAAGGGAAAGCAGCACAAAACGAGCGTGAGCAATACGGCGACCGCTTTTTTCAGCCAACTTTTCTTCATCCTGGCTTCCCTCCACATTATTCATTTATTCTGTTTTAACGAGCCTTAGCAAGATATTTCTGCATTTCAAGCACATCCTGAACATAGATTTCTCCATCACCATCGTAATCGTAAACCTTGCGTTGGTATCCCTTATCCAGCTTTATTATTTTGCCTAGGTATTTTTGTATATTCAACACGTCCGATACCGTCACCGCTCCATCTCCGTCCGTGTCTCCGGCCCGGTATACCTCCACAACCGGGACGACTGCCGCCGCAATTTTTTCAAGCGAGAGCGTTCCGGTATCATAAGCCTCCTGGAGTGTGTATATTATTCCATCTTTTTTTGCATACAGGCCGATTCTATACGGGTCCTCTTGGCAGTAATTAAAAAAAACATAATCGCCAATCCTCTCGGCTATCAGCCCTTGGTCTGCGCCGCCCGACGAACCGTAAAAAACAGACCAGCCGTTTTCTTCAGTTATATATTTGATGTATGGGACTTCAAATATATAAACATCTTTTTCTTTTAGGTAGGCAAGAAAGCTTTCCAATAATTCTTCCTGACTATTTGTATCCTGCGCGAAGGCCTGCAGCGGCAGAGTAAAAAGCATCGCGGCAGTGAGCAGAACGCAAAACACCTTTTTCATGATTAGCCCTCCTTTTATTGCGGTTATTGAATAAGATTTCCAACAACTAAATTATAGCACTTGTACGCACTATATATGGATATTTCTTCCAATGTAGAAGCAATTCAACGCCACATTTCATGAGATTATCATCAAATTTTATTTTGGTGCAACCTTTGCAATATACTTCTGCATCCCCAAAACATCCGCTACGTTGATTGTTTTGTTTCCGTCAAAATCACAAAAATGAAATATGCTGAAAAATGGTTCCATATCCACAATTTTTGCTATCACTTTTTGCACATACAATACGTCACTGACTGAGACGGCGCCATCCATGTCAGTATCTCCCGGCGAATAAACCTCGGGAAAAGACCTGTCGTGCGGCTCCTTACACCACGCGGCAATTTCATCCACATCGATTAGCCCCTTTTCATACGCCTCGCAAAGCGGCAGAATCTCGCCGTCTTTTTCCGCATAGATTCCGACCGGATTTTCATCTCCTCTCCGATCCAAGGTATAAAAGATATATTTACCAATCCGCTCAGAGGACGGCAAAGGTTCTCCGCCGATTTTCCAAAAGATATTCCAGCCATTAGTAACACACATGAAGGCAGTTTCGGTTATTTCCGGGTCGACAGGATAGCCGTTTTCACTCAAATAATCCCGAAATGCCTGTTCAATCCTGTCCCCGTCCGGCGCTGCAGCCGCTACAGGAATCACCATAATCGAGCAGAAAATAACCGCGGATAAGAAAATACATAATACCTTTTTACAAATTTTCATAAAGCAGCCCCCTTGTAGTGATAGCATATTAAGGAATTTAATACCATAATAGCACACGCTTTGTCTTTTTATCTTTATAAGTGATAAATTATTACATCTATTTTCACCAAAAGCGCAATTTGTTTTTCCTTCAAGCGTCTCTTTCTGGAAAAAGCCCCGCCCCACTGATAAATTCCCTCTGTCATGTAACAAAAATTTACGGCGCTATGCTAAAAAGCATAGCGCCGCCATTATTATTTATAAGTTCCTTTTGCTTAATTAAACTGCCGCCGAGGATGGTTTTAATATCAAATTCCCGCAAGCTTGTTCTGGAGAAGCTGAACGTCCGCCAGATTCACCTTGCCGTCGTTGTTCATATCGCCCAGATAGCGCTGGCTTTCGTCAAACGCAATAATTTTGCTGATGTAATTCTGCATCTTTAAAACGTCGCCCGTGTTAATCAGTCCGTCGCGGCTTACGTCTCCCCGGCGATAGCCCAACGGCTCAAAATACCACTGAAAACGTTCCGGTACGCCTACATAATTCCAAATGGCACTGCCCCCTGCCTGCAGAGCTTCTACGGTCAGCAGGCTCTCTATGCCGGGTGTGACGGGGCTTGCAAGCTTGATTCCCAATGTATTGTCGAGTGCGCTGTCGGCATAATAAACGGACTGGCCGCTCCCTGTACCTACAACAACCTGGTTTCCGCCGGCTGTTTTGGTCAGCCCGCCAGAAACGGCATCGGAGTTCGTCTTGATTGTAAACGGGTTTGTTCCGTTCTTGCTGGAAACCCACTGCTGATTTTTTGCTCCGGTAAAGGCGGATTGGACGACCTCCCCTGTGGATTCATCGACTGTCAGGTATCCGCCGCTGTCTTTATGGCGGATGTAAAACACACCCTCCGGGTAGTCTGTTCCGGTCAGGTTTTCTTCATATGCCATATGGTCCGTGCTCCAAGCATAACCGAAACGTACTGCTTCCGTATTTGCCGTATCATATTTTCCGATTCTTATTTGATATTGGTTCGACGCCGGAGACAGCGGAAAATAAGCCATTTCAGTAGAACTGTCCATATGAAGCGATTCTCCAGCAATGGAGCTGCCGCGGTAAACACGCAAATCGAGATTATGCTGTGTGCCGACCGCTATGCCGCCACCCGTATGACTAGATGTTGAAATAGAATTTTCCTGCAGCCACGCAATGCTTACGTTCATATTGGCGGCGCCGTAATTCGGCTGGACGAAATTTCTTGTTTCCTCCTCGCCCGAGATTTCTCCATAGCCATATTGGCGCTTAGCAATCATGCAAATAGCATTCCATGCGTCCACCGCTCCCGCGCCCTGCTTATTTGTAATACCCTGCTCCATTGTTTCCGCAGGTGTACAGGCTACTTTCCGCTGGCAGGACGCAAGTAAAATTGCTTTGAGTACCTGCGGCTGAAAGCTTAAAGACGGTTTCAGCTCCAACAGCAAAGCCGCGATTCCCGTAATAATGGGGGCGGACGTGCTCGTCCCACCGCCCAGTAAATTTTTAGGCGCGAGAATATCCGGTTTTGCGCACCCGCCCTTATTGTCATACCTGCTGTAATATTCCAGGATATCGTCATCAGGGCTTGTCCCCGTTCCCCTGTTATCGTACGCGCCGACCGCAAGCGAGTTGTAAGCCATTGCCGGGGAAAGGATTGGATAATTGGGTACAACGCCGTTTTCCACAAGATTATTTCCCGCAGAGCAAATAAAAAGGACGCGGTGCTGTGAGCTGAGATGGTCGAACCATTTATCGATTGCGCTGTAAGGCGTTTGATATACCCTCCACCCAAAGCTCAGGTTGATTACCTCTACGCCCATGTCAAGCATCTGTTCAATATTGGCATAGCTGGAATCCGTCGCATATAACGTGACATTCGGCGCAACTCCGTTCTGCGCGCCCATAATTGCCCTGGCCGTATTGGTGGCATGTCCGTCCGTTGGTGCGTTTCCGACAGAAATTACATTAATTTCATCATGAGGCTCAGGCGGGCCCGTTTCTATCATTCCAACCTTGACACCCTGGCCGGTCAACCCGGTTTTGGCATAGACCCTATTTAAAGCTGTCGATTCGCAAACAGAATCAATACCGCATTTCTCCGTAATTTCTTCTTCATACAGGGATACGGATTCGACCTCGTCAGAGGACGCCAGCGCCTGAATTTGAGAGATATCCATTTCAGCAATGACAGTGGGCGCATACTGGCTCTTGAAAATGATATCGCTTTGAACGACAGAAGCCTTATTCAATATTCGTGAACTTTTTTCACAATATTTAGCGCGTGAAATCTCACGGCGCTTCTGCAAATATATCTCTGCCCGCTGCTCTTCAAGCCTTCTTCCCGCCGTGGTCCGGCCGAGAAATTCCAGCATTTGCTCCCGGCTGCCAGGCTGTTCACTCTGTAAAGCGTTCAACAAGGCTGTATCCGGCATTTTATATTCGACCGAAAGGGTTTCCTCCGTAAGGCCCGTTTGTTTTTCCGCCTCCAGAGTAACCTTTTTCTGGTCGATATCCTTATACCAAATCCAGACAGGAAGCTTTTCACCTGATAATCCGTTTCCCTGGCGCTGCAAACGGTCTATATGTTGTGACAGAGAGCTTGAAATTTTTTCTTCCTGCGGAGCCTCTTTCTGCGCATACGCCGAAGCAGGAACGCCGCACAGCAAAACACTTAGTAACAGTGCGGTCATTCTTTTTAAAAACACTTTTTTCATTTTGTACGTTGCCCTTCTATGGTTTCCTATTTTTATGACAGCTTAGCAAGCTGTTTTTGAAGCGCTAAAACGTCTTTTAAATCGACAATTCCATCCGCGTTGAAATCATAAAAAAGAAAGTCGCAGCAGCCTTTTTCGATTTCGGTCATTTTGCAGATGGCCTTTTGTATATTCAAAACGTCCTTTACTTCAATCCCACCGTTTTTGTCGGTGTCTCCCGGAGCAAACGCCTGTATATACCGTGATGGAACCGCAGCCACCTTTTTAATATCCAGCCCGCCCGTAGCGCAGGCTTCCTTCAAAGTATAAATTTTTTCGTCTTTCTCGGCGTAGACGCCGAGGTCATAGGGGTCATAGGCATTTGTTGACAGAAAGACATAATCCCCGATTCTGTCAGAAGTAAAAATGGGCAGCTCAAATCCAGGATGGCCAAAGAAAATTGTCCATCCGTCAATATCCGCAATCCATTCAACGGTTGACAATTCTTCACCGGAGCCGTCTGGAAACTGGTGCTCTACACCATTCGCTTCAAGATAAGAGATAAAATGGTGATGAAGCGTTGCCGCGCGCCCCTCGTTTTGTTCCAGCGCGGCTGCAGGCAGCGCCATGCAGAGAATCAAAGAGATTACCAAGCAGATACTAAGCGGTCTTTTCATAATAAACCCTCCCTATTAAAAAGGTATATTCCAAAAATGATATAAAAGAATATTACACTTTTCTTACATATTTATAATAACACAGAGAATTATTTATTTTAGATAATTTATCCAAATTAGAAGCATAATAGATTCACTTTTTTGAAATAATTGTCCGCTCACATTCTATTTTATGCCGCTCTTACCACTTTTGGTATTTTTTGATACTATATCCATTACACCCGTTCCATTTTATTATAGTCCGAATCCAGCACCTGTTATGACAAAACGGCGCCCATATTTTAAAATACGAACGCCGTTTATATATGTACCGCCCTTACGGGCGGTTTAACATTTGTTAATCGCAGCCACAGCCGCAGGAGAAATCCGACCAGTCGTTACCAAAGCTGCCCTCGTTGTTGAATGAGGCGTTTGACGGAATCTGGTCGATAATTGCCCTTTCGTCGATAAGGTCCGGGGTAATCTGATAGGTAACCGTTACCGGAACAGTTGCGTTGAAGCAGCCTGTCCTGCGGCATCCGGAGCCGCCCCAGTTTCTCTGATTGCAGCCACAGCCACAACCACGATTTCTGCAACTCATATATATTAACTCCTTTTATACTTGTTCAGGGACAACCCTGTATTATAGTGTATGTGACAAGGGACAGGTTGGTGCATAGGAGAACGAAAAAAGGAGATTTTTAAGAAAAAACCGCCGGCGGCGGTTTTTTCGTTCAGGTTTTTAAATCGATTACATGTTTTACGGGATATATAGAGACGGAAATCTGATATTGCAAGCGTTCTACCCTATTCCAATCCTTTTCATTAAACTGGCCTGATGTGAGCAGGTAGGGTAAAATAAGCGTTTTTTCTGAGCCGGCCCCCATTTCCATATAGCCGGGGCCTGTTTCTCCTGGATTGAGATGATGGAATAATTCGAGTTCCATCCCATTGCTCCATGTAACGGTCTGCGCATGCAGCATTGCCGGTATGGAAAGCTCCTGCTTGGTATTGGAAACGTTGCGGAATTGAACGGTAATGAGCAAAAATTTGTAGTCCGTCTGCCCGGTGCTGCCGGCAATTTCATAATCCGGTGCGGATTTTTTTACTTCTTCTACAGAAGCAATCCGGCAGCCGGTTACGCGAACCGAGGCTGCGCCGCCGTCAATCGTTTCATTCATCTGATGTCTGACTACAGAAGCCTGTGGATACTGTGCATTTACATTGTATATCTGCACGGCGGACAGCACAGCAGCGGCTGAAAATACAATTACAAGTATAATCGTAAGGACGGTTTTACGCTTCATTCTCTTCTACTTCCTTTTGTAAAACGGTATGGTCGGTTATTCTTCCATCGTACAAGACATAAATCTCGTCCGCCAAAAGCTCAAGCTCTTCCGTGTCATGGCAGGCTACTACAATAACTGCGCCGCGTTCTTTTGCTTCTTTGAGCAGGCCTCTTACAAGCAGCACACCGTTTTCATCAAGCGCGTTGATTGGCTCGTCCAGCAATATAATATCCGGGTTTTCCATTACAGCGCAGGCAATGCCCAAACGCTGCTTCATTCCAAGGGAATATTTGCGGTAAGTCCGTTTATCGCCGGGGTCAAGCCCGACCGCGGCAAGCGTTTGCTTTATTTTTTCGTCGTCGATCCTATTCTGTATTCCAGCAAGGATTTTTAAATTTTGAAAGCCAGTATATTTTGAAAGGAAGGCCGGATTTTCAATCAGGACACCGATGCTCGGCGGAAATGAAATTTCTCTTCCCAGCTCTTGCCCGTTTATATCGACTGTACCGGACGACGGCTTAATCAGGCCGCACATCGCGCGCATCAGCATTGTTTTTCCTGAGCCGTTTTTTCCTTTAAAGCCGTATACCCTGCCGCCTTCTAGCTTCATAGAGATACCGTCGAGCACCTTTGCGCCTCTTATTGTTTTAGACAGATTTTTAATTTCTATATACATCGTTTTCCTCCTAGTCTTTTTGCAGGATATCGTAGTGCCGGAAATAAGCCAGTCCAATCAAAAACGAAATGAGAAGAATCACACAATCTGCAATGACAGCGAAAACCGTATCGACACCGCCGTAGAGCGCTATTTCATTTCGCAGCAGCATGGAATAATTCCCGGGTAAAAATGGGGTGTTGTAATATGCCGACGCCAAGTACACCGCGGTCACAATAATATAGCTGTATACCGGCCTCAAAATAAAATTGAGTACCATTTGGAAAACAGCCATTGCCGCGGACGTCAGGAAAGGCAGTATCAGGACCGCGGCAAGCGTCTGCGCATATCCGGCGCTACTGCCAAACTCGCTGACGAGCATGGCCGTTTTACTATGCAGCGCAAAAGACGCGTCGCCAAACAGAAGCGCAAAAACAAACGCCGTAAAAATTCCTATGCAGTAAAACAGAAAAACACTTACAATATTCCATATGAATTTTGAAGTCCACCACACGCCGCGTTTTCTTGTCCTTACAAGAAATTGCATTCCATAGGATTCCAAGTCCTGCGTCGGATAGCTCAAAATCAAAAATGAAACGAGCAGTTGAAGCATCAGCCAGATGACGGGAACCGGAAACGGGGTATCGCCTGAGGGAATGTACACCTGCATTCCGCGGTAAAAATAAATCAGGCAGTCCAGCGCCGAGCCGCTGGCCTCAACAGCGTGGGCAGATTGAAAAAACATAACCGCCGTAAATGCGAACACAAAAAGCGCAAGCAGGTATTTCAGAATATTTCCCGCCAGGCCGACGCGCAGGTCATACCTGACGCATTTATAAAGCGTACTATTTCTCATGCAGAAACTCCTTATACTTTAGGCAGGCTTTTCCCGCGTAAAAAATCATTGCGCACACTGCTGCTATGCCAATCAGCGAAAGGAAATGATAGGATGGGACGAAATCTGCGTACGACGCTCCAAAATAGGATACGACGCCAAAATTCCCATACGAGTCCAGCAGTCCAACCAATAAGATTATAATAAAGCATATGAAATCGCGCCCGGTCAGCCAGCGCAGAGCAATATAAAGCAATAAAAACATAAAAATACATATAAAGCCAAACAGAAAGGTGACGGCAAAAACGCCGAAAAAGGAAATACTGCTGATTTGTGCGTCCGCATAAAAATAAAAGGCGCTGTTTATCTGGTTGAAATTGATTAGAACGGGCGTATGGAACGCACCGACTCCCAGCGTCACGATTGCCTGTATGAGGGAAACGCAAAACGCCAGATAACCGGCGGCACAGCAGTGTTTTGTGTAAAGCAAGCCAATATTTTCCTGCCTGACTAAAAAATTGATTTTAAAATGATTCTTCATAAAACGAAACAACAGGAAAACGGCAACAAATATGTTTGCCAGATAGAAAAACAGCGGCTGCTTTAACAGCAGAAAGTAATCCGCAATGCTTACGGCCCTCTGTTCGTTTTCCACTGTGCGGACATTGGGTATGGGAAAAGCGACAGAAAGAAAAATCAAAATCAAAACGGTACAAAAGAACAGGAGCTTATGCTCCCGCACAAAAAAAAGCAGCTCGTGGTGCAAAGCTTTAATACGTTTCATCTTTTTTCACCCGTATACAGTAAATCCCCAATACAAGCAGCGCAAGAAGCAAAATTTCCGACCCGGCCTTAACGGGTTCAATTGGGAAATACTGCTGCGGCATCAGCCATTGCTGCATATCGAGCGCCATATCGGATATCAGTCTGGACAGGAAGGTAATAAGCTGGTACACGATAAAGGGGACCAGCAGAACGACAAACCTGTACTTGACAAAAAAGGTCGCGGCGAGCGCAATTGCGGCGAGCAAGCCGGCGGCAACAAAAATCATGGCGCAAAAGAGAGCCGTGTACGCAAAAGGCTGCGTGTAGAACTGCTCCGCCCACAGCGACGCGGCGTTGGGCCAAAAGGTTCCCGCAACCGGGTCAGGCGTAATGCTTGGCAGCAGCATTGCGCAAAGGTACAAATTCCAAAGCAGCGGCAGCACGGCCGCCGCCCCGCCGGACAAAAAAACAGAGATGAATTTGGCCGCGTAATAAGACCTTCTCTTCCCGCGCGTAAAGATATTTTTTACATAGCCGCTGCGGCGGTCTGCATGCAGGCTGTCGGCGTACGGCAGCGCCGCAAGGATTGGGAGCAGCGCAAAATACAGCACTATCCAGAACGAATTTCCGCCGCCGAGCCATTTGCTGAAAACTCCATGCGGATATGTGTCCGACTGCACGAGCGACTGCTGATACTGCAGCATGGGCAGTACTTCGTTAAAAATTTGGACAGTGCAAATAGTAAACCCGATTAGCAGGCTTGCGGCAAACATGCGGTTTAAAAACGCGCGTTTCATTTCAATTTTTAAAATCCGTTTCATAGGCGCTCCTAGTATGTATTTTTAAATGTTTCTTCGTTTATTTTATATGCCTTGTCTTCTTCAAATTCAAAACCAGGCTGTTTAGATTCTTCATCAGTATAATACTCGTCTAATATAAAATACAAATTATCCGCATCAATCAAATCGTCGTTTACAATCGTACCAATCGTGTAAACAGTCGATTCCCCAGGTTCAAAATATTCCATATAATAGCTTTTGTTTTCCGGCATGCTTTTTTTCAGGACGCTTAATTTTTTGCCGCTGCGGTATATATTTGTTATGTTACAGTTTTTATAGGACAGTTCATCGTCCAAAGCCACAACCCTTATCTGCATGGGAATCAACATTTTTTCATCCGTTTTATTGGTAATCCGTGTTGTTACAAACAGATAGGTTTTATCGTCGAGGATGGCGCCGTCGTCCCCAACCGCTGCGCCTGTGCCGTCGTTCATATAATCGACGTCTTCCCTTTTTATTCCTTCGGGCAGCGTTTTGGTTTTTGTAATTTTAATTTCGGAGTAATTGATATTTTTGTAACTGATTGGTTCTTTGCCCTTTACAATGTTTGCTTTCTTTATGTAATATTTGTAATCATCCGTTATAATTGGAAAGTTGTCATCATTTGGTTCAAGATACGGTTTTTCTGTTCCTTTTGTAAATTGTAGTTCCGATGGAATGGAGGCCGCTGGCTCCTGCGCGCAGGAGGTGAGAAGCATAACGCAAACACACATTATGCAAACTACTGGCAATATTCTTTTCTTCATCCCAAACACCCTTAAAACCCTATTCTTAATATCTGTTTACTATAGTTTAGTTTATTTTATACGCCTTGTCTTCTTCAAATGGAAAATTGGCTTCTTGTCTGTCACTATTTGTATAATAACCGCCTAAAATGAAAT